>JAEWNA010000302.1 GCA_023392975.1 Pseudomonadota bacterium | reverse complement strand
GCGCGGCCTCGCGCAGGCGATGCGCGTGCAGTGCCTGCAGGCGGCGGGCGAGGGCGCGCAGCCGCGCCGCGAGATCGGCGCGATCGGGCACCAGCAGTTCGGCCGCGACCGACGGCGTCGGCGCGCGCAGGTCGGCGGCGAAGTCGGCGAGGGTGACGTCGACCTCGTGGCCGACCGCCGACACCACCGGCACCGGCGAGGCGGCGATCGCCCGCGCCAGCGCCTCGTCGTTGAACGCCCACAGGTCTTCGAGCGAGCCGCCGCCGCGGGTCAGCAGCAGGGCGTCGTAGCGGCCGCTGCGGCCGGCCGCCTGCAGCATGCGCACGATCTGCGCCGCCGCGGTCTCGCCCTGCACCGGCACCGGCAGGATCTCGACCTCGACCAGCGGGAAGCGTCGACGCAGCACGCTCAGCACGTCACGCACCGCCGCGCCCGAGGGCGAGGTCAGCACGCCGAGGCGGCGTACGTGGGCGGGCAGGGGGCGTTTGCGCGTCTGGTCGAACAGCCCTTCCGCCTGCAGCTTCGCCTTCAGTGCCTCGAACGCCCGCCGCAGCGCGCCTTCGCCGGCCTCTTCCAGCGTATCGAGGATCAGCTGGTAGTCGCCGCGCGCCTCGTACAGCGTCAGCCGGCCGCGCGCGAGCACGCGCAGGCCCTCGCGCGGGACGAACTTCAGCCACTGGCTCTTGGGCTTGAACAGCGCGCAGCGGACCTGGGCGCGTTCGTCCTTGAGCGTGAAGTACAGGTGGCCGGAGGCCGGCCGCGAGAGATTGCCCAGTTCGCCCTCGACCCAGATCAGCGGGAACGCGTCCTCCAGCAGGTTGCGGGCGAGGGCGTTCAGCTGGCTGGGCGTGTACGGCGTGCGGTCGGCGGGGGCGGGCGGGTCGAACATCCGGCACAGGATACGGGACGCGGGTCGCGCCGGCCGAGACGCCGACGCGCCCGGCGTGGCGCGGACGGGTAGAATTCCGCCATGTCCGCACAGCCCCAGCCTTGCCGCGACGACGCGGCGCCCGCGTACGGCCCCGCATCGCGCCGTTCCACCCGCCAGGTCCTGATCGGCAAGGTCGCCGTCGGCGGCGCCGCGCCGGTGGTCGTGCAGTCGATGACCAACACCGACACCGCCGACGTCGCCGGCACCGCGAAGCAGATCGCCGAGTTGTGGCGCGCCGGTTCCGAACTCGTTCGGGTGACCGTGAACAACCCCGAATCCGCCGCTGCGGTGCCGCGCATCGTCGACCGGCTGGCGATGATGGGCGTGTCGGTGCCGATCATCGGCGACTTCCACTACAACGGGCACCAGCTGCTCGCCGCCGAGCCGGCCTGCGCCGAGGCGCTGGCGAAGTACCGCATCAATCCCGGCAACGTCGGCTTCGGCAAGAAGAAGGACACCCAGTTCGCGCAGCTGATCGAGTTCGCGATCCGGTACGGCAAGCCGGTGCGCATCGGCGCCAACTGGGGCTCGCTGGACCAGGCGCTGGCGGCGCAGTTGATGGACGAGAACGCGCGCCGTGCCGATCCATGGGACGCCGGCCGCGTGCTGCGCGAGGCGCTGATCCGCTCCGCCGTCGATTCCGCAGAACGCGCGGTCGAACTGGGCCTGCCGCGCGAGCGGATTGTACTCAGCGCCAAGGTCAGCGGCGTGCAGGAACTGATCGCGGTGTACCGCGACCTCGCGCGGCGCTCGGACTTCGCGCTGCACCTCGGCCTGACCGAGGCCGGCATCGGCAGCAAGGGCATCGTCGCCTCCAGTGCGGCGCTCGCGGTGCTGCTGCAGGAAGGCATCGGCGACACGATCCGCATCTCGCTGACGCCCGAACCCGGCGCGTCGCGCACGCAGGAAGTCGTCGTCGCGCAGGAGCTGCTGCAGACCCTCGGCCTGCGCGCGTTCACGCCGATGGTCACCGCCTGCCCCGGCTGCGGCCGCACCACCAGCACGTTCTTCCAGGAACTCGCGCAGACCGTGCAGGAACATGTCCGCGCGAAGATGCCGGAGTGGAAGATCACCCGCCCTGGCGCCGAGAACCTCACCCTCGCGGTGATGGGCTGTGTGGTGAACGGCCCGGGCGAATCGCGCCACGCCAATATCGGCATCTCGCTGCCGGGCACGGGCGAGGCGCCCGCCGCGCCGGTGTTCATCGACGGCGAGAAGACCGTCACCCTGCGCGGCGAGGGCATCGCGCAGGACTTCGTTCGGATCATCGACGACTACGTCGAGCGTCACTACGGGGCCATCCCCCGGTCGGAATGAACGCCGTCGCCGCGGTCGACCCGCGCAGGCGTGCCGCGATCGCGTGCGCGGCCGCACTGGCGGTGTTCGCGCTGTGCGCCATCGCGATGCTCACCGGCCTCGCGCGCGGTTTCGACGAGGCCGGCCTGCGCTGGGTCCGCGAGCAGTGGACCCCGACGCTCGATGCGCTGTCGCTCTGGCTCGACGCGCTGGGCTACGGCCTGGGCGTGCTGCCGTTCGACGCGCTGCTGGTGATCGCACTCGCGGCGAGGCGGCGCTGGCGACCGGCGACGTTCGCCGCGATCGCGCTCGGCGGCGGGTTGCTGCTGAACAAGGGCCTCAAGCTGCTGTTCGAGCGGCCGCGGCCGGTGATCGAATGCCCGGAGGCGGTGGTGCCGGCCACGTTCTCGTTTCCCAGCGGCCATGCCATGGCGACCGCGACGCTGGCGACGGTCGTCACCGCGCTCGCCTGGCGGTCGCGCTGGCGGTGGCCGATCGTCGGCGGCGCCTGGGGCTTCGCGCTGCTCGTCGCGGCGTCGTGATTGATGCTGGGCGTGCACTTTCCCAGCGACGTGATCGCGGGTACGGCGATCGGTATCGCCTGGGCTTCCGCGATGTGGTGGATGGTCGTCCGCCGGGGCGACGCGGCCCGCGGCTGATCGCGGCAGGGCCTGCCCCGACCCGGCCGGCGGCTTCGACCGGTCGCTCGACAGGAACGTGAGGCAAACGCGTACACTCCGGGGATCGCGATCGGGCGCAGAGCGCCAGCGACCGCGATCCACCCCCCGCCCGGACGCGGGAGCGGCGCCGGGGGCGCCGTACGGGTCGTACCGATCGAACCGGCGTCGAGGGCCAACATGAGCAAAGCGAAATTCCAGGGGCGTGCGTGGATCTCCGTCGCGACGGTCGCGACGGTCGCAGCGGCCGCCGCCGCGACTTCCTCCTTCCATCTCCGCGGTGCGCGCTTGCCTGCGCCGGCAGCGCAGCGGACACCGGCGGTTTCGCCGCTGGCCCAGGCGGTGTCCGGGCAGGTCGCGTCCAGCCGCTGGTCCCACGACATCGGCGATCTGCCGGGCGCACCGCCTGCGGTGGCGCCGAAGGCCGGCCAGCCCGGCGCGCGCGCCACCTACACCGTGCTGTTCAACGACGCGCCGCTGGCGTCCTATCGCGGCGGCGTGCCGGGACTGCCCGTGCCCAAGCGCGCGCTGTCGCCCGGCGGCCGCCAGCGGCTGGACGTGAAGAGCGCGGAAGCGCTCGCCTACGTCGACTACCTGACCGGCCGCCAGCGCGCGATGGAACAGCGCATCGGCCAGGCCCTCGGCATCTCGCTGCCGGTGCGCCTGCGCATGCAGCACGCGCTCAACGGCATCATCGTCGACATGACCCCGGCCCAGGCCGCGCGGGTGGCGCGGATGCCGGGCGTGAAGCTGGTCGAGGCCGACCGCGAGGAGAAACAGGCCACCGACGTCGGCCCGACCTTCATCGGCGCAGTGCCGTTGTGGACCGGGCAGGTGCCGGCCGGCGGCGTCAACCATCGCGGCGAAGGCATGGTCGTCGGCATCATCGACTCGGGCATCAACTTCGGGGCGCCGTCGTTCTCGGCGACGGGGCCGGTCGACGGCTACGTGCACGCGAATCCCTTCGGCGCCGGCGCCTATGTCGGCACCTGCGCCTCCGGCGGCGTGGACCAGGGCCGCTGCAACGACAAGCTGATCGGCGGCTACGATTTCGTCTGCGGCTCGCCGGGCAACAAGTGCAACCAGGCCAACGTCCGCGAGGAACCCGGCTTCGGTGACACCAATGGCCACGGCAGCCACGTCGCGTCCACGGCCGCGGGCAACAGCCGCGACGTGACCTACGAGGGCGCGTCGCTGCGCATCTCCGGGGTGGCGCCGCACGCCAACATCATCGCCTACGACGTCTGCTACACCGACACGTCGACCGAACAGGGGCTGTGCCCGAGTTCGTCGTCGGCGGCCGCGGTGAACCAGGCCATCGCCAACGGCGTGGTCGATGCGCTCAACTTCTCGATCGGCGGCGGCACCAGTCCGTGGTCGGATTCGGTCTCGCTCGCGTTCCTCAATGCGGTCGACGCCGGCATCTTCGTCGCCGCGGCCGCGGGCAACGACGGCCCCTCCGCCGGCAGCGTCAGCCACGACGAGCCGTGGGTGTCGACCACGGCCGCCGTGCAGCACGGGCGCGGCCCGTTCTCGGTGCTGTTCTCGGCGACCGGCCCGACGCCGGTCCCGGCGAACGTCACCGCGTTGGTGGCGACCCAGGGCACCGGCGGCGTCGCCTTCTCCAGCACCATCCCCGCCACCACGCCGCTGCGCATCAGCGCCGGCATCAACGCCACCGACGACGGCTGCGCCGCCTTCCCGGCGAACACGTTCAGCGGGGCCATCGCGGTCGTCCGCCGCGGGACCTGCAACTTCACGGTCAAGGCGGGCAACGCCGCCGCCGCCGGCGCGGTCGCGATCGTGATCGCGAACAACCAGACGGGCGTGGTCATTCCCTCGGTCCCGGGCGCCACGATCCCGGTGTTCGCGCTGACCCAGGCCGACGGCGATGCGGTCCGCGATTTCGGCCAGGCCCATCCGTCGAACGCCACCGCGCAGTTGCCTTATCCGCCGGTCGGCGTCCCCAACACGCCGGACGTGCTGGCCGACTTCAGTTCGCGCGGCCCCAGCGGCTACGAACTGATCAAGCCGGACATCGCGGCGCCGGGCGTCGCGATCCTCGCGGCGGTTTCCGGCACCACGCTCACCGGTTCCGAGCAGGCCGTGGACATCTACGACGGCACGTCGATGGCGTCCCCGCACAACGCCGGCGCGGCGCTGCTGGTGCGCCAGGTGCGTCCGGACTGGACGCCGATGGAAGTGAAGTCGGCGCTGATGATGACCTCGACCGACCAGGTCTACCTCGAGGACGGCGTGACCCTGGCCGACCCGAACAACCGCGGCGCGGGCCGGGTGCGGGTCGATCGCGCGGTCGCCGCCGGCCTGGTGCTCAACGAGACCAAGGCCAATTTCCAGGCCGCCAACCCGAACACCGGCGGCAGCACGGTGGGGCTCAACCTGGCCAGCATGGCCGACACGACCTGCAATCCGCCTTCGTGCAGCTTCACCCGCACCTTCCGCAACACGCGCACCTACGGCGCGCTGTGGGCGGTGTCGCTGGAAGGGCTCGCCGGCACCGTGCCGTCGCTGCTGTGGGTGCCCGCGGGCACGTCGCGATCGCTGACGGTCACCATCGACGCGACCGCCCTGACCGCCGGCAGCACCTGGCACTTCGGCAAGCTGGTCCTGCGCGAGCGCTTCACGGCCAACAACACCGACGCGTCGTCCGAGCTGCATCTGCCGGTGGGCGTGATCAGGACCGTCGCCTTCGCCTCGCGACCGTTCTATCCCGGGGTGTCGCGGTGGTCCGCCGGCGAGGCCTCCGCCGACGGCGAGTCGCGGCGCCCGGGTTTCCGCCGCTGAGGCTGCGTCGGGCCGGAAGGCCCGTCGTCGGCCGGCCCTGCGGACAGCGTTCGCGGCGCCGGTCGGAAAGTGCGTGGGGAGTTGCTGCGCCGCAATATCCCCTAGACTCGGCGCATCGTGCGTACGGCCGTGCATCCGCCGTCCGCCCGGGGGGCCGAATTGCGTTGTTGCATCAGATCGTCAACGATCGTCCGTGTACATCGTCCGTGTACTACGAACACAGCCGGGGAATCCATCATGCCGAAATCGAGAAAGTGGGGGGTCGCCGTCGCGCTGTGCGCGGCTGCGATGTTGGCCAGCGCCGCCTCCTGGCGCCAGGCACTGCTTGAACCCAAACGCGGGAAGCCGGAGGTGGCGCGCGTCGCTGCCGTCCAGGCACCGCAGCGCACCTTTTCGATGGTGCAGACCAATCGCTATCCGGTCATGGATCGTTTCAACGCTGGCACGGGCGACCTCCGGACCCCGGCCCGGGCGGCGAAGGCCTCGCAGCGCAACGCGCGCGGCACTTACCTCGTGCTGTTCTCCGATGCCCCGCTGGCGTCCTACCGCGGCGGGATTGCGGGCCTGACGGCGCCGCAGTCGAAGGCCGGCACGCTCGGCCGCCCGCGGATCGACGTGAAGAGCCAGGCGTCCCTCGAATATGTCGGCTACCTGCAGCGCAAGCAGCAGCAGATGGAACGGCAGATGTCGGGCATGGTCCGCCGTTCGCTGCAGGTGCGGCGCCGCATGCAGCACGCGGTCAACGGCATCGTGACCGATCTGACCGTCGACGAGGCCGCGCGGGTCGGCAAGATCGCCGGCGTGCGCCTGGTCGAGCCCTACCGCGAATACGCGATGGACACCGACGTCGGCCCGACCCTGATCGGCGCCCCGATCGCGTGGGCCGGCAGCGCCGGGACCCCCGGCGGCGCGCCCGGCGTGCAGGGCGAGGGCATGGTCGTCGCAATGCTCGACTCCGGCATCAACTTCGGCGCGCCGTCGTTCACGGCCACTGACCCGGTCGACGGCTACGTCCACGCCAATCCGCTCGGCGCCGGCAACTACCTCGGGACCTGCGCGCCCGGCGGCGTCGATGAGGGCCGCTGCAACGCCAAGCTGATCGGCGGCTACGACTTCGTCTGCGGCGCGCCGGGCAACACCTGCGGTGTCGCCAATATCCGCGAGGAGCCGGGCTTCGGCGACACCAACGGCCACGGCACCCACACCGCCTCCACCGCCGCCGGCAACCGCCGCGACGTGGTCTTCAGCGGTGCGCCGCTGCGCATCTCCGGCGTCGCCCCGCGGGCGAACATCATCGCCTACGACATCTGCTACACGAACACCTCCACCGGCCAGGGCCTGTGCCCGAACGTCTCGGCGGTGGCGGCGATCAACCAGGTCATCGCCGACGGCATCGTCGACGCGATCAACTACTCGATCGGCGGCGGCGCTTCGCCCTGGACCGAGTCCGTCTCGCAGGCCTTCCTCTCGGCCACCGACGCCGGCATCTATGTCGCGGCCTCGGCCGGCAACAGCGGCCCGGCGGCGTTCACCCTCGGCCACGTCGAACCGTGGGTCGCCAGCACCGCGGCGGCGCAGCACGGCCGCGCCGGCTTCGCCGTCCTGATGCAGGTCACCGGCCCCGCGCCGGTCCCGGCCGCGCTCCAGCCGGTCGCGATGAACGAGGGCACCGGCGGCACGCCGCTGTCGGCGACCATCCCCGGCAGCACGCCGCTGGTGATCAGCGCCGGTATCGGCACCACCAGCGACGGCTGTGCGGCCTACCCGGCCAACACTTTCGCCGGCGCCATCGCGGTCGTGCGCCGTGGCACCTGCAGTTTCTCGATCAAGACCAACAACGCCGCGGCCGCGGGTGCGGTGGCGGTGGTGATCGCCAACAACCAGGCGGGCGGCATCATTCCTTCGGTTCCGGGCACCACCATCCCGGTCTTCGGGGTGACCCAGGTCGATGGCGATGCGATTCGCGATTTCGGCCAGGCCAATCCGGCCACCGCGACCGCGCAGATCACCTTCCCGGCCGTGGGCCTGCCGAACGTGCCGGATGCGCTGGGCGCGTTCAGCTCGCGCGGCCCGGTCGTCGGTTTCGACCTGATCAAGCCGGACATCACCGCGCCGGGCGTGAACATCCTCGCCGCCGTCTCGGGCACCACCCTGACCGGCTCGGAGAATGCGCTGGCGCTGTACGACGGTACCTCGATGGCCTCGCCGCATCACGCCGGTTCGGCGCTGCTGGTCCGCCAGGCGCGCCCATCGTGGACCGTGTCCGAAGTCAAGTCGGCGCTGATGATGAGCTCCAAGGAAGCGGTGCTGCTGGAAGACACCGTCACGCCCGCCGATCCGTTCGCGCGCGGCGCCGGCCGCATCCAGGTGGATCGCGCGATCCGCGCCGGGCTGGTGCTCGACGAGACCACGGCCAACTACCAGGCCGCCGACCCGGCCACTGGCGGTGATCCGTCCACGCTCAACATCGCCAGCCTGGCGAACGGCCGCTGCTTCCCGATCTGCGAGTTCACCCGCACCTTCCGCAATCCGGGCACCAGCAGCACCGTGTGGCGGGTGACACTCGAGGGTGTCCCCGGTGCGCCGAGCACGCCGCTGCTCGTGGTGCCGGCCGGCCAGAGTCGTTCGGTCAAGTTCACGATCTTCTCGTGGCTGCTGCCGCCCGACGGCGTGTGGAAGTTCGGTCGCGTCAGCCTGATGCCGCGCTACACCGGCGGCGTGATCAACCCCGCCGGCGAACTGCACCTGCCGATCGCGGTGGCCGTGCCGCCGCCGGTTGCCACCGTCGTCAGCCCGGGCAGCGCCAGCGCCCAGACCGGCGGTACCGCCAACGCCTCGTTCACGATCGGCAACACCGGCGGTTCGGCGCTCGACTACACGGTCGAGAACACCGGGCAGGCCACCGCCGGCGTGTACTACGCCGACGACACCGGCATCAGCTCGGGCTTCCGCAACACCGTGTACACCGATCCGGCGACGGCAGGCAACGCGGCGCAGTTCGCAGCGGACGACTTCGACGTGACCGAATCGACGCAGATCACCTCGCTGAGGACCACCGGTTTCGTGGTCAGCGGCGCGGCGCTCGCGACCGCGGCGGTGAACTTCACGTGGAGCATCTACCCCGATGCGGCCGGTCTGCCGGCCGGCAATCCGCAGACGGCCGCCGCCGCCGCGGTGTGGAGCTACACCGCCACGCCGACCTCGGCCGGGGTGACCACCGACGCCAGCAGCATCCGCCTGAACCTCGTCGCCGCGGGCCAGAACGTGACCCTGCCGCCCGGCAAGTACTGGCTGGTGGTGAACACCCGCGGCACGTTCGCCAACCGCTGGGCGCAGTACGCGTCGAACACCGGCAACGGTTCCTTCGCCGCGATCACCGTGTCGAACGCGGGTGCCGGTACGTGGGCCGCGCAGACGTCGTTCCCGGGCCTGTCGATGCAGGTCAGCGGCCTCGTGAGCTGCGGCGCGCCATGGCTGGGCACCGCGTTCCCGGCGTCCGGCTCGCTGTTCCCGACCGAGACGCGCACCCATCAGGTGATCCTCACCGCGGGCACGCTGTCGGCGGCGACCTACCGCGCCAACCTGTGCGTCAACAGCAACGATCCGGTGTCGCCGTCGGTGGCGGTGCCGATCACCTTCACCGTCATCGATCCTCCCTGATCGACGATCCGGTCGAAGCGATTCGCGTGCATCCATGGGGCCCGGACATCCGGGCCCCATTTTTTTCGCCCGGCGTGGCCGGACCGTGCCGCCTCCGGCGTTGTCAGCCGTATTCCCGCGCCACGACGCACGCACCATGACCGACAAGCCGGAGGGCGGCCTCGCGGCCCACCTTTCGTTTCTTCGCGAACGCCTCGCACAGGGGGATGCCTGCCTGCGGGCGGGCAACGCCCGCGGCGCGATCGTCTGGTACGACAGCGCGCTGGCCGCGCGCCCGCGCGGCGGCGAAGCGCCCGAATGGCGCGAGACCTGCCATGCCCTGTGGCACAACAAGGCCGTCGCGCACCAGCAGCTGCGCGAACTCGTGGAAGCGAAGGAGGCCGAGTTGCACGCGCTGCGCCTGTCGCCACGCTAACGCAGGATGCCCGAGGCCCGACGACGGCGATGCCGGGATGCGTGGGCGCGTCCCGTCATGACGTGCACGGACGCCGGATGCGACACGGCCGCCTCGCGGCGGCCGTGTCGGTGTTCCGGGGCGGCAGGCGTTACCAGATGCGGACGCGCTGCTCCGGCGGCAGGTAGAGCTTGTCGCCGGGCTTCACGTCGAAGGCGGCATACCATTCGTCGAGATTGCGCAGCGGGCCGTTGATGCGGTACTGCGGCGGCGAATGCGGGTCGGTCTTGAGCTGGTTGACCAGTGCTTCCTCGCGGTACTTCGCCTTCCACACCTGCGCCCAGGCCAGGAAGAAGCGCTGGTCGCCGGTCAGGCCGTCGATCACCGGCGCCGGCTTGCCCTTGAGGCTGAGCTTGTAGGCGGTGTAGGCCATCGACAGGCCGCCGAGGTCGCCGATGTTCTCGCCCATCGTCAGCTGGCCGTTCACGCACTGCTTCTCGATCGGACAATAGCCGTTGAACTGCGCGCCAAGGGCCTTGGTCCGCGCATCGAAGCGGGCGCGGTCCTCGTCGGTCCACCAGTTGCGCTGGATGCCGGCGTAGTCCGACTTCGAGCCCTGGTCGTCGAAGCCGTGGCCCATCTCGTGGCCGATCACGCCGCCGATGCCGCCGTAGTTGACCGCCGGATCGGCGTTCACGTCGAAGAACGGCGGCTGCAGGATCGCGGCCGGGAACACGATCTCGTTGAACGATGCGTTGTAGTAGGCGTTGACGGTCTGCGGGGTCATGAACCATTCGTCGCGGTCCGGCTTGCGGCCGAGCCGGGCGATCTGGTCGTCGAGGTTGTACTTGCGCATCGCCATCGCGTTGGCGATCAGGTCGTTCGGCACGATGGTCACGCTGGAATAGTCGCGCCACTTCTTCGGGTAGCCGATCTTCGGATTGAAGGTGGACAGCTTGCGACGCGCCTCGACCTTGGTGGCGTCGCCCATCCAGTCGATGTGGTCGATGTTCTGGCCCAGCGCGGTGCGCAGGTTCTCGACCAGCGCGTCCATGGCGGCCTTCGATTCCGGACGGAAGTGGCGGGCCACGTACAGCCGGCCGACCGCGTCGCCCAGGCCGCCGCGGCCGCCGACGACCGCCACGGCGCGCTTCCACGGTTCCTTCTGCGCGAGCTGGCCGTTGAGCACCTTGCCGGTGAAGGCGAAGGCCGCCTCGTCGATCTGCGTGCTCAGCAGCGGCGCCTGGTTGCGCACGGCGTGGAAGGTCAGGTAATCGCGCCACACCGGCAGCGGCGTCGCCTTGACGATCTCCAGCACCGGCGCGACCGCGCTCGGGGTGACGATGTTGACTTCGCCGGGCTGCGGGATGTCCTGCGCGGCGAAGAACGCGGCCCAGTCGTAGCCCGGGAATTCCGAGGTCAGCTGCGCGAACGTGCGCAGGTTGTAGGTCTTGTCGCGGTCGCGCATCTGGGCGCGATCCCAGTGCTGCTTCGCCAGCGCGGTCTCCAGCGCGAGGATCGCCTCGGCGCGAGGCTTCGCCGCATCGGCCGGTACCCCGGCGAAGCCGAGCATCGTGACGATGTGGTCGAGGTAGGCGGCGCGGATCTTCTCGAAGCGCGGCTCCTGGTTGAGGTAGAAGTCCTTGTCGGGCAGGCCCAGGCCGCCGACGCCGATGCCGACGAGATAGCGGTCCGGGTTCTTGCGGTCGACGCCGATGCCGGCGCCGATCGGCGCATCGGTGCCGTCGATGTCGGAGCGTCCGAAAGCCTCGGTCAGCGCGGCGTAGGAGTCGATGGCGGCGATGCGGTCCAGCACCGGCCGCAGCGGCGCGATGCCGGCGGCATCACGCGCGGCGGTGTTCATGTAGCTGGCGTAGTAGTCGCGGATCTTCTGCTCGTCGCTGCCCGGCTTCAGGTCCTGGCGGGCCTGCAGGCCTTCGACGATCTCGCGCGTCTGCAGCTCCGCGCGGTCGGCGAGCGTATTGAACGAGCCGTAGCGGGTCTCGTAGTCCTTGAGCTGGTAGCTGTCGAACCAGTGGCCGTTGGCGTAGCGGGCGAAGTCGTCACCGGGCCTGGTCGAGAGGTCGCGGTTCGACAGTTCGATGCCGAACGTGCCCAGTTGCGGCGTGCGGGTGTCGCCGGCGGCACCGACGGACGCGAAGCAGGTCAGGGCGATGCCCAGGGACAGCAGGGTCTTGTTCATGCCGGGGTTCGTGAAGACGGACGAACCCGCAGGGTAGGCGACCGTGACGGCGGGGCCAGTGCCGAAGGTCGTGGGCCGCCCGCGGTCAGGGCGTCGGCGTCTTCGGCGTGGCGTCCGGGGCGTTGTAGATCGTCTCCCGGGCTTCCTGCAGCCGCAGCCGCAGGTAGTCGTCGCGACTGAGGCCGCCGGGGTAGCTCTGCATCGCCAGCACTTCCGAGACGATCCTCGTCTCGGCGGCCTTGTAGGCCTGGAAACGCGCGTCCTTCTGCTGTTGCGCGCTGAAGGCGGCCTGCCGCTCCGCGGTCTGCTGGCGGTAGCGGTCGATCACTTCCTGGGACTGCGAGATGCGCTGGGCATCGTCCTGGACGGCGGCGTGGATCAGCCCGATCCGTATCATCACCGCCTCGCCGGCGGACAGCTCGCGTGTCTGCTCGCGGCGGTCGATCTCGCGGCTGAGCGCCTGCGCGCGCTTGATCCGGGTCTTGTCGTCGAGGTTCGGGGCATCGCGGAGGAAGGTGCGGGTCTGGCGTTCGAACGCCAGCCGGTCCTGGTAGGCGCGGGCCTCGGGCGTCGATGCGAGCCCCGGGTCCGCGACCGGCGCGGCGGCGGTGGGCACGGTGGCGTCCTGCGCCTGCACGGCGCGGGAGACCGCGTCCTGCTTGATGCGCACGGAGACGACGATCGCCACGGTCGTGACGACCGCGAGGCCGAGTCCGATGTGCAGCAGTCGCAGTTTCATGGCGTGTTCGTGATGCTCGGCAGGGGATGAGGCATAGGCTACACCGGACGGGCCGCGGCGGGCCCGTCCGGTGCAGCGGTCTCGTCGACCGGTCAGACCAGCTGGTCGACCGTCCAGTACAGCAGGTTGAAGGGCTTGGCCCGGTCCGCGGCGTCGCTGGCCTCGGACGCGTCCAGCACGTTGCCCGAACCGCTCAGCACGCTGTCGATGAAGTTGCGCAGTTCCAGGCTCATCGTCTGGATGTCGCCGTTCTTGAAGTCGACGATCGTGGTGCAATGGCTCTCGTTGAGCGCACGGTACTGCGGGAAGTACCCGCCGAAGTTGCCGAGGCCGTTGAGCCGATCGCGCAGGCGGGTGGTGTCCGTGTTCCAGCGGGCGTGGATCAGCGCTTCCTTGGTCGCCTGGTCCGGCGCATTGGCGATGTCGGAGAAGAACCGCTCGTACGAGTACGACGAGTAGTTCAGGTCCTGCCAGAAGTGGGTCTGGCCGAGGCGGTCGTTCGGATACTTCGCCGACAGCGCGTTGTAGAGCGTGCCCAGCTGGTTCTGGTCGAGCTGCGGCAGCGCGGCGGCCATGTACGGCAGCGGGCCGTTCGGACGCGACAGGCCCCACGCCTGGCGGATCTGGGTCTGCAGCGGCACCTGCGGCCAGACCTGCGGATCGCCGCCCACGGGCGCGTCGAAGATCGGACCGGAGTCGTCGATCAGGAAGCCGCGGGTGGGCGCCATGTCGCGGCGCAGGGTCGCGTAGTTGGTCAGGCTGCCCGCACCGCCGGCGCTGCAGCCGGTGGAGAGCATCTGCGTCGGGCGCGGCAGGTTGTCCTTGAGCCAGCCGACCACCGCGCGCACGTTGCGCACGCCGTTGTGATGCCAGACCAGCGGCGCGTGCGCGCCGGTCGGGTCGGGATACACCGCGACCTTGTCGCCGCTGTAGATGTCGCCGGTGCAGTAGGGCACGTAGATCATGTTCCACTGCTGCGTCTTCACCGCATCGAACGGGCTGACGCGGGTGACGAACGGGCTGACCAGGCTCGCGCCGGGGTTCAGCAGGGCCATGTAGTCGTCGGGGATGCCGTTCGGGTTGCGCGCGCCGCGGATGCCGGACTGGCCGCTGCAGCTGGCGTAGTCCCAGCAGGCGCCGCCGCCTTCCATGTAGATGATGGTGTTGCGCGTGTTCGGCACGCGATTGACGAAGAACTTGTAGGGCGAACCGTTGCCGCAGATCGCGCCGGTCTCGGGGGCCAGCTGCACGGTCTGCCACTGGCTGTAGGCGCCGGGCGAGAAGCCGTCGGCGAACCCCGAGGGATTGGCCAGCAGCGGGTAGTCGCCGGTGCGCTGCGCGGCGGTGACCTTGTTGTCCGCCTTCGGCGGCGAGACCAGGTTCGCCAGCGTCTGCCAGGCGGAGTAATCGCCCTCTTCGGCATGCGACGGTGCGGCAAGCGTCAGGCCGGAGAGTGCGGTGACGATCGCCGCGGCAAGGGTGATGCGGTGCTGCGGACGGGTGGAACGGGATGCGGTCATGCGCCGATGCTCCTTTTCGGTGTGGACTGCTTTGATGATGAGGCGGCCACGTCCCCTGTGCCGTGCCGCGCGGCCCGTCGATGCGCGGGCCGCCCGACGGTGTACACCGCGAGGGCGATGGGGTCAATGCGGCAGTGCCGCACGATGCGGCCTCACTCGCCCGGTTGGGCCGCTTCCACCGGTGCGTGGGTGGCTGCGCGTCGCGCCAGCACGGCCTCGCGATGCGCGATGTAGGCGTTGGCGGCGAAGATGATCGTCGCGCCGGTCGCGGTCCAGCGATCCACCGGCTCCTGGAACAGCCACCAGCCCGCCAGCGCCACCAGCGGCAACTGCATGAAGCTGATCGGCGTCAGCGCCGACACGTCGCCGAGCTTCAGCGCCCGCGTCCACAGCATGTGCCCGCCGGTGCCGAGGAAGCCGGCCGCGATCACCCAGGCCCAGGCGATGCCTTCGGGCCAGCGCCACACCGTCAGCGCCGGCAGCAGCGACATCGGCACCCACAGCAGCGTGGTGAACACGACGATGCGGTCGGCGGGATCGACCCGCGACAGCTGCTTGATCTGGATCGAGACGATGCCGCTGAGCACCGCCGCGGCCAGCGCGACCAGCGTGCCGGCGCTGAAGCCCGCGCTGCCCGGGCGCACGATGATCAGCACCCCGACGAAGCCCAGCGCGACCGCCGCCCAGCGCCGCGCGCGCACCTGCTCGTGCAGGAACAGCACGGCGGCGATGGTGACGAAGATCGGCGTCGAGTACGACAGCGCCACCGCCTGCGCCAGCGGCAGATGGCCGATCGCCCAGAAGCCGGCCAGCATCGAGACCACGCCCACCGCGCAGCGGAACAGGTAGCGCGGCAGCTGCGACGTGCGCAGCAGGTCCGGACCGTGGCGCAGCACCAGCGGCGTCGCCGCGACCAGCCCGAAGAAATTGCGGAAGAACGCGATCTCGAACGTGTGCAGCGTCGCCGAGGCCAGCCGGATCGCGATCGTCATCAGCCCGAACAGCAGCGTGCTGCCGAGCATCAGCAGCGCCGCGCGCACGTGGGGAGTGCGCGCGACGGCGTTCACCACGTCGCGCCGACGAGGCGCGGCTCCGGTTCGATGGCGACGCCGAAGCGCGTGCGCACGCTGCCGGCGATGCGGCGGGCGAGGGCGAGCAGTTCGGCGCCGTTCGCGCGGCCGTGGTTGACGAGGACCAGCGCATGGCGGTCGGAGACGCCGGCGTCTCCGGAGCCTTCGTCGCTGCGTGCGCCCTTCCAGCCGCACTGTTCGATCAGCCAGGCCGCGGACAGCTTGCGGGTGTCGGCGCTCTCCCCGCGGAACACCGGCAGGCCGGGATGCATCACCTGCAGCGCTTCCGCCTGCGAGGCCGGGACGATCGGGTTCTTGAAGAAGCTGCCGGCGTTGCCGACGACGTCGGGGTCGGGCAGCTTGCGCCGACGCAGCGCGATCACGGCGTCGGCCACGTTGCGCGGGGTCGGCTTGGCGACGGCCATCGTCTTCAGTTCGTCGCCGATGCCGGCATAGTCGAGCTTCAGCGCATCGGCCGGCAGCAACGCGGCCTTCGGCAGCGCGAATTCCACCGCCACGATTAGCCAGCGGTCCGCGGCGCGCTTGAACGCGCTGTCGCGATAGGCGAAGCCGCAGTCGGCGGCGCCGAAGCGCCGGAATGTGCCGGTCGATCGCTCGAACGCCTCGACCGCATGGATGCGTTCGCCGACCTCCACGCCGTAGGCGCCGATGTTCTGGATCGGCGCAGCGCCGACGGTGCCGGGGATCAGCGCGAGGTTTTCCAGCCCGGCGAGGCCCTGTTCCAGCGTCCACAGCACGAACCCGTGCCATTCGGCGCCGGCTTCGGCGCGCACGATCGTCGACTCGCCGGTGTCGTCGAGCACGCGGGTGTCGCGGCCGTCGAAACGCAGCGCGACCCGCGGTCCTTCCACGATCAGCAGGTTGCTGCCGCCGCCGAACACCAGCGGCGACGTGCCGCGCAGGGTGTCCTCGAACAGCGCCGGCAGGTCGGCCGCGTCGTCGGTCTCGAGCAGCGCACCGGCGTGCGCGTCGATCCCGAAGGTGTTGCGCAGCGGCGCGCGCTCGGTGATGCGGACGGTCATGTGGTGGGTGGCAGGTGTCCGCGGCTCGGCGCTTCCTTGCGGCGGCGGATGGCGTCCACGCATTCGTGGATCAGGCCCGGGCCCCGATAGATCAGGCCGGTGTAGCACTGCACCAGGCTGGCGCCGGCGGCCATCTTCTTCACCGCGTCGGCGCCGGTGAGGATGCCGCCCACGCCGACGATCGGGATCTGCTCCGGCAGCCGGGTGCGCAGCATGCGCAGCACCGCGGTCGACTTCGCCATCAGCGGCTCGCCGGACAGTCCGCCGGCTTCCTTCGCCAGCGGATGCTGGTGCACCGCGATCCGCGACACCGTGGTGTTGGTGGCGATCACGCCGTCGACCTGCAACTCGCCCAGCACGCGGGCGGTGACGTCGATGTCCTCGTCGGCCAGGTCCGGCGCCACCTTCACCAGCATCGGCACGCGGCGGCCGTGGCGGGTCCAGAGCCGTTCCTGCGCCTCGCGCAGGTGGCCGAGCAGCTTGCGCAGCTGCTGTTCTTCCTGCAGTTCGCGCAGGCCGGCGGTGTTCGGCGAGGAAATGTTGATGGTGACGTAATCGGCCAGCGGATACACCTTCTCGTAGCAGCGCAGGTAATCCAGCGACGCCTCTTCGTTGGGCGTGTCCTTGTTCTTGCCGATGTTGATGCCGAGCAGCCCGTTGCCCTTGCGCTTGGCCTTCTCGACGTTGCGCACCAGCGCATCGACGCCGTCGTTGTTGAAGCCCAGACGGTTGATGATCGCCTTGTGTTCCGGCAGCCGGAACATCCGCGGCTTCGGATTGCCCGGCTGCGGCTTCGGCGTGACCGTGCCGATCTCGACGAAGCCGAAGCCCAGTGCGAACAGGGCGTCGATGTGCGCGCCGTTCTTGTCCAGCCCCGCGGCCAGTCCGACGGGATTCGGGAAGGTCATGTTCATCACCTTCACCGGGAACGCCGGCGTGCCGCGCGAGAGCAGCGGGTTCATGCCGGTGCGGTAGGCCGTCTCCAGCATCGACAGCCCCAGCGCGTGCGCGCGCTCGGCGTCCATGCGGAACAGGAACGGGCGGGCGAGTCCGTACATGCGCGCCGGGCTCAGCCGAGCTGGCCGGAGAGGCCCAGCCAGGCCAGCAGCGCGGCGATGCCGCCGAAGAACAGGATCGCGATCAGGATGCCGATCACGGTGAACAGCACCGACGCCCAGCCCAGCACCAGGCCGGTGATGGCGAGGCCGTCGCCGTCGAGCGCTCCCGCCGAGCGGCGGATCTCGCGCCGCGCCATGTGCCCGGCGATGATCGCGCCGACGCTGCCGAGGAACGGCAGCAGCGTCCAGCCGAGGATGCCGGCGACCAGGCTGACGATGGCGAGCGAACTCGTTTGCCTCTGGGTGTTCATGCGGGAAATCCTGCGGGGTGGGGGCGCCGCGGTAGGCGCGCCGGCGGGCCGGCGCGTCCCGGTCGGGTTACAGGTCGAACTTGATGCCCTGGGCCAGCGGCAGTGCGTCCGAGTAGTTGATCGTGTTGGTCTGGCGGCGCATGTAGGCCTTCCAGGCGTCCGAACCCGACTCGCGGCCGCCGCCGGTCTCCTTCTCGCCGCCGAACGCGCCGCCGATCTCCGCGCCGCTGGTGCCGATGTTGACGTTGGCGATGCCGCAGTCGCTGCCGGCCGCGCCCAGGAACGCTTCCGCGGCCTTGAGGTTGGTGGTGAAGATCGACGACGACAGGCCCTGCGGCACGGCGTTCTGCATGTCGATCGCTTCGTCGACGGTGCTGTACTTCATCACGTACAGGATCGGCGCGAAGGTCTCGTGCTGCACGATCTCGGCGTCGTTGGTCAGGCCGGTGACGATGGCCGGACGCACGAAGTTGCCCGGGCCGTCGATGGCGGTGCCGCCGGTCTCGACGGTGCCGCCCGACGCCTTCGCCTTGGCGATCGCGTCGAGGAAGGCATCCACCGCGTCCTTGCTGTTGAGCGGGCCCATCAGGTTCTTCGGGTCGGTCGGGTCGCCGATCTTGGTTTCGACCTGCTTGTAGGCCGTGACCAGCTTCGCCAGCACGTCGTCGTAGAGGCTTTCGTGGACGATCAGGCGGCGGGTGGTGGTGCAGCGCTGGCCGGCGGTGCCGACCGCGCCGAACACGATCGCCGGGATCGCCAGCTTCAGGTCGGCGGTCGGATCGACGATGATCGCGTTGTTGCCGCCGAGTTCCAGCAGCGAACGGCCCATGCGGCGCGCCACGCGTTCGCCGACCATGCGGCCGACCTTGGTCGAGCCGGTGAAGCTGATCAGCGGGATGCGCCTGTCGTCGACGAACTGCTGGGCGAGGTCGCTGCCGGCGTCGTTGAACAGGAAGAAGATGTCCGGGAAGCCGCCGGCCTTCAGCGCCTCGTTGCAGATCTTCATCGACGCGATCGCCGACAGCGGGGTCTTCGGCGAGGGCTTCCAGATCGTGATGTCGCCGCAGATGGCCGCGACGAAGCTGTTCCACGCCCACACCGCGACCGGGAAGTTGAACGCCGAGATCACGCCGACCAGACCGATCGGGTGCCACTGTTCGTACATGCGGTGGCCCGGGCGCTCGGAATGCATGGTCAGGCCGTAGAGCTGGCGCGACAGGCCGACCGCGAATTCGCCGATGTCGATCATCTCCTGCACTTCGCCGTCGCCCTCGGGCTTGGACTTGCCCATCTCCAGCGCGACCAGCGACCCCAGCGCGTCCTTGTGCGTGCGCAGCGCGTCCGCGCACAGGCGGATCGCCTCTCCGCGGCGCGGCGCCGGGGTGGTACGCCAGGTCTTGAACGCGGCCTGGGCGCGCTCGACCAGCAGGTCGTAGTCGGCCTGCGAGGAGGCATGCACCCGGCCCAGCACCTCGCCCGTGGTCGGATTGACCGGCTCCAGCACGCCGGCGTCGGCGGTCTTCGACCACTCCCCGTTGCCGAGGTAGGTGCCGGATTCGGTGGCGCCGAGGCCGAGGGAGGACAGGACGGGGTGGGTCATCGGGGGAACTCCTGGGGTGCTGGCCGGCTGCCCGCGACAGCGCGCGCCGGCATCGAACGGAAGGGAAAGCGAAGCGAACAGGTGGACAACGCAGGTGAAGCTGGCGGCCCCGACACGATTCGAACGTGCGACCTGTCCCTTAGGAGGGGACCGCTCTATCCAGCTGAGCTACGGGGCCGAAGCCCCGCATTATCGCAGGCTTGGACGCCCCCGGCACCCCCGGAAAGCGCCGCCGCGGACGGCGGACCGACGAGGCGTGGCGACGCCGTCGTCGGTTTCGCGGACGGGGTGCGGCTGCACGGTCATCGTGTTCCGGGCATGATCGACGGCCGTCCGGCAAGACGCCGGGCGCGACATTCCCAACGGACACGGAGACAGCCATGACGGCAGTGACAGGGCAGGGAACGAACGGACAGGGCGGCAACGGCGGTGACGGCGACCAGCCGGTCCGCGACGCAGTGGATGCGATCGAGGCGGCGCGCGATGCGCGTCCCAACATCCTGATGATCCTCGTCGATCAGCTGTACTACCCGAGTGCGGGGTACGGCGAGGCGGGGTTCGCGAACGGGATCAAGCAGGTGCTGGACTTCGTCGGCGACATCGATCCGGCGACCAATCCCTGGGCGAAGCATTTCCCCGGCTTCTGCAAGCTGCGCGAGTACGCGACGGTGTTCACCGACCACACCATCGCCGAATCGGCCTGCATCCCCAGCCGCGCCAGCCTGATGACCGGGCAGTACGGGCCGCGTACCGGCGTCACCCAGACCGACGGGCTGTTCAAGAGCGGCGACGCGCAGAACTTCCCGTGGCTGCCGCCGAACGGCACGCCGACCGCGGGCGACTGGTTCCGCGCGCTGGGCTACACCACGCACTACTTCGGCAAGTGGCACGTCAGCGAGCCGCCGGAGCACACGCTGCAGCAGTACGGCTTCGGCGACTGGGAGCTGTCGTGGCCGGAGCCGCACGGCGCGTCGATCAACAACCTCGGCACCTTCCGCGACTACCAGTTTGCCGACCTCGCCTGCGCGTTCCTGCAGGCACGCGGGCTGGGCGTGCCGTACAACCGCGCGCTGTCGCAGCAGGGCATGGACGCGCCGCTGGACCCGCGCACGCCGCGGACGGCGCCGTTCTTCGCGGTGTGTTCGTTCACCAACCCGCACGACATCGCGACGTATCCGACGCTGCCGCGCGGCCTGCAGCCGAGCGTCCCCGGCGACGACCAGGCCGTCGTCCCGCCGGCGGGCCCGGGCGGTTCGGTGCCGGTGCCGCCGCAGGGCACGGTCAGCATCGCCCCGACCGAAGGCACGTTCCGCGTGCCGCTGAACCCGACCGGCCTGCCGCAGGCCTGCGCCACGGCCTCACCGACGCAGGACGAGGACCTGCTGGCCAACAACAAGCCACGGGCCCAGTACGAGACCTCGTACAAGGTCGCGCTGGGCCTCGCCGCCAAGACCGGGCTGAGCATCGGCCAGGGCATGGGCGGCGATCCGCAGACGGTGCTGCAGAACGCGGTGAAGGCGACGCTGGGCATCGCCATTCCCTTCCAGCTGCAGCAGGACCCCGACGGCGCCGCCACCGGCTTCCTGCAGTACTACGCCTACATGATCTCGATGGTCGACCGCCACATCCTGCGCGTGCTGGAAGCGCTGGAAAGCAGCGGCCTGCGCGAGGACACCATCGTCGTGTTCGCCTCGGACCACGGCGAGTACGGCGCCGCCCACGGCATGCAGATCGAGAAGTGGCATGGCGCCTACCAGGAAGTGGTGCACGTGCCGTTCCTGATCAGTTGCCCGAAGACGCAGGCGTCGCGGATCGATACCCGCGTGGTCACCGCGCAGACCAGCCACATCGACGTGCTGCCGACGCTGCTGAAGCTCGCGCACGCCAGCGACGCGCACATCGAACGCGCGCGCCGGGAGCTGTCGAAGACCCACGCCGCGGCGCCGCTGCCCGGCGCGAACCTCAAGCCGCTGCTGCACAACCCGGGTGCGGCGGTCATCGGCCCCGATGGCCGCGAACGCAAGGGCGTGCTGTTCGTCACCGACGACCTCATCACCGAGCCGCTGCCGCGCGACGACGATCCGCACAACGTCCAGTCGTGGGAGCAGTACGCGGTGTATGCGGCGACGGTCGACCTGCTGCGCAAGGGCGGCAGCGGCGCGTCTTCGCTGGCGCCCGGCGCGGTCGCGCAGCCGGCGCACGTGCGCGCGCTGCGCAGCGGCCCGTGGAAGCTGGTGCGCTACTGCGACCCGTGGAGCGAACGTCCGGCCCCGGACCAGTGGGAGTTGTACAACCTCGAGCAGGATCCGATCGAGGACGTCAATCTGCTGGTGTTCGACGGTGCGTTCCCGACGCCGATCGACGCACTTCCGGACGGGATGACCGCCACCGAAGTGACCGCGATCGCGACCGCACTGGGCGAGGAACTGCGTCGTCAGGAAGCCGCGCTGCTGTCGCCGTATCCGTCGGCGCATCCCAGCGCCGGCGCGGTCGCGCACTGACGATTCGCGGCGCCGGAAAAAGCGACGGGGCCCGCGTGGGGCCCCGTCGTCATCGCAGGTCGGCGCGATCTCCGAATCTCACTCCGGGCGCACGTCCACGCGGACGCGCATGCGGTCGCCGGGGTGATGGTCGGTGCGGGTGACGTACTGGCGGCCGGCGTATTCGTAGGTCACGTCGTACATCGTCACCGCCGACGTGGAATAGCGACCGTCGTCGCGAGCGTCGACCGGGTCGCAGACGCTCACGCTGGCGCGGCGCGGCGGCTGCTTGTTGCGCTGGGACTGTTCGTAGACGCTGCGGCCTGCCATGCCGCCGACCATCGAGCCGACCGCTGCCGTGGCGTAGCGCGCCGAACCGCCGCCGACCTTGCTGCCCAGCACCGCGCCGACCACGCCGCCGATCACGGTGGCGACGTTGCGGCCGGTGTCGGTGCCGTAACCGCCGTCGCCGTAGCGGCTGTCGTAGCGATCGTCGTAACGGCGGTCGTCATAGCGACGGTCGTCGTAGCCGCGGCTGTCGTAGCTGCGGTTGTCGTAGTGGTCGTCGTAGCCGTCGTTCGAGGCGTACTGGTCGCTTTCGGTGTAGCAGCGGTTGGACGAGACCCGCGTCGGCGCGGTCTGCTGCAGCACGGGATCGACGCGCAGCACGCGCGCATAGTCGTAATAGGGGCCTTCGGTCGAGGCATAGCCGCCCTGGACGGGGGCGGGCACGCTGACGGTCTGCGCGGAGGCGATGCCGGTGGCGGCGATCAGGGCGGACGCGAGGATCGTGGCGGTGATGCGAGGCATGGTGGGCTCCGGGCGCCGGGATGGCGCGAGGGGCACCGTAGGCCGCCCGGAGTAACGCGTTGCTGAATTTTTAACGCGTCAGGCCATCACGAAGGCCGGTGTTTAGCCGCGCCTCAGGCGAAACGCGGCCCGTGTCGTGTTTCTCGCACGATCGACGGCAAGGCCGGTCGTCGGGGCTCGGAGTTTCCCGACACGTTGCTCCACGTTCCGCCGATGGGCGCGGACGTGGTGGCGCGGAATCCTGCCCGGGTCTTCCGGAAGGGATCCCGCCATGCTCGATCCGCGATTCGCGCTGGCGCTGCTCGCGGGCTCGCTGGCCTGCCTGTGGCTGCCGGAGCCGCCTTCGCCGTGGCTCCTGCTGTGGCTGGCGATTGCGGCGGTCTTGCTGCGCTGGCCGGTGCCGCGGGCCCCGCTGTGGGTGGTCGTGTGCTGCGCGGGCTTCGTGCTCGCCGGCATGCGCGCGGACTGGGCGCTGTCGCGGCAGTGGCCGTCGTCGCCGGTGCCGCAGGGGCTCGACCTGCGCGGCACGGTGGCCGATCTGCCGGTGCACGAACCGCGCC
>JAEWNA010000265.1 GCA_023392975.1 Pseudomonadota bacterium | reverse complement strand
CTGGGGCCGTCCGCAAGCGCGATCACTCGCCCTTGTCGAGGAACCGCTCCGCGTCCAGCGCGGCCATGCAGCCGAAACCGGCCGAGGTGATGGCCTGGCGGTAGACCTGGTCGGCGACGTCGCCGGCGGCGAACACGCCCGGGACCGAGGTCTGGGTGGCGTTGCCGTCGAGGCCGGTCTGGATGGTGAGGTAGCCGTTCTTCATCGCCAACTGGCCCTCGAACAGCGCGGTGTTCGGGGTATGGCCGATGGCGATGAACAGGCCGTGCACGGTCAGGTCGCGGGTGGCACCGTCGAGCATCGACTTCAGGCGCACGCCGGTGACGCCCTTGTCGTCGCCCAGCACCTCGTCGACGGTGTGGTGCCAGACGGTCTCGATCTTGCCGGCCTGCACCTTCGCGAACAGCTTGTCCTGCATGATCTTCTCCGCGCGCAGGGTGTCGCGGCGGTGCACGAGGTACACCTTGCGGGCGATGTTCGACAGGTACAGCGCTTCCTCGACCGCGGTGTTGCCGCCGCCGATCACCGCCACGTCCTGGTCCTTGTAGAAGAAGCCGTCGCAGGTGGCGCAGGCGGAGACGCCGCGGCCCTTGAAGTGCTCCTCCGACGGCAGGCCGAGGTACTTGGCGGTGGCGCCGGTGGCGATGATCAGGCCGTCGCAGGTGTACTCGCCGCTGTCGCCCTTGAGCCGGAACGGCCGTTGCGACAGGTCGGCGGTGTGGATCTGGTCGAACACGACCTCGGTGTCGAAGCGCTCGGCATGGGCCTGCATCCGCGCCATCAGGTCCGGACCCATCAGGCCGTGGGCGTCGCCCGGCCAGTTGTCGACCTCGGTCGTGGTCATCAGCTGGCCGCCCATCTGCAGGCCGGTGATGACCACCGGCTTGAGGTTGGCGCGGGCGGCGTAGACGGCGGCGGTCCAGCCCGCGGGGCCGGAACCGAGGATGATCAGCTTCGAATGCTTGGGGGTGCTCATGGCGTCTCGACGCGCAACGGAAACGAAAAAAGGCACCCGAACGGGTGCGTGACGCCATAGCTTGGGGATCGCGGGCGGATGAATCAAGCGGAATGAACCGGAAGAAAACAGCGTCCCGTCGACGGCCACGGGGCCGGCCGTCGGCCGCGCACCGTTTCCTTCGGAGCGCGCCTCTGTTGTTCCGAGTCGGCGCACCGGATCGCATTCGGGAGTCCGGCTCGCGGCGCCCGCTCGGCGCCGTCCCCCCGATCGATCCTTACTACCGATGGAGTGAGCTCCTGATGAAAACGAACGCGATTTCGATGATCTCCGGCATTTCCCTGGCCATGATGGCCGCCGGTCTCGCCGGTTATGCGCCCGCAGGCCAGGCCGCCGCCAAGGCCAGGACCGTGGAGCTGGTCCACTGTTCCGGCGTGAACAGCTGCAAGGGCCACAACGACTGCAAGACCGCAGGCAACGCCTGCGCCGGCCAGGGCAGCTGCAAGGGGCAGGGCTTCGTCGCCGCGGGCGCGGCGGCCTGCACGGCGATGGATGGCAAGGTCGAGGCCGGCACCAAGTTCAAGGTCGCCGCCGCACAGGCCAACATGACCCACTGCATGGGCGTGAACAGCTGCAAGGGCCACAACGACTGCAAGACCGCGAGCAACGCCTGCAAGGGCCACGGCAGCTGCAAGGGCCAGGGCTTCGTCGCGCTGCCGGCGGCGACCTGCGCCAAGGTCGGCGGCACCGCGGGTTGACGATGGACGTCGCCTCCGACGCGACGGCGGCAGGCTCCGGCGCGCCCGCGCCGGAGACCCGCCCGTTCCTGGGGTTCGGACTCGGCCTGCGGGTGGAGCATTTCGCCGAGATCGAGGCCGCGCCGCCGGCGGTCGACTGGTTCGAGATCATTTCCGAGAACTTCATGGTCGACGGCGGCAAGCCCCTGCATTACCTCGACCAGGTGCGCGGGCGCTATCCGATTGCCATGCATGGCGTCTCGCTGTCGATCGGCGGCACCGACCCGCTGGACCGGGACTACCTGCGCGCCCTGAAGCGACTCGCCCGGCGCGTGGAACCGATGTGGATCTCCGATCACCTGTGCTGGACCGGCGTCGACGGCATCAACAGCCACGACCTGCTGCCGATGCCGTACACACCGACCGCGATCGCCCATGTCGTCGATCGGGTGTCGCAGGTGCAGGACGCGCTGGGCCGCGAGATCCTGCTGGAGAACCTCAGCAGCTACGTCGAATTTTCCAGCTCGAACATGCCGGAGTGGGAATTCGTCGCGCAGATCGCCACGCGCAGCGGCTGCCGGCTGCTGCTCGACGTCAACAACATCCAGGTCAGCGCCCGCAACCAGGGCTTCGACCCGCTGGACTACCTCGCCGGCATTCCCGGCGATCGCGTCTGGCAGATCCATCTCGCGGGGCACAGCGACTACGGCGACTACGTCATCGACACCCACGACCACGACGTACCGGACGACGTCTGGGCGTTGTACGCCCGTACGATCGGACGGTTCGGGCCGGTCAGCACCATGATCGAGCGCGACGACCACATTCCGCCGCTGGCCGAGCTGCTGCGGGAGCTCGACATCGCCCGTCGCTCGCATGCGGACGCGCTGCACGCGCGGGCGCGAGGCATCGCGTCGTGAGCGGCGGACTGGCCGATCTGCAGCGCGCCTTCCTCGCGTCGATGCGCGATGCGCACAGGCAGGACGCGATGCCGCTGCTGGCCCGGGCGTGCGGCATTGCCGCGGACACCGGGCTGGCGATCTACCGCAACGCCTACGGTGCCCGCCTGCGCGAGGCGCTGGACAACGATCATCCCGCGCTCGGGCTTTACCTGGGCGACGATCTGTGGGCGCAGATGTGCGAGGGCTACATCGCCCGCCATCCTTCGCGCGTGCGCTCGCTGCGTCATTTCGGTACGGCGCTGCCGGACTATCTGGCGACGACCGGACCGTTCTCCGCTTCGCCGCAGATCGCCGAACTGGCGCGACTGGAGCGTTGCCTGCTCGACGGCTTCGACGCGGCGGACGCGCCCCGCGCCGATTGGCCATCATTGGCGAACCTGCCCGGCGATGCCTGGCCGGGCCTGCGCCTGCGCTTCCATCCCAGCGTGATGCGCCTGCACAACACCTGGAACAGCGTCGCGCTCTGGCAGGCGCTCAGGCAGGACGAGACGCCGCCGGCGGCGATCGAGGAACCCAGCGTCTGGCTGCTCTGGCGCGACGACGAACGCATCACCCGGTTCCGCTCGCTGGAAGCGGACGAGGCGGCCGCGTTCGAGGCATTCCTGGCGGGCGCCACGTTCGCCGAGGTCTGCGAAGCCCTGCTGGCGTTCCATCCGGCCGAAACCGTGCCGGCGGAGGGGGGCGGGCTGCTGTCGCGCTGGTGTGGCGAGGGCATCGTCCAGCGCTGGCTGCCGGACGGCGAAGCCGACGCGGCCCTGCGGCTCACCAGTCCTGGTGGTTCGGCAGCAGGCCGCGCAGCTCGGCGTCGGTGAGGTTGCGCCATTTCCCCTGCTTGAGGTGGCCGAGCTTGAGATTGCCGATCCGCACGCGCACGAGCTGCTTCACGCGATAGCCGAAGTGCGCGGCCATCAGCCGGATCTGGCGGTTGAGGCCCTGGGTCAGCACGATCCGGAAGCCGAACGGCCCGAGCTTGCCGGTCTTGCAGGGCAGGGTGGTCTCCCCGTGCAGCGGCACGCCGCGACTCATCCCGCGCAGGAACTCGTCGGTGACCCGGTGGTTCACCGCGACCAGGTATTCCTTCTCCAGCTTGTTCTCGGCGCGCAGGATCGCGTTGACGATGTCGCCGTTGCTGGTCAGCAGGATCATGCCCTCGGAGTCCTTGTCGAGCCGGCCGATCGGGAAGATCCGCTGCTCGTGGCCGACGAACTCGACGATGTTGCCCTTGACGTGCTCTTCGGTGGTACAGGTCACGCCCACCGGCTTGTTGAGCATGATGTAGACGTGCCGGCGCTGGCCCTTGGCCGCGGCGCGCGCGCGCAGCGCCTCGCCGTCGATCCGCACCTCGTCGCCGTCGCCGACCTCGGACCCGACCCGGCCGCGGACGCCGTTCACCGTGACCCGGCCCTCGCCGATCAGCCGGTCGGCCTCGCGGCGGGAACAGAATCCGGTGTCGCTGATGTGTTTGTTGAGGCGCATGACGCTGGCTGGCGGAACGGGGCGACAGGATACGGCATCGTCCCCTGGCGTTCGGTATGGGCCTCGGCGCGACGATGACGTCACGGGCAGCCGCGATGCCGCCCGGCGCCGCGACGAAGCCGATGCATTAACATCCCCCGGGCACGAGCGGGCATGCGGCTGCGCGCCGCCTCCCGGTCCCACCCCCGCAGCACAGGCCGTCGGTCGCATGCAAAGCGCCCGCTTTCCCCTGTA
Organism: Pseudomonadota bacterium; assembly: GCA_023392975.1. Classification (GTDB taxonomy): domain Bacteria; phylum Pseudomonadota; class Gammaproteobacteria; order Xanthomonadales; family Xanthomonadaceae; genus Lysobacter_I. Next base: position 6,666 of record JAEWNA010000265.1, on the reverse strand, counting down.
AGATCAAACATCTGCACTGGATTCTTCAGGTACTGCCGACAGTGGCGCGTGAACTCCCGAATCGCAACGTCAAGTCCAAGCGCCCGGCCGCCGCCGAGGCGGCGAAGATGAGCCCCGCCCGCCAGCGCCTGGTCCGCGACATCGCGCTGATCATGATCGCACCGTTCCTGCTGTACCTGCTGGTCTGCCTCTTCACCTTCTCGCCGCAGGACCCGGGCTGGTCGCATTCGGGCAGCGTGACCGCGCCGCTGGAGAACGCCGGCGGCCGGGTGGGGGCGTGGCTGGCGGACGTACTGTTGTACCTGTGCGGCTATGTCGCCTTCGTGCTGCCGATCATCCTCGGTGCGATCGCCTGGATCGCGCTGTTCGGCATGGACACCGACGGCGATGGCGACGCTGACCTCGGCCCGGCGCTGCGGCTGGTCGGCATCGTCGGCTTCGTGGTGGCCGCGACCGGGCTGCTGACCCTCAAGATCGGTGCGGTCGAGGACTTCTCGGCCGGCGCCGGCGGCATCCTCGGCAAGCTGGTCGGCGATTCGCTGCTGCGCGGCTTCGGCATGGTCGGCGGCAACCTGTTCCTGATCGCGCTGCTGCTGATCTCCATCACCCTGGCCACCGGCCTGTCCTGGCTCGCAGTGATGGACCGGATCGGCGCGCTGGCGATGAAGCTCCCGCCGCTGTTCCGCAAGTCCACCCAGCAGGCCAGCGAGTGGCAGGCCGCTCGCGCGATGCGCGAGGAGCGCGAGGAAGTCCGCAAGGTCGAGACCGAGAAGCGGGCCAAGCGCGAGCCGGTGAAGATCGAACCGCCGCCGACGGCTGCCGTCGAGAAGAGCGAACGCGCAAAGCGCGAACAGCAGATCCCGCTGTTCCACGTGCCCGATGGCAGCGGCCTGCCGCCGCTGTCGCTGCTGGACGACCCCAAGCCGCAGCCCAAGGGCTACGACGAGGACACGCTGGAGACGCTGTCGCGGCAGATCGAGTTCAAGCTCAAGGACTTCCGCATCGACGCGCAGGTGGTCGGCGCCTATCCGGGCCCGGTCATCACCCGGTTCGAGATCGAGCCCGCGCCGGGCATCAAGGTCAGTTCGATCAGTTCGCTGGACAAGGACATCGCCCGCGGCCTCAGCGTGAAGTCGGTGCGCGTGGTCGACGTGATCCCGGGCAAGTCGGTGATCGGCCTGGAAACGCCGAACACCAAGCGCGAGATGATCTATCTCAGCGAGTTGCTGCGCTCCAAGGAATACGACAAGTCGGTCAGCCCGCTCACGCTGGCGCTGGGCAAGGACATCGCCGGCCGCCCGACCGTGGCCGACCTCGCGCGCATGCCGCACCTGCTGGTGGCCGGTACCACCGGCTCGGGCAAGTCGGTGGCGGTCAACGCGATGGTGCTGTCGCTGCTGTACAAGGCGTCCGCGAAGGACCTGCGGATGCTGATGATCGACCCGAAGATGCTCGAACTGTCGGTGTATCAGGGCATCCCGCACCTGCTGGCGCCGGTCGTGACCGACATGAAGGAAGCGGCGAACGGCCTGCGCTGGTGCGTGGCCGAGATGGAGCGCCGCTACAAGCTGATGAGCGCGGTGGGCGTGCGCAACCTTGCTGGCTTCAACAAGAAGGTGAAGGACGCGCAGGACGCGGGCCAGCCGCTGCTGGACCCGCTGTTCCGGCCGAACCCGGACCTGCAGGAAGCCCCGCCGGCGCTGGAGCCGATGCCCTTCATCGTCATCTTCATCGACGAATTCGCCGACATGATGATGATCGTCGGCAAGAAGGTCGAGGAACTCATCGCCCGCCTGGCGCAGAAGGCCCGCGCCGCCGGCATCCACCTGATCCTCGCCACCCAGCGCCCGTCGGTGGACGTCATCACCGGCCTGATCAAGGCCAACATCCCGACCCGCATCGCGTTCCAGGTGTCGAGCAAGATCGACTCGCGCACCATCCTCGACCAGAGCGGCGCCGAGACGCTGCTCGGCCACGGCGACATGCTCTACCTGCCGCCGGGCACGGCGATGCCCGAGCGCGTCCACGGCGCCTTCGTCAGCGACGAGGAAGTGCATCGCGTGGTCGAGCACCTCAAGCAGATCGGCGGCGGCCCGGACTACGTCGAGGGCGTGCTGGAGGAAGTGCAGACGATGGGCGACGGCGTGGTCGTCGGCCCCACGGGTCTTCCCGAAACCGGCGGCGGGGCGGGGGACGAGAGCGACCCGCTGTACGACGAGGCGGTCAAGATCGTCACCGAGAGCCGCCGCGCCTCGATCTCGGGCGTCCAGCGCCGGCTGAAGATCGGCTACAACCGCGCCGCGCGGCTGATCGAGGCGATGGAGGCGGCAGGGATCGTGTCGCCACCGGAACACAACGGCGACCGGACGGTGATCGCGCCGCCGCCACCGCGCTGATTGCACGATCGCCCGCACGATCGCCTGCCGGCCCCGACGCGGCCAAACCGCGTTCAGCTTCGGCCGTTCAGACTCGCCCGCAGTCCCGTCAGGAACCTTCCGCGCCATGAAACATCGCCTGTCCGCCCTCGTGTTGCTGCAGAGCCTGTGGCTGGCTTCCGGCTTCGCCCACGCCGGCGCACGCGACGGCCTCGACGCCTTCACCCGCGACCTCAAGGGCCTGCAGGGCGACTTCAGCCAGCAGGTCTTCGACGCGCAGGGCAGGAAGAAGGAAACGTCCTCCGGCCATGTGGCCCTGTCGGCGCCGAAGCTGTTCCGCTGGGAATACGTGAAGCCCTACCCGCAGCTGATCGTCGCCGACGGCGCCAAGGTCTGGATCTACGACCCCGACCTGAAGCAGGTGACCACCCGTTCGCAGGGCGCCGAGGAGCAGAACAGTCCGCTGGCGGCGCTCACCGACCCGAAGAAGCTCGACCAGACCTTCACGGTGGCCGAGGCGGGTCAGGAGAACGGCATCGACTGGTTGCGACTGTCGCCCAAGCGCAAGGACGGTGCCGGCTTCGAGCAGGCGCGACTCGGCTTCTCCGGGAACGTCCTGACCAGGATGCAGATCGTCGACAGCCTCGGCCAGCGCACCGAGATCGTCTTCAGCGGCTGGCAGCGCAATCCGCGCTTCGCGGCCGGCACCTTCCGGTTCGCGCCGCCGAAGGGCGTCGACGTCGTCGGCGGCGAATGATCCTTTCCCGCGCCCCTGCTCCTGGCCTCCGCATCGCCTGGCTGCTTTGCACGCTGGCGATCGCGGCAGCGTCGTCCGCATACGCACAGCCGCGCGTGGCGGTGGACTCCCGGCAGGCCGAGGTCGCACGCGCGCGCGAGACGCTCGATGGCGTCGTCGCGGCGGCGCTGGTCGGCGCCTTGTCGGAGCAACTCGGCGGACGCGCGGTGAAGATCCGCCTTGATCGCGTGGACGTGCAGCCCTCCAGCCTGCGCGACCGCAAGGTGACCGGGCAGGGCGCGGTGCAGATCGACAATGCCGAGGAATGGATCGGCTTTCGCTTCGCCACCCTCTACGACGCCGTGCTGGAAAGCGCCGGCTATCCGGACCTGAAGATCGGGACCGTCGGCCCGGAAGGGCGCATCGTGCCCAACGACGCGACCCTGATCCGCGAGCTGGAAGAGCGGGTCGCCGGCAAGCTCGGCGAGGAATTCGGCGGGCAGCATGCGCGGCTGCAACTCGATCGGATCGACACCGTCGAGGCCGGTCCGCGGTATTACCGGATCGATGCCGCCGGCATCGCCGATTTCGGCCGGGACGGCACCGCCCCGGTGCAGGTCGAAGGGCTCTACGACCGCAAGGCGCGCGACTGGCTGCGGGCGGCCTATACGCTGGGCGGCGACGACACGGGTGAGCCTGCCGCCGCCACGCCGGCGCCGGGCGCCTGAGGCTTCGGCGGTCGCGGTGGGCGGTTCGATTCCGACGCCGAACTGCTAAGGTGATGCGCTCGTTCAAGCATCGTCAGGATTGTCCGCCTTGACCCGATCCGGCCGCTCGCCATCGCCTTCCGGTGCAGATGCCGCGGATCTGCTGGCCGTCGACCGCGACGCGCTTCGCCCGCTCGCCGAGCGTATGCGTCCGCGCACGCTCGACGACATGGTCGGCCAGCGACGGCTGCTGGCGGCGGGCACGGCGCTGCGACGGTCGATCGAATCCGGCCACGTGCATTCGATGGTGCTGTGGGGGCCGCCGGGCTGCGGCAAGACCACGCTCGCGCTGCTGCTGGCCAAGTACGCCGACGCCGATTTCCGCGCGATCTCGGCGGTGCTCTCGGGGCTGCCGGAAGTCCGCCAGGTCCTGGCGGAGGCCGCGCAGCGCTTCGCCGACGGCCGGCGTACGGTGCTGTTCGTGGACGAGGTGCATCGTTTCAACAAGGCGCAGCAGGATGCGTTCCTGCCGCACATCGAGCGCGGCACCATCCTGTTCGTCGGTGCCACCACCGAGAACCCGTCGTTCGAGTTGAACTCGGCGCTGCTGTCGCGCTGCCGGGTGCACGTGATGGAAGCGGTGTCGGCCGACGACATCGCCATCGCGCTGCAACGCGCGCTGGACGATCCCGAGCACGGGCTGGGCGACCGCGCGCTGCGGATCGCGCCGGCGCAGCTGCACCTGATCGCCGTGGCCGCCGACGGCGACGTGCGCCGCGGCCTGACCCTGCTCGAGATCGCCGCGGAACTGGCCGGCGAAGGTGCCGAAGCGGGCGAGGGCGGGACCATCACCGACGAGATCCTCGAACAGGTCCTCGCCGACCGCACCCGCCGCTTCGACAAGGGCGGCGAGCAGTTCTACGACCAGATCTCGGCGCTGCATAAATCCGTGCGCAGCTCGAACCCCGACGCCGCGCTGTACTGGCTGGCGCGGATGCTCGACGGCGGCTGCGACCCGATCTACCTCGCCCGGCGCATGACCCGGATGGCAGTCGAGGATATCGGCCTGGCCGACCCGCGGGCACTGCAGATGGCGATCGACGCCTGGGACACCTACGACCGGCTCGGCAGCCCCGAGGGCGAACTCGCGCTCGCGCAACTCGTGATCTACCTCGCCAGCACCGCCAAGTCGAACGCCGCCTACACCGCCTTCGGCGCGGCGAAGCGCGACGTGACCGAGTACGGCACCCAGGAGGTGCCGCTGCACCTGCGCAACGCGCCGACCAAGCTGATGAAGTCGATCGGCTACGGCAAGGACTATCGTTACGACCACGACAGCGCGGGCGGCGTCGCGCTGGAGCAGACCGGTTTCCCCGACGCCATGGGCGAACGGGTCTACTACCGGCCCGTCGCCCGCGGCCTGGAGATCAAGCTCAAGGACAAGCTCGACCGCCTGCGCGCCGATCGTGCCAGGGCCCGCGGGCAGTCGCCCGCCGACGCCGGTGACGACGAGCCCCCGGCCGCATGACTCGTTTTTCGAACGCATCACGAATCGCGCGAATGCACACGATGCCGTCCTCGTTTCCGGCAGGTGTCCGATGAATCCCGGCCTCTGGTGGCAGCAACTCGGGCTGGTGGCGGCGGGCGGCGCGCTGGGCGCGATGCTGCGCTTCTGGCTCGGTGGGTTGCTGCTGCGCCACGTTGGCACCGGATTTCCCTGGGGCACGCTGGCGGTGAACCTGATCGGTTCGTTCGCGGCCGGCTTCCTTGCGGTCTGGCTGGAGGAACGGGGCCCGGCAGCGCTGTACTGGCGGGCGTTCCTGATGGTCGGCGTGCTCGGCGCATTGACCACGTATTCCTCGCTGATGGTCGAATGCCTCCTGTTCGCCCGGTCGCAGCGCAGCGACTGGGTGCTCGCCTACCTGGCGATCACGCTGGCGGCCGGCCTGACCCTGGTCTGGCTGGGGGCGCGGACGGCGGCCGCGCTCAGGGTTTCCTGACCCTCACAACGGGACGAATCCTGCCACCGACGGGGCGTCTCCCGATCCCGCTGAATCCCCTGCATCGCGACGCTGTGCGGACCGCGCCGACTGGCGCTTTCCGGAGAGTCACCGATGTCCCCGTTCGCCCGCTGCTGCCTGCTGCTGCTCACCTGCACCGCCTTCGAGCCCGCCGCGCAGGCCGCCACCTACACCGTCCATGTCTGCGAAGACGGGCACGGTGGTCGCATCTACCAGGACGCGCCCTGCGACCGCGGCGAGCGACCCATCGATACCCGGTCCTATGCGATCGCGACACCTGATCCCGCGCTGGCGGCGCGCAGCCGCGAGACGGAAGCGGAGATGGATCGCCGCAACCGCGGGGCGGGCAGGGCGCGCATCGTCCGCACCGTCGCGCGCAAGGCGGCCGCACCGGATCCCTGCAAGGCGGCCAAGGCACGACGCGACGCCGAACTCAAACGCGTCGGCCTCAAGCGCACGTTCGATCAGCTGAGCCGGCTCGATGGCGACGTGTGGGACGCCTGCAAGGGATTCTGAAGGGCCGCCGGCAGATGCGTTGAAGGACACGCGCTGCGACCGATGCCTCCCGTCGCCGGCGGCGTGGATGCCGGAAGCGAACGACGCCATCGCGACGCTGTAACCGTTTCCTGCAAACGTATTCTCGCGATGTGCGCCGTCTGCTCAGGTCGATCGCACCGCCTCGCGGAAAAAGGGCCGGCTCTCCCATCCGGAAAATCGGATAATCTTGCGCCCGTGCGGGCATCGAGGGGTCGAGCCCGCAGGCAAGCGTCGCAACATGCGCCGTCGCCGTTCGCGATGGCGGCCTTCATCAGTCTTCCACCGGATGT
>JAEWNA010000239.1 GCA_023392975.1 Pseudomonadota bacterium | reverse complement strand
ATTCGACCGTGTGCTGGGCGAAGTAGCCGATGCGCAGGTCCGGATGGGCGTAGCGTTCGCCCGACAGCAGCGGCAGCTCGCCGACCAGCGACTTCACCAGCGTCGACTTGCCGGCACCGTTGGGGCCGAGCAGGCCGATGCGGTCGCCCGCCTCCAGGCCGAAGCCGACCTGGTGCAGGATCACCGCGTCCGCGCCGTAACCGCACTCCGCATCGTTCAGCCGCATCAGCGCGAACGGCATCTTCGCCGGCGCCGGGAACTCGATCCGGAACTCGCGCTCGGCGCGCACCGCCTCGGTGCCGGCCAGCTTCTCCAGGCGCTTCATGCGCGACTGCGCCTGCTTCGCCTTGCTGGCCTTGGCCTTGAAGCGGTCGATGAACTTCTGCAGGTGGGCGCGTTCGGCCTGTTCCTTCTCGAATGCGATGTTCTGCTGGCGCAGGTGCTCCGCGCGCTGGCGCTCGAACTGGGTGTAGTTGCCGGCGTAGAGCTTGGCCTTGCCGTCGTGCAGGTGCAGCGTGTGGGTGGTGACGTTGTCGAGGAACTCGCGATCGTGCGAGATCACCAGCAGCGTGCCCGGGTAGCGGCGCAGCCATTCCTCCATCCACACCACCGCGTCGAGGTCGAGGTGGTTGGTCGGTTCGTCGAGCAGCAGCAGGTCGCTGGGCGTCATCAGCGCCCGCGCCACGTTCAGGCGCACGCGCCAGCCGCCGGAGAAGTCGGAGACCGGCTTGGGATGCGTGTCCGCCGGGAAGCCCAGGCCGTGCAGCAGCTTGCCGGCGCGGGCGCTGGCGTCGTAGCCGTTGAGTTCCTCCAGCCGGTGGTGGGCCTCGGCGACGGCTTCCCAGTCCTCGGCGGCGAACGCATTCGCCTCCGCCTGCACCGCCGCGTGCACCGCGGCGTCGCCGCTCAGCACGAAGTCGAGCGCAGGATCGGGCAGCGACGGCGTTTCCTGCGCCACGCCCGCGATCCTCGCCTTGCCGGGCAGGTCCAGGTCGCCCTTGTCCGGCTCCAGATCGCCCATCAGCACGGCGAACAGCGAGGATTTGCCGGTGCCGTTGCGGCCGACCACGCCGACGCGCCAGCCGGCATGCAGGGTCAGGTCGACATCGGACAGCAGCAGGCGCTCGCCGCGGCGCAGGGCGAAATTGCGGAAGGAAATCATGGGGATGCGGGGACCGGATGCCGCGGCGGAAGGTCGGCGATTGTACGCTGCGGCGCCGCCGGACGGGTCGGATATCGCTTCATGCCGATGGATGCATTTGACCACCCCCCGGACGCGTGTTACACCCCCATGACCACCCGATCCGCCCCCCACAAGGAATGCGCATGAACCGCCACCCCCTCGCGTTCGGCCTGTGGCTCGCCCTCGCCGCCTCGCCCGCCCTCGCCCAGTCGCCTGCCGAGACCCAGGAAAAGACCACGGACGACAACAGCCTCGAGACCGTGGTCGTCACCGGTACCCGTACCGCGACCCGCACCGTGGCCTCCTCGCCGTCGCCGATCGACGTGATCACCCCGGCCGCACTGGAAGCCACCGGCACGACCGAACTGGCGGCAGCGCTCTCCCGCGCCCTGCCCTCGCTGAACTTCCCGCGCCCGGCGATCACCGACGGCACCGACGCCGTGCGCCCGGCGCAGCTGCGCGGCCTCGCCCCCGACCAGGTGCTGGTGCTGGTCAACGGCAAGCGCCGCCACACCACCGCGCTGATCAACCTCAACGGCAGCCAGGGCCGCGGCTCGTCGCCGGTCGACCTCAACGCCATCCCGATTTCCGCGATCCAGCGCGTCGAGGTGCTGCGCGACGGCGCGTCCGCGCAGTACGGCTCCGACGCCATCGCCGGCGTCATCAACATCGTGCTGAAGAACACCGACGAGGGCGGCAGCGCGCAGCTGGTCGCCGGCCAGTACAGCGCCGGCGACGGCCGCTCGGTGCAGCTGGCCGGCGACGTCGGCTTCAAGCTCGGCGCCGAGGGCTTCCTGCACCTGGCCGCCGAGGGTCGCGACCAGGACCAGACCGATCGCGCCCGACCCTATCGGCTCGCGCCCGGCGTCACCACCTGGCCGGCGACCGCGCCGCCGCCGGGCAAGGTCGTGCAGCGCTACGGCGATCCCGAGATCAGGCAGTACGCCTTCTCCGCCAACGCCGAGCTGCCGGTCAACGATGCGCTGACCTTCTACGGCTTCGCCAACGCCGCGCGCCGCAATGCGCTCTCGAACGGCTTCTTCCGCACCGCCGCCGACACCCGCAACATCCCGGAGATCTATCCGGACGGTTTCCTGCCGCAGATCCGCAACATCGCCGAGGACCGCGCCGCAGTGCTGGGCCTGCGCGGCCTGACCGTGCTCGACTGGGATGTCGACATCAGCCTGAACTACGGTCGCAACGACCTGAGCTTCGGCGTCGAGCACAGCCTCAACCGCAGCCTCGGCCCGACCTCGCCGACCACGTTCGACGCCGGCGACCTCGCGATCACCCAGCACCTGTTCAACATCGACGTGACCCGCGCCTTCGACGTCGGCTGGCTGGCCACTCCGCTCAACGTCGCCTGGGGCTTCGAATGGCGCGGCGAAGGGTTCCGCCAGCGCGCCGGCGAGCTGTCGTCCTACGTCAACGGCGGCGTACTGCTGCCGGGCGGCACCCCGGCGCCGTCGGGCTCGCAGGTGTTCCCGGGCTTCCGCCCGTCCGACGCCGGCGACTTCAGCCGCGAGAGCTACTCGGCCTACCTCGACCTCGAATCCAACATCACCGACCGCTTCAACCTCGGCTTCGCCGCGCGCGCGGAGGACTACAGCGACTTCGGCAGCACCACCTCCGGCAAGCTGTCGGCCCGTTTCGACTTCAGCGACGCCATCGCCCTGCGCGGCACGGTGTCCAGCGGCTTCCGCGCGCCATCGCTGCAGCAGCAGTACTTCCGCTCCACCGCCACCAACTTCATCGGCGGCGTGCCGTTCGACATCCGCACCTTCCGCGTCAACGACCCGGCGGCGATCGCCCTCGGCGCCGAACCGCTGAAGCCGGAGAAGTCGCGCAACCTCAGCCTCGGCCTCGTGCTCAAGCCGATCTCCTCGCTGTACATCACCCTCGACGCGTACCAGATCTCGATCGACGACCGGATCATGCTGTCGGAGAACCTGACCTCCACCGCGGTGCGCGCCTACCTCAACGCGAATGTCGATCCCGCGCTGGGCGGCGGCCGCTACTTCACCAACGCCATCGACACCCGCACCCGCGGCGTCGACCTGGTCGGCACCTACCGCTGGCTGATCGGCGACGGCAGCCTCGACTTCACCGCCGGCTACAACTACAACAAGACCACGGTCGAGCGGATCGCGCCGAACCCGGCAGCGCTCACCACCATCGATCCGACCGCGGTGCGCATCGGCCGCGTGGAAGTGGGCCGGCTGACGGTCGGCGCGCCGCGCGACAAGTTCCAGCTCGGCGGCGTGTACACGCTGGGCAACTGGAAGTGGTCGGCGAACGCGACCCGCTACGGCAAGTTCAGCGTGCTGTTCGGCAACAACCCGGCCGATACCTCGCGCGACCAGACCTTCGACCCGCAGTGGACGCTGGACCTGGCCGGCACCTGGCGCCTGCGCAACTGGGACTTCACCCTGGGCGCGGACAACGTGCTGGATTCGTACCCGGACGAAGTGCTGTTCGCCAACGCCACCAACGGCCAGTTGCCCTACAGCAGCACCTCCCCGAACGGCTTCAACGGCGCCTACGTGTACGGACGCGTCGGCTTCAAGTGGTGAGCATCCCGGCATGACCGCATGACGACGAAGCCCCCGCACTGCGCGGGGGCTTCGTTTTCCGGGCGCGCCGATCAGCCACCGGGCTTGAGCTGGCCGATGGCCTCGAGGGACACGATCCGGCGCTGTTCGGCCGCGTCGAACCGCTGCGCGCGCAGCGCCGCAAGCGCCCGTGCGCGATCCGCCGGCGAGAGCCGCGGATCGGCCTCGATGCCGGACCGGGCGGCGAGGTAGTCCGCGACCCGCTCGTCCCAGCGCGCGCGCTCGGCGTCGAGCTGCGCCAGCCGTCCGGCGGCCTCCCTGCCCCACAGCGCCTCGCGGGCCTCCGCGCGCTGCGCCGCGTCGGCGTGGCTGCGCGCGAGCTCGTCGTCCTGGGCGGCGGCGAGCGCTGCGGTGTCGGCCTCCTGCCGCTGCGCATAGCCGGCGTCGGCATCGAGCGCCGCCAGCCGTCGCGCCTTCTCCTCGCGATCCAGCGTCGCATCGGCGGCAATGGCCAGCCGCTGCAGGGTCAGCCGGGCACGGGCCTCGTCCTCGGCGAAGAAGGCGGTTGCCATCGCCTCGCCGAGCGCGTCGCGGCGCAGCGCCACGGTACGGTCGAAGCGGTCCTGCAGCCGCGGCAGCGCGTCGATGCGCGCGTCCGCGAGCCGCTGCAGGTAGGCCACGTAGCGATCGAAGTACGCCAGCGCCTCCGCCGCACGCGCCGCACCGTGGCGCTGGACGAGATCCGCCTGCAGCAGTTGCCGGATCTGCGCGGATATCCCCTAAAGATTACAGAAAAAAGCACCGCAAAACTAAAACTCATGAGTCATGCTGATAATGATCCTGTAAAATTCCCATTTGCGCGGTTTATCAGGATCAATTACACGTGACCGGTAGTAATCATAATCTTCCGTTTCTCCGGTATAGTTACGTACAGTCCTGAATTGGGTTATAAGATTAAATTTAGTTTTTTCGCCGGAGCGGAAACCCATAATACATGACGCCGTATAATTCCAGAT
>JAEWNA010000156.1 GCA_023392975.1 Pseudomonadota bacterium | reverse complement strand
CCGCGGCGCTGCGCGCGGCCCCGGATCGCGCCGCGCCGTCGGCCCTCGCCGATTGCCTGGCCTCGCCCGATCCCGAGGTGCGCGACGCGCTCGCGTTCTCGACCCTGCAGCGGCGCATGCGGGCGGGCGCTTGGTCCGCGACCGACCTGCGTGCGCTGCGCGATCGGCTCGCGGCGATGCTCGATGCGCCCGATCCCGACGGCGTCGCCAGGCCGTTCGCGGCGCTGTCGCTGTCGGAAGTCGCGCGCACCGACCGCATCGCACCATGGATGACCGACGACGAACGGACGGCGATGGTGGCGCGTGCGGCAGGCTTCCTGTCGTCGATCGACGACTATCGCGGCTTCTCGGATCGCGATGGTTGGCGGCACGGCGTCGCCCATGGCGCGGACTGGGCACTGCAACTGGCGTTGAACCCCGCGCTTGACCGCGACCGACTTGCCACGCTGCGGGATGCGATCGCGACCCAGGCGGTCCCGGCCGACGGGCACGCCTACGTGTTCGGCGAACCCGAGCGACTGGCGCGACCGCTGCTCGCGATCGCGCAGCGCGATGTCTTCGATGCGGCGTCGTGGACGGCGTGGTTCGATGGGCTCGGCAAGCGCCTGGGCGATCCCGCGCAGGCATGGAAAAGCGAGGCATGGCTGGCCAAACGGCACGATCTGGCGATGCTGCTGTACGTGCTGCGGGTGAACGCCGAAGCGGCGCAGCCGGGCGTCGTCGCGCTCCGGTCGGGCGTCGACGAGGCATTGAAGGCGCTGCCCTGAGGGTCAGGCCAGACGTTCGCGCCCGGTGTAGACGTTCATGCGTCCGTCGCGGACGAACGCGACCAGGGTGAGGTTCGCCGCTTCTGCGGTGCGGATCGCCAGGTCGGTCGGTGCCGACAGCGTCGCGACCACCGCGATGCCCGCGCGTGCGGCCTTGGCGACGATCTCGTAGGACGCCCGCGAGGTGACGGCGAGGAAACCCGCGTCGGCGGCCGGCGTCGACGTCGTCCGATGGCGAGCGCCGATCGCCTTGTCCACGGCGTTGTGGCGACCGACGTCCTCGCGCACGAGCAGCGCCTCGTCGTCGACGAACGCGGCGGCATGCGCGCCGCCGCAGCGATCGTTGAGCGGCTGCGCATGCGCCAGGGCGTCGAAGGCGGCGAGGATGCGCGACGGCGCGATGCGCGGGCCGCGACCGACCTGCGGCAATGGCCGCAGCGCGGCGTCGAGCGATGCGGTGCCGCACAGGCCGCAGCCGCTGCGGCCTTCGAGGTTGCGGCGCCGGCCTTCGAGCGCGTCGAAGCGTGCCTGCGGGATCGCGGCATGCAGGGCGACGCCGCGGTCGTTGCGGACCACGTCGACCAGCGCGAACTCCCCTGCGCGTTCGACGATGCCCTCGCCGAGCGCGAAGCCGAGCGCGAAGTCATCGAGATCCGTCGGTGTCGCCATCATCACCGCGAACGACAGGCCGTTGTAGAGCAGCGCGACCGGCGTTTCCTCGATCGTCCATTCCTCGCGCGGCGCGGAGAAGTCGCCGGCGAGCCGCAGCGCCGCGTGCGCGCGCAGACCCGCACTCATGCGACGTCCCCGCGCTCGTGCGCGACGCCCGCCTCCGCGCACATCGCGCGCCCGCGGGCGGTCAGGCGCAGCAGCGTGCGCGACCCCGGGCCCCGTGTTTCGACCCGCGATTCGACCAGATCCAGTCCGTCGAAGCGCGTGTCGTCGCCCAGCGCGACCAGCAGTCGCTGCAACTCGCTGGCGCCGAGCCCGAGACGCTTGGCGGCGCGCGGTTGCGAGCATTCGCCTTCGTGCGCGAGCAGGCGCAGCAGCGCGAGCGCCGCGTCCTCGCTCATGGCGTCGTCGCCTCCCGGCGACGCAATCGCACGGGAATGGCTTTCGATGCCGGTGTCCGCGCGCGTTCGGCGTGGTGATCCAGCGGTACCAGCGCGTTGGTCTCGGGGAAGTACGCCGCGAGGCAACCCGGCGGCAGGTCGTATTCGACCAGCCGGAAATCCGGTGCCTCGCGCTCACCGTCGTGCCACGCCGAGACCAGGTCCACGTGTTCGCCGTCGGCGAAGCCCTGCGCGTCGAGGTCCGCGCGCGCGATGAAGCACACGCGGCGCAGGCCGTGCACGCCGCGGTAGCGATCGTCGAGGCCGTAGACGGTGGTGTTGTACTGGTCGTGCGAGCGCACGGTCATCAGCAGCAGTGGCGCATCCTTCGCCGGGCCGTTCGCCGCGTCCTCGAACGGATGCGCGAAGAACCGCGCCTTGCCCGACGGCGTCGGGAACGTGCGGTCGCGATTCGGATGATGCAGGTGGAAGCCGCCCGGCACGCGGACGCGGGCGTTGAAGTCCTCGAAGCCGGGCACGACCCGCGCGATGCGGTCGCGGATGCGGTCGTAGTCGTCGGCCAGTTCGCGCCACGGGATGTCGCTGTCCGGCAACGTCGCTTCGGCGAGGCGGGCGACGATGCGCGTCTCCGACAGCAATTGCGGCGAGGCCGGCGCGTTCATGCCCGACGACAGGTGCACCATGCTCATCGAATCCTCGACCGTGACCGCCTGCGGGCCGGTGGCCTGCATGTCGATCTCGGTGCGGCCGAGGCAGGGCAGGATCAGCGCCTCGCGCCCGTGCACCACGTGCGAACGGTTGAGCTTGGTGCTGACCTGCACGGTCAGTGCGCAGCGGCACAGCGCGGCGTGGACGAGCGCGGTGTCCGGCGTGGCCGCGGCGAAGTTGCCGCCCATCGCGAAGAACACCTGTGCGCGGCCGTCGCGCATCGCCTCGATCGCGGCGACGGTGTCGTGGCCGTCGGCGCGTGGCGGGTTGAAGCCGAATTCCGCGGCCAATGCATCCAGGAACGCCGGCGCCGGCTTCTCGTAGATGCCCATCGTGCGGTCGCCCTGCACGTTGGAATGCCCGCGCACCGGGCACGGGCCAGCACCGGGCTTGCCGATGTCGCCGCGGAGCAGCAGCAGGTTCACCAGTGTCTGGATGGTGGCGACGCCGCGCCGGTGCTGGGTGATGCCCATGCCCCAGCAGAAGATGGTGGCGCGGCTGGCGCGCAGCACCCCGGCCGCTTCCTCGATCCGTTCGCGCGGAAGGCCCGAGGCGCGTTCGATCGCCGGCCAGCGGGTGCCGCGGGCGAGGTCGGCGAAGGCGTCGTAGTCCAGCGTGTTGGCGTCGATGAACGCATGGTCGATGGCGTGCGGATCGTCGCCGGCGTCGGTGCGTTCGATCAGCACCTTGGCCATGCCCAGCGCCGCGGCGAGGTCGCCGCCGATGCGCGGCTGCAGGTACAGCGTGGCCAGCGGCGTCGAACCGCCGCCGAGCATTTCGGCCGGCGACTGCGGGTCGGTGAAACGCTCCAGCCCGCGCTCGCGCAGCGGATTGAACGCGACGATGCGGCAGCCGCGCTTCGCCGCGCGGCGAAGTTCGCCGAGCATGCGCGGATGGTTGGTGCCGGGGTTCTGGCCGAACACGAAGATCGCGTCGGCGCGCTCGAAATCGTCCAGCGTCACCGAGCCCTTGCCGCTGCCGAGCTGTTCGATCAGCGCGACGCCGGACGGCTCGTGGCACATGTTCGAACAGTCGGGCAGGTTGTTGGTGCCGTAGGCGCGCACGAACAGCTGGTACAGGAACGCTGCCTCGTTGGAGGTGCGGCCCGAGGTGTAGAACAGCGCCTCGTCGGGCGAGGCGAGGGCGTTCAGTGCGGCCGCGATCTTCGCGAACGCCGCGTCCCACGCGATCGGCACGTAGCGGTCGGTCGCGGGGTCGTAGGCCAGCGGCTCGGTCAGGCGGCCCTGGGCTTCGAGGAAGGCGTCGTCCTGTCCGGCCAGCCACGACACCGGATGCTCCGCGAAGAACGCGGCGCCGATGCGTCTGGAGGTGGCTTCGTTGGCGACGGCCTTGACCCCGTTCTCGCAGAACTCGAAGGTGGAATGCGGGTTGCGGTCCGGCCAGGCGCAGCCCGGGCAGTCGAAGCCGGTGGGCTGGTTGGTGCGGAGCAGGGTGCCCGGCCCGCGCAGGACGACGTCCTGCCGGCGCAGCGCCTCCCAGGAGGCCTTGAGGGCGTCCCAGCCCCCGGCCGGCTTGTCGTAGGGCCGGATCCGGGCGTCGTCGTCGCGATCGTCTGACATGCCGGCATGCTAGCGCAGCGCCCGCAGGGCTGCGGTACGGGCGCGCGGCTGGACGGCGCGTGCGGGCCTGCGTACATTGCGGCAACGTGCGTCTGCACGTGATGTCCGGCCGCGCAGGGGTGCGCGGACCGCCCCGCCCGCCGCGCAGGACTTCGCTTGTCTCAGCCCGCCCTCAGCCTCGATGCCGCCCTCGATCGCGCCTCGCGCCTGCTCGGCAGCGATCCGGAAGCGGCCGGCCGCGAGGTGGACGGCCTCCTGCAGACCGTGCCCGGGCATCCCGCCGCACGCCTGATGCGCGCCGCCGCGCATCGCCTGTGCGGACGCCCGGACGAGGCGATCGCCATGCTCGAACCGCTGCTGCGCGAGCAGCCGCAGGTGGCCCTGGCGCACTACGAACTCGGGGTCGCGCTGGCCGCCGAAGGACGCCATGCGGCCGCGG
>JAEWNA010000146.1 GCA_023392975.1 Pseudomonadota bacterium | reverse complement strand
GCGGGCGGCAGCCACTCCTCGCAGGCCAGCACGGCGCGGATCGCGTCGCGCAGTTCCTCCAGCCCGGCGCTCTTGGGGATGTAGCCGGCGGCGCCGTGGTCCAGCGCGCGGCGGATGATCTGCGGGTCCTCGTTCGCCGAGACCAGCGCCACCGCCACCGCGGGGAACTGCGCGCGGATCGCGGCCAGGCCGGCGAGGCCGTGGTTACCCGGCATGTGCAGGTCGAGCAGCACCAGGTCGATGTCGGGGCGTGCTTCCAGCGTCGACAGCACTTCGTCCAGCGATGCCGCCTCGCAGGTGACCACGTCCTCCGCGGCCTCGGCCGCCGCGCCGCGCAGCGCGGCCCGGAACAGCGGATGGTCGTCGGCGATGAGCAACTGCGGCATGGGGTCGACTGCGGGCTGGGGAAGCGGACGGGAGAAGCGGACGGCCAAGCCTAGCAGGGCGGACCGCGGGCCGCGGGACGGCCGACTGGTACCAAAGTACGATGCCCGGCCCGGCTTCGCCTGATAGGTTGTCCGAGATGAGTCCGATGTCCTTCCGAATCGCGCCGCGCCTGCTCGCGGCGCTTGCGCTCGTTCCGCTGCTGGCCGCC
Organism: Pseudomonadota bacterium; assembly: GCA_023392975.1. Lineage (GTDB taxonomy): Bacteria > Pseudomonadota > Gammaproteobacteria > Xanthomonadales > Xanthomonadaceae > Lysobacter_I. The sequence continues at coordinate 4,447 of JAEWNA010000146.1, read as the reverse complement.
TGCGCCGGCACGCCGTCTTCGCGGGGAACGCCCGACCACGCCACCGCCGGAGCCCGCACGATGTTCAGCGCCGAACGCGACACCGTCCACCGCGACGGCGACGATCTGCTGACCGCGGGCCTCGGCCTCGCCGGCCTGCGCAGCCTCGCGCCGCCGGCGTTCGCCGATCCCGCCGCGCCGACACCGGCGGAGCTGCGCCGGCGCGCGCTGTGGAGCAACTGGCGCGGCATCGCCGATCTCGCGCCCGGCGGCGGCTACGACGAACTGTACGGCAGCACCGCGAACGTGCCGGGGCGCGAGTTCTCCGCGCTGGCGACCTTGCCCGGCGCGCACCAGCCGCATCGCGTGCTGGTGCAGGTGCCCGATGCCTTCGACCGCAAGCGTCGCTGCCTGCTGGTGGCGCCGTCGTCCGGCTCGCGCGGCGTGTACGGCGCGATCGCGGTCGCGGGCGCGTGGGGCCTGCCGAAGGGCTGCGCCGTGGCCTACACCGACAAGGGCACCGGGACCGATTACTTCGACCTCGATGCCGGCGTCGGCGTGCGTGCCGACGGCACCACCGGCACGGCCGCCGAAGGCGGTCTCGCGTTCGCGCCCGACGCGCCCGAAGGCGCGCACGGCGTCGCGTTCAAGCATGCGTACTCGAAGGACAATCCCGAGGCGGACTGGGGCCGGCACGTGCGCCAGGCCGCCGAATTCGGCCTGCATGCGCTGGATCGCGCCTTCCCCGACGAAGCGCCGTTCACGTTCGCGAACACCCGGGTGGTTGCGGTCGGCATCTCCAACGGCGGCGGCGCGGTACTGCGCGCGGCCGAGCTGGAGGGCGACTGGCTCGACGCCGTCGTCGCCGGCGAGCCCAGCGTCTATGCCGCCGATGCCGACGGCGCGCGCGCTCTCTACGACTACACCACCGAAGCCGCGCTGCTGATGCCCTGTGCGCTGCTGACGATGGATGGCCTGCCGCAGCCGCCGCTCCAGGCCCAGGCGAAGCCGCTGTGGACGCACCAATGCGCTTCGCTGCGCGCCGCCGGGCTGATCGAGGGCGACGACACCGATGCGCAGGCGCGGGACGCGCACGCCCGGCTGCGCGCGGCCGGCTGGACCGACGAAGCGCTGCGCTCCGGTGCGCTCAGCGTCGGCTTCGACCTCTGGCGTGCGGTCGCGGTGACCTATGCCTCGGCCTACGGTCGCTACGGCGTGGGCGAGCACCCCTGCGGCTACGCCTTCGCGCTGCAGAATCCCGACGGCACCCCGCGCGCGGCCACCGCCGCCGAGCGTGCGGCCTGGTGGAGCGACGCCAGCGGCATCCCGCCGGGCGCCGGCGTGGGCATCGTCGACGAAGTGGCGAAGGTCGATCCCGGCCTCACCCGCCTGCGCTGCCTGCGCGCACTCTGGAGCGGAGCGTCGATCGACGCCGAGCGCGTCCGCCGCGGCATCGCCGAGACCCGCGCCGGCGTGCCGCGGGCCGGCCTGCCGGTGACGGTGATCCATGGCACCGACGACGGCCTGATTCCCATGGCCTTCACCAGTGCACCCTACGTCGCGCGGGCGAAGGCCGCCGGCCGCGACGTGCGCTTCTGGCAGGTGCGACACGCGCAGCACTTCGACGCCTTCCTCGGGCTGCCGGATTACGGCGCGCGCTATCTGCCGCTGCTGCCGTACGTGTACGCCGCGCTCGACCGGACGATGGCCGCGCTGGATGGGCAGGGCGCGCTGCCCGCGGACACGACGTTCCAGACCGTGCCGCGCGCCGGCAAGCCGATCGCCGCGGAGCATCTCGCGCTGCACTGAGGCCGGCCCATCGAGGCCGCCGCCGCGGCTTGTGATCCCGCCGCGCGGCTGGCACGCTGCCCGCATGCGAGGCGGGCGCACGGCGACACGCGAGGGAGACACGAGGCGATGGCGCGCCTGCGGCCTGCTCGCGCTGGCCTGTGCGACCGCCTGTTCTTCGCCCGCGTCGCCGCCGACGGCGCCCGCGCGCGATGTGTCCGCGTCGGCGAAGTCGGTCGTTCCGGCGGAGCATACGACGCCCCTGCCGTTCGCGGGACGCACCGATGTCGACGCCGACGCGCTGTTCGCCGCGCTCGCCGCCGAACTGCCCGCGCTCGCCGCCGCGCCCGCCGTGCGCGAGGACTGGCGCCGCCTGCGGCTTCGTCACGACCTGCCGGAGGACGACGCGCTCTACGCCGATTTCGTGCGGGTGCGACTGGCGTTCGAGGCGACCCGGGCCGGCGGCCTGTGGGGCCTCGAATGGCGCATCACCGACCGCGAACCGCGTTCCGATGCCGTCTGGACGCAGTGGTGGTCGGCGAAAGCGACGGTCGACGCGCCGCCCCCGACGTCCGTGACGACCGCGATCGCCGAGTGCGACGAACTGTCCGCGCTGTTCGCGGTGGTCGCGCACGGGCTGGGGCTGTCGCGACGTTCCCGCGTCGGCCTGCTGTGGCCGACGGCGAACCACACCGTCGCGGTCTGGGCCTTCGACGCGCCCGGCGGACGCGAGGTGCGCGTGGTGGTGCCGACCTCGCAGATCTTCCTCGACGAGGTGCAAAGCCTCGACACCGACGCCTTCGACCCGTGGGCGCAGAAGCGCCTCTACGACTACACCCGCCGCGATGCCGCGCAGGCCCGCCTGCCGGCGTCGCTCGCGCGCCGGTTCGTGGCCGAGGCGCGGCACAGCGGCGCCCTGTCGCGGGGCGAGCTGCAAGCGCTGCGCAACCGACGCGAGTACGATCAACGCAGGGCCGCGTCCGCCGGCCAGGAGCACTGAAGGCATGATCCGCCGCCACTTCTCGATGCTGCGCGACTTCCACCTGGCCGACTGGCTGACCCTGGCGAACGCCTTCTGCGGCGTGAGCGCGGTGTTCTGCGCGCTGCGCTACATGCAGTCCGGGAGCAAGCACGACCTGCTGATCGGCGCGTCGCTGGTGCCGCTGGCGTTCGTGTTCGATGCGCTCGACGGCCGGGTGGCGCGCTGGCGGCAATCCTCGTCCACGCTCGGGCGCGAGCTGGACTCGCTGGCCGACGTGATCTCCTTCGGCGTCGCCCCGGCCGCGCTCGGGTTCGCGGCAGGCCTGCAGGGCTTCTGGGACTGGCTGGTGCTCGGCTATTTCGTCTGCTGCGGGGTCAGCCGGCTGGCGCGGTTCAACATCACCGCCGAGCAACTGGCGGGCGAAAGCGACAAGGTGAAGTACTTCGAGGGCACGCCGATCCCGACCAGCCTGGCGCTGGTGGTGATGCTGGTGGTCGCGGTCGATGCCGGCCGCATCGGCCATGATTTCTGGTTCGGCACGTATCGCGTCGCCGGCGGGCTGTTCCATCCGCTGGTGCTGGCCTACGCGCTGTCCGGCTCGCTGATGATCAGCAAGACCCTGCGCATCCCGAAGTGGTGAACGGCGCTTGATCCGCGACGGCGGATGGCCTCCGCCGGCCATGATGCACTGCGGCAGGCGTTGCTATGATGGCCGCCTCTGACCGGGAGCGAGGCGATGCGGACTGCAGGCGGGGAGGATGATCACGGTTTCGGATCCGGATTTGGCGGCGTGCCCGATGTCGGCGCGCTGGCCCGGCAGTACTGGCAGGCCATGACCGACGCGATGCGCTCCGCGGGCGCACCCGCGGCGCCACAGGATCCCTGGCGCGCCGCGCTCGACGGCTGGACCCGGCTCGCCGGCGGCCAGGCCCGCGGCGACGTCGGCGATCTGGTCGAACGCTTCTCCTCGCAGGCCCGGCACTGGTTCGGCGCGATGCAGGGCGTCGCCGAACAGTTCGCCGGCCGCAGCGCCAGCGCCGGCGACATCGCCGCCGCGTGGAAGGATGCGCTGGGCGGCGGGCAGGGCTTCGCCGGGATGTTCGATGCCCTCGGCGGCCGCGGCCAGACCGGCTTCGAGGGCTGGTACGCGCAGGTCGCGCCGATGCTGTCCGGCATGCTGCCGGGGATGTTCTCCGGCATGCCGTTCGGCGCGATGCTGGGCGGCCTGCGCCAGGACGGCATGCACTGGCTGCGGATGCCGGCGTTCGGCCCGGCGCGCGAGCACCAGGAGCGCTGGCAGGCGCTCGCCGCGGCGATGATCACGCTGCAGCAGAAGAACGACGACTACACCGCGTTGCTGCTGGAAGCCGGCCGCGACGCCTTCGAGCGCTTCGAGCGCAAGCTGGCCGAACGCAGCGAACCGGGCCGCCAGCTGCAGTCGGCGCGCGCGCTGTTCGACCTGTGGATCGACGCCGCCGAGGAGGCCTACGCCGAAATCGCGCTGTCGCCGCGGTTCCGCCGCGTCTACGGCGATCTCGTCAACGCGCAGATGCAGGTCCGCGCCGGCGTGCAGGGGGAGGTCGAACGCATGGGCGCGCTGTTCGGCATGCCCGGGCGCACCGAGGTCGATGCTGCCCACAAGCGCATCGCCGAACTCGAACGCCAGCTGCGCCGGATGTCCGCCGGCCGCGCTGGTGC
>JAEWNA010000068.1 GCA_023392975.1 Pseudomonadota bacterium | reverse complement strand
CGTCGGGCGCGTCCTGCGGGAGCGCCGCGAAGGCTTCGCGCCAGTCGCGCGGCCCGGGCGGCGGTGGCAGGTTAGAAAAGGAAGCGTGGCGGGATGCGTCAGCCATGGGCGGCCTCGCGGACGACGGAATCGGAAGCGGTGGCGGGATCGAGCAGCGCGCGCAGGCGTCGCCCGCCGCGCGCCAGCTGGGACTTCGAGAAGCTCGGCGTGCGCTGCATCAGCGTCGCGATCTCCTCGTGCGTGTAGCCCTCGGCGTGGTACAGCCAGAGCACGGTGCGGGTGATCGCCGGCAGCGCCTCCAGCGCACGCTGCAGCGCCGCGGCATCAGCCGCGGCCGGCGGCGTCGGGGTGAGGTCGTCGACCGGATCGAGCGCATCGAAGCCGTCGAACCCGTCGTCGACCGCGTCGGCGCGGCGTCGGCGCAGCGCCATCAGCGCCTGGTTCACCGCGATCCGCCGCAGCCAGGCCCAGAACGGCGCGTCGCCGCCGGCATCGCCGCCGCCGCGGAAGTCGCCGGCCCGGTCGAACGCCTTGAGCATGGTGTCCTGCAGCACGTCCGCGGCCTGCTCGCGGTCGCCGCACACGCGCAGCGCGAGGGTGAACACCGGCCGCTCGAACCACCGGTAGACCTGCTCGAACGCGACCGCGTCGCCCCGGCGCAGGCGCGCGAGCAGGGCGTCGGGCACGTCGAGCGCGAAGGCAGAGGCGGGCGTGGTCGTCTGCGGGGTCATCTGAAAGGACAGGATGCGCCTCGGGGCGAAACCGTCGCAGCCCGGTCGCAGGCGGCGGCCGCGCCCGCCTGCCGGCCACCGTCCGGCCCTATACTGACCCGAATTCGGAAGGGAGGGTTCCAGATGGGTCCGTTCATCGGTTTCGTGCTCGTCGTCGTCGGCGTCATCATCTTCTTCAAGGCCGTGCGCATGGTGCCGCAGGGCTATGAGTGGACCGTCGAGCGCTTCGGCAAGTACACCCACACCATGACCCCGGGGCTGCACTTCCTGATCCCGATCTTTTACGGGGTCGGCCGCAAGATCAACATGATGGAGCAGGTGATGGACGTCCCCAGCCAGGACGTGATCACCAAGGACAACGCCGTGGTCAAGGTCGACGGCGTCGTCTACTTCCAGGTGCTGGACGCGGCCAAGGCCGCCTACGAGGTCGCCCAGCTCGAGATCGCGATCCTCAACCTGGTGATGACCAACATCCGCACCGCGATCGGCTCGATGGACCTCGACGAGTCGCTGTCCAAGCGCGACGAGATCAACAGCCGGGTGCTGGCCGCGGTCGACCACGCCACCCATCCCTGGGGCCTGAAGGTCAACCGCATCGAACTGAAGGACATCCAGCCGCCGCGCGACCTGATCGCCTCGATGCAGCAGCAGAAGATGGCCGAGCAGAACAAGCGCGCCGCGGTGCTGGAAGCCGAGGGCGTGCGCCAGTCCGCGATCCTGCGCGCCGAGGGCGAGAAGCAGGCCTCGGTGCTGGAAGCCGAGGGTCGGCGCGAAGCCTCGTTCCGCGATGCCGAGGCGCGCGAGCGCCTGGCCGAGGCCGAAGCCAAGGCGACGCAGATGGTCTCGGACGCGATCGCCAACGGCAACGTCAACGCGATCAACTACTTCATCGCGCAGAAGTACATCGAGGCGTTCAAGGCCCTGGCCGAGGCGCCGAACCAGAAGTTCATCATGATGCCGATGGAGTCCAGCGGCATCCTCGGCTCGCTCGCCGGCATCACCGAGCTGGCGAAGGAAGCGCTGGCCCACCAGCAGGGCGGCAAGCCGCCGTCGATGCCGCGCAGGGACTGATCCATGGACTTCGCCGGCTTCGAGATCCGTACCGACGTCTTCGGCTGGGCGGTGGTCGCGCTGTTGCTGGTCGGCATGGAAGTGCTGGCCCCGGGGGCGTTCATGCTGTGGCTGGCGTTCGCCGCCGGCGCGATGATGATCATCGTCTGGCTGATCCCCGGCCTGCCGTTCCTCGCCCAGGCGGTGCTGTTCGTGGGGCTCGGCTTCGCCGCGGTGCTGGGCTACCGCAAGTACTACCGCAGCCGGGTGGAAACGCCGAGCGACCAGCCCGCGCTCAATCGCCGCACCGCGCAGCTGGTCGGCCGGATCGTGCCGCTGGAACGCGCGATCGAGCGCGGCACCGGCCGGGTGCAGATTGCCGACGCCTACTGGGAGGTCAGCGGTCCCGACCTGCCGGCCGGCGCCAGCGTGCGCATCGTCGGGGCCGACGGCATGACCCTGAAAGTGGAAGCGGTGGACTGACGTGCAGCCCACCCGCTTCCGCGACGAACGCAGACCGAGGAGCGTCACGATGTCCCAGTCGAAATCCGCCCGTTCCGGGCTCCCGATCGCCCTGTGCGGCGTGCTGTTCGCGCTGTCCGCCTGCGATCGCGCGCCAGCGCCGCAGGCCGACGCCCCCGCGGCCGAGGCTGCGCCTGCGCCCGCCCAGAGCGCCACCCCCGCGCCAGCCGCCACGCCCGCGGCCGCGCCAGCCGTCGCCAGCGGTGCGTCGGCATTGATCGGCCAGATCGTGCCGCCGTATCCCGATGGCCTGGTCGAGATCGGCGGCGGCTGCGTGCCCGGCGCCGAAGGCTACGAACATGTCTGCGACTTCGGCATCGCCATGCTCGGCAGCGGCGCCGCCGACGGCCAGGCCGCGATGGCCCGCTACGTGATCGCGTCGCGCAAGGCGCCGCCCGTGGGCAAGGATCCGCGCTGGGAAGTGCTCGATGCAGTCGACGCCCCGTCGCTGAAGCCCGGCGACCAGCTCCAGCTCGGCGGCTGCATGCTCGACGGCAAGGACGCGGCCGGGCTGATCGCCGCCGTGCGCTACGGTGCGGACGAGCAGAGCACCGAGCTGCAGTGGGTGCGCCGGTTCGACGCCGACGCCGGCAAGCTGGTCGGGATCGAGGCGTCGCGGGTGAGTTGCGCGAACCCCGCCGCCGGCGTCTGACCGGCGGCGCTCCACCCGCGGCATTCGATCCGCGTCTCCGCACGCTTGCGTATCCGCGGGGCCGGTCTGGGATAATGCCGGTCTTTCCGCAGCCGGCTCCCGCGATGACGCAGAAGACCATCCTCAACGACGCCCACCGCGCCCTCGGCGCGAAGATGGTCGATTTCGGCGGCTGGGACATGCCGCTCAGCTACGGCTCGCAGCTCGACGAACACCACCAGGTGCGTCGCGACGCCGGCATGTTCGACGTCTCGCACATGACCGTGGTCGACCTGCGCGGCGCCCGCGTCCGCGAATTCCTGCGCAGGCTGGTCGCCAATTCGGTGGACAAGCTGCAGAAGCCGGGCAAGGCGCTCTACACCTGCATGCTGAACGACCGCGGCGGCGTCATCGACGACCTGATCGTCTACTTCCTGGCGGAGGACTTCTTCCGTCTCGTGGTCAACGCCGCCACCCGTGACAAGGATCTCGCCTGGATCACGGCGCAGGCCGCACCCTTCGATGTCGAGGTCACCGAGCGTCCCGAACTGGCGATGATCGCCGTGCAGGGCCCGAACGCCCGCGCGAAGGTGCTGGACCTGCTGTCGGCCGACACCGCACCGGCGGCGTCGAAGATCACCCGCTTCGCCGCCACCGAGGCCGTCAGCCGCGATGGCATCCCGCTGTTCCTCGCCCGCACCGGTTACACCGGCGAGGACGGCTTCGAGATCGTCGTCCCGCAGGAGCGCGCGGTCGCGCTGTGGGACGCGCTGCTGGCCGCGGGCGTGAAGCCGGCCGGCCTCGGCGCGCGCGACACGCTGCGCCTGGAGGCGGGCATGAACCTCTACGGCCAGGACATGGACGAGGACATCACGCCCTACGAGGCCGCGCTGGCGTGGACCGTGGCGCTGGACGAAGGCCGCGACTTCACCGGCCGCGGCGCGCTGGAAGCGCAGCAGGCCGCCGGCGTGCCGCGCCGCATGGTCGGCCTGGTGATGGACGAGAAGGGCGTGCTGCGCCACGGCCAGGCCGTGCGCACCGCCGCCGGCGACGGCGAGATCCTCTCGGGCACGTTCTCGCCCACGCTCGGCAAGGCGATCGCGTTCGCGCGCGTGCCGGCCGGCGAGCTCGGCGAGGTCCGCGTCGACATCCGCGGGCGCGACATCCCCGTGCGCGTCGTCAAGTTTCCGTTCGTCCGCGACGGCAAGGCGCAGGAAGGCATTTGACCGCCGCCGCCGCGCTCCTACACTACACACCTTCCCCCACCGGCCAGCGCCACCTGCGGAGCCCACGATGAGCGAGATTCCCGGCGACCTGAAGTTCATGAAGTCCCACGAATGGGCCCGCGTCGAAGGCGACGGCAAGGTCACCGTGGGCATCTCCGACCACGCCCAGGGCCTGCTTGGCGACCTGGTGTACGTCGAGCTGCCGAACATCGGCGACCGGGTCGAGGCGGGCAACGCCTGCGCCGTCGTCGAGTCGGTCAAGGCCGCCTCCGACGTCTACGCGCCGGTCAGCGGCACCGTCGTCGCGGTCAACGCGCCGCTGACCGACAAGCCGGAAACGATCAACGAGGACGCCTACGGCGAGGGCTGGCTGTTCGTGGTCGAGATCGAGGACACCGACCAGCTCAACGAACTGCTCGGCCCGGACGACTACGCCGAACTGCTCGAGGACGAGGATCACTGACCGCTCCCGCGCGGCGCACCGTCGCCGCGACGCCGACGGGAACGAGAGCCGCCCGCATCCGCAGGCGGCTTTTTTCTTGTCCGGCGCATCGCGTTCCGGTCGGCGCGACGTGCCTCGCGCGATGCCGGCCGACGCTCCGAACGCGCGAGCGGATGCCGCCGCGGAGGCGCGTCGATGCACGCGCATCGACGTTTCCGGTCGCGCATCGTTCGCGCAAATCCGCGCATTCGGGCTTGTGCGACGCGAAATCCGGACCGCTTCGACCAACGTCGCTCACCGCGTTTTCGTCTTCCTTCATCCTCGCCGCGCGGCGACGGCGCGATGCGCCCGGCGCGTCGTTCGTCGTCGTCCCGCCTGCGAATCGCGGAAACAAAACCGCTGAAAAAAAGCGCTTTCGCCGAAACGCTCCGGCGCATCGCGTCGCGCCTGCGGATCGCGCATCGCGCGGCTTGCGCGTCCTCGGATGCGTCGCGCGATCCGCGACTGCGCCGCGCGCCGGATTTTTTTTCACGTCGGGGTGTTGACAGTGGAAAAAACCGTGATTAGGTTTCGCCCCAAGTGTCGCCTGCGCAGAAGTGAGTGAGTCCCTCCAAGACGAAAACGCGAAGCACAATTCGAACTTTCTTCCGGACCGCGGTTCCGGTGGAAACAGGCTTCGTCTCCTCTGCGAAATGTCGTGCCGCCGCCGGGCCTGCCGCCTTCGGGTGCTTCCGCCCGCATTTTCCGACCCTCGACCAGGATGGTCCCGGGTTCTCTCCTGTCTTCGACGGTGGCGCCGTCGAGGACGCGAGACGGTTCGGCGCCGTCATGTCCTTTCCCCGGTCGTCGCGGTCGCGACGCCGGATCGAATCCGTACCGGCTTGCGTCTCGCGCCGGCGGTGGGTGGCGGGTCCGACTCCCGCGATCCCGTTGTTGTCTGGGCCGCAATACCCGAAGCAAGTCCACTGACGAGGAGAGCCATACCATGGCTGCGAAGAAAGCTGCGAAGAAAGCTGCGAAGAAGGCGACGAAGAAAGCCGCCAAGAAAACCGTGAAGAAGGCGGCGAAGAAGGCCGTCCGCAAGACCGCGAAGAAGGCTGCCAAGAAGGTCGCCAAGAAGCCGGCCAAGAAGGCCGCGAAGAAGACCGTGAAGAAGGCGGCGAAGAAGACCGCGAAGAAGGCCGCCAAGAAGACTGCGAAGAAGGCTGCCAAGAAGACCGCGAAGAAGGCGACGAAGAAGGTCGCCAAGAAGCCGGCGAAGAAGGCTGCCAAGAAGGCTGCCAAGAAGGCTGCGAAGAAGCCGGCCAAGAAGGCTGCCAAGAAGCGCGCCAAGAAGGCTCCGGCTGCTGCCATGCCGGCCGCTCCCGCGCCGATGATGTAATCGCGTCACCCCGATCTGCCGTACCGAACTCCCTCTCCGCGTGCCCAGGCGGAGAGGGAGTTTTTTTATGCGCGGACGCCAGAACGCCTCCCGCCCGCGCCGTCGCGGATGGCTTGGCGCGACGGAACCGAATCCCGGGCGGGTTACTCGGGCTTGGCGTTCGAGACCGAGCTTTCGGCGCCGCCGCTGGCGGCGGGCGCGTCGGGCAGCTTGGGCAGCCCCTGCGCGTACAGGCCCTCTTCCAGCGGTTCGGGTTCGCTGTCCAGCCACTGCGTCGGCGTCAGCCCGATCGCACGGTCGAGGATGGTCGGCAGCAGTCCCGAGGGCGCGCCGCTGTTGGCGTTCCACAGGATGACGACGCCGAAGTCGCGCTCGGGGACCATCGCGATCGTGCCGCGGTAGCCCTGCACGGCGCCGCCGTGGAAGATCACGCGGTGGCCGGCGTAGTCCAGCACGCGCCAGCCGAGGCCGTAGCCGGCCGCGTTGAGGCGTTCGCGTCGCCACGACGAGCCGCGCGTTTCCGCGGGCGTGTCGATCAGCGGCGCGTGCAGCGTCGCCAGCAGCGCGGACGGCAGCACGTCGGGACGATGCCCGGTCTGCGCGACCAGCCACTGCGCCATGTCGCTGATGCTGGCGTTGACGCCGGCAGCCGGCGCGACGCGGTAGTAGGTGGGCTTGGGCATCACCGACGACCAGCCGCGGCCGGCGCGCACGTGCGGCTTCGCCCAGTGCGGGCTGGCTTCGATGCCGTCCAGGCCGTAGCTGGCGTCGTGCATGCCGAGCGGGGCGAAGAGGCGTTCGGAGACCCAGCGTTCGAACGGTTCGCCGCTGGCGCCGCCGACGACATCGCCGATCAGGCTGTAGGCGACGTTCTGGTAGGCGTAGCACTCGCCGGGCGCGCACTGCATTGGCGTGTACGCCATCTTGCGCACCAGCGACGGGTACTCGGCGTTGCCTTCGATATCGCGGTCGAAGCTGTTGTGGCCGAGGCCGACGCGGTGGCTCAGCACGTCGGCGACGGTGAGCTCCAGCGCGGCGCGCGGCTCGGAGAACTGCAGGGTGGGGTAGTAGTCGACGACCCGGCTGTCCCAGCGCAGGCGGCCCTGGTTCACCAGCAGGCCGGTGGCGGTCGCGGCGAAGGACTTCGACAGCGAGGCCAGCCGGAACACGGTGTGCTCGTCGACGGCCTCGGGGTTGTTCACGTCGGTGATGCCGTAGCCGCGCGCGCTGAGGATGCGGCCCTGGTAGACGATCGCCATCGCCAGGCCGGGCACTTTCTGGCCGGCGACGAGGTTCTGGGCGATCGCTTCGAGTTCGGGGACGTTGAAGCCGGTCGCCAGCGGCATGACCTGCAGGCCGTTGCCCGGGAACACGCGGGCCATGGTCGCGCGCGGCGAGTACACGCTGCTGTTGCCGAGCACCGCGCCGTCGGCGAGGCTGCTGTCCCAGCGCAGCGGCGTCTGCGCGGACACGCCGGCGGCGAGCGGCAGCAGCAGCGCGGCGAGACCGGCGGCGAGCGGCATCAGACCGAACCGGCGCCGCGCGGGACGCATCCGTCCCGAAGGCCTCGAAGCGGGCCGTGCGGTGTTGCGGTGCCGGAACTCGTCTTTCATCGCATCTGCCCCCTGCGTATGCTTCGCCTGCGGGTCGGTCATGGTCGTTGCGTCGGTCGTTGCGTCGTCGCCTCCGCCCGCGGATCGCGGACGCGCCCGGTGGTCGGTCGGGCGGGC
>JAEWNA010000225.1 GCA_023392975.1 Pseudomonadota bacterium | reverse complement strand
GCGTCATCTTGACACCCATCGCGCCCAAAATGTTTCAATCCACGCGCCCGCGAGGGGCGCGACGGGGGAGGCGCAGGCTTCAGTTGGTGGCCGAGTAGTTTCAATCCACGCGCCCGCGAGGGGCGCGACCTTGAGTGCGGAGTCATACCCGTTGGCGGCGGTGTTTCAATCCACGCGCCCGCGAGGGGCGCGACGGCTGTGCAGTGCGACGCCCGGACCGCACCTCGGGTTTCAATCCACGCGCCCGCGAGGGGCGCGACCCTCGCCTTCGGGCGAGGCCTCCCGCCTAACCGGAGTTTCAATCCACGCGCCCGCGAGGGGCGCGACGGGGGAGGCGCAGGCTTCAGTTGGTGGCCGAGTAGTTTCAATCCACGCGCCCGCGAGGGGCGCGACACTTGCCGCCCGGGCCGGTGAAGCCGCCCTCGGCGTTTCAATCCACGCGCCCGCGAGGGGCGCGACAGGAATCGGCCGCCATCGGCCAGACCGCGAAGGAGTTTCAATCCACGCGCCCGCGAGGGGCGCGACACGACGACCGCAACATGGCCGTGCTGTTCGAAGCGTTTCAATCCACGCGCCCGCGAGGGGCGCGACTCGACGCTCACGTTCGCCTCAAGGCGGGCGTCCAGTTTCAATCCACGCGCCCGCGAGGGGCGCGACGTGTTTCTGGACGCGCTGTGCGCGTTGCTGGGGCTGGTTTCAATCCACGCGCCCGCGAGGGGCGCGACTGTATTCTGTAGATGACCGCGGGCAACACAAGCCGTTTCAATCCACGCGCCCGCGAGGGGCGCGACCTGAACACCAACCACAAAAAAGCCGTCGTGAAGGCGTTTCAATCCACGCGCCCGCGAGGGGCGCGACTGCGTCATGGTAAAGGCTTGGGCCACAAACAAGAATTCATCGACTTTCGCGAACCTCGCGCGCAGGGAGGCACCGCGCCACGAAGGCAAAGCCCTCGGGCGGTTCGCGTCAGACGAATCAATCACTTGGGGGGCGCGCGAACCTGCCGGGAAACGGCCGGACGCTTGGGGTTCGCGGGTCAGTAGACGAGAGGAGCGGAGAAGTCCGTGGCCGGCTTGGCGCCGACATGCTCGATCTTGCCGCGCCAGTTGGCGCCCAGGAAGTAGAACCGCAGGCTGTCCTGCGCCGGGTCGATCAGGTCGCACAGGCGCTGTCGCAGCAGGGTCCACTGCGCCGGGTTCACTTCGATCTCGAACACCGAGTATTGCACGCGCTGCCCGAAATCCCGGCATGCCTTGGCGACGCGACGCAGACGTGCCTTGCCGCCATCGTTGATGGTACTCACGTCGTAACTCACCAGCACCAGCATGGGTCGTCTCCCGATTCGGCGGCGACGCGCCAATCACTTCCAGAGGAACGGCGGGTATCCATCCAGATCGCCACGGAGGTGGCGGGCGAGCAACTGCGCCTGGAGGTAGGGCAAAAGGCCGATCGGCACCTTCTCGCCAATGAACGGGTGCGCGAGTTCTTCCCGCTTCCGCTCCTGGTACGCGACGAGCACAGTCTTCCTGGCATCGTCGGTCAGCAGCACTGCACCGTTGTCCATCGTGCGAAAGTCGCGGGCCGTCAGCTGCTTGCGATTGACGAGCGACAGCGCGAGTCGCTCCCCGAGCAGTGGCCGGAATTCTTCGGCCAGATCGAGCGCAAGGCTCGGTCGTCCCGGCCGGTCCCGGTGCAGGAAACCGACCGCGGGGTCGAGTCCGACGGTTTCCAGCGCGCTGCGGCAATCATGGGTCAGCAGCGTGTAGAGGAAGGACAGCAGCGCATTGAATGCATCGCGGGGCGGTCGTCGATTGCGGCCCGAGAAGCGCATTTCGGGCTGGTCCGTGGCGATCAACTGGTCGAACACCGAGAAGTAGGCCTGTGCCGCCTCACCTTCCAAACCACGGAGGATGTCGACATCCGTGACCGCCATCAGCCGCTGCGGAATGCGCTTCAACCGCTTCAGTGCGTGCCGGAAAGCGATCGCATCCGGCAGGCGATCGCCGCGGTCGCGCCAGCCGCGGGCGAGCACGGCGCGCTGGTTGTGGATCTTGCCGGCCAGAAGATTGCGCACGATCGACGCGCAGCCTGCAACATCCTCGCTTCTGCGGTACTGCGCCCGACGCAGCAGGACGTTTCCGGAGACCGGGCCTTCCACGCGGGCGTAGAAGCGCCCGTTCGGCGTCAGGTAGGTGACGGTGATGCCCGCCTCCATGCAGAAGCCGAGCAACTGCGGCGACACGCCGATACGGCCAAAGCAGACCAAGCCCTCCAGTAGATGCGCGGGAATGCGGGCGCGCTCCTGCTGATCGACCTCCATGACCACATTGGCGCCGTCCTTACGGAGCCAGGCGCCTTCGGTGGTTGCGTACAGGGTGTTGAGCTGTTTGCGCATCTCATCCCTCCAGTTGCGTCCGCAACCAGGCATCGACGCCCTCGCCTTGCGCCAGCCATCGCGGTTGGCACAGATCGATCAGCGAGCAGGCGTCGCAGCGCTTCGACTCGTACGTTGCGTGCGGGGTCCGACCCGACGCGAGCATCGCCTGGACGTCGCGCACGGTCTCCCCGGTCAGCGCGCGCAGGGCCGCATCGAACGCGACCTCCTTGCGCCGGCGGGTCTTGCCGTAGAACAGCGCACCGGCGGGCACGTTCGTGCCGAGCATGTCCTCCAGGCACAGCGCCTGCGCGCAGAGCTGGATCTCGTCGGCACGATGCGGCTTGGGGCGCCCCCGCTTGTACTCGACGGGGAAGGCGCGTTCTTCCCCGCCTTCGCGATGGAACTCGACCGCATCGGCTACGCCCACGAGACGCAATCCGTGATGTGACAGCGGCATCGCGGTGACAGTGCGGACACCACGCCGGCGTTCGGCCATCGGCTGGTCGGTGCGCGCATGCAGCAGCCGACCCTCGGCGGTCTCGCGACTTTCGGCCCAGACGCGCTCCAGATGGATCAACGCGCACTGCCGCGGGCAATACACGTAGTGCTGGAGCGCGGAGATGGGAATGCCGTCATCGTCCTCCATTCCGCGCGCTCCTCCGTCATTTAGCCATGCGGTCAGAGGATCTCGACGATCTCGACCCCGGCCTGCAATCCCTCGCGATCGATCCCGACGACATAGTCGGTAAAGCTGCGCGCGGGTGCGCTGTCATCGCCGTTGCGCTTCACCGTCACCCGCTCGAACAGTGCGTGCGCCGGCGCGTTGCCCATCGGGTGTTCATGCTTGAAGACGATCAGGCGACGCGCTGCCATCTCGCCACGGGCGGCGGAGCGGTCGTGCTCGAACAGGTTGGTCAGCGAGCGCCAGAGCAGCGCAAGGTCGTCTTCGGAGAAGCCTGACCGCTCGGCCAGTTTGGCCGAGACGAAGCCATGCGCACGATAGAGACCATAAGGCAGGATGTGCTTGCGGCCCATCGTGCGCTCCTTCTCCAGGTCCTTCTCGTTGGTGACGGCGACGCGGGTGATCGACACTTCCAGCGGCACGACGGGCTCGACCGAGGTCGCGAACGCCAGTTGGACCGGGCCGCGCACCTGCCCGGCATTGACCTCGGTGGTCATCACCGCGCCGAACGTCCGCACATCGAAGAAGTTGGCACACATCCAGGCGGTCAGCTCACGCGCCTTGGCTTCGTCCTTCGGCAGCTTCTTCGCTTCGTGCTCGATGGAGAGCGCGGCGTACGCCTGCTTGTGCTGGTTGTTGAGGATCGAACGCTCCTGCATGTAGATCGCGAAGCCCGGCGCCCCTTCCTTCTCCAGCGCCACGTAGTTGCGGATCTTCCGCTTGAGCGCGACGTCGGTGACGAGGCCGCGATTGGTCTCGGGATCGAGTCGCGGCAGGTTGCCCGCGTCCGGATCGCCGTTGGGATTGCCGTTGGCGACGTCGAACAGGTAAACGAATTCGTAGCGGTTCTGGATCGCGGTCATCATGCTTCTCCGTTGTCGTCGTGATGGTCTTGACCGTCGTGGTCGTCCTGGTCCTGCGCGTCGCCGCGGCTGGCGAAGCGCGCCTGGGTCTGGTGGTAGTAACCGATGGCGAAATTGCCCTGCGACTCGATGCGCAGGCTGCGCGGGAAGCCGTCGAGCAGAGCGATGGTCTCGCCGATGTCCTTTTCCAGCGTCACCGCCAAGCCCGGCTTGTCCTTGCGAAGCCGGCTGAGGTGGTGCTGGGTATTGCGCAGCAGCACCGGGAAGACATTGGCGGGCGTGGCCGAGGCGGCGCCGTAGTAGCGGTCGCGGATGGTGGCGTTGAGCTTGTCGCCCAATGCGGCGCGCTGGGCGTTTTCCAGCAGCGAGAACAGTCGGCCGAGGACGTAGCCGCGCTCGGTGTTGGCGGTATCGAGACTCACGGGAGGACTCCTGTCTTGGGAATGCAGTCGGGAACGGCGGGCGAGCACGGCCTTGCACAGGGCGGCGCGGATGCCTGACACGTCGTGGTCGGCGCGCATCCGCATCACCAGCACGTCGAGCAGGCTTTGCGGATAGGCGGTGCCGGCGAGGATCGCGCGCGTCATTTCGCCGGCCAGTTGCGGCGGCACGTCCTCGCTCTTGGCCTTGCCTTGCAGACTCGGGGCAGTGGCGAGCAGCAGCCGCCACAGCGGCGGCGGTGCTTTCCACGGCGCGGGTTGCAGTTCGAGATCGGCGTAGTGATCGGAAAGCCGCTTTGCGAATCTGCGCATGTCGTCGGTCAGCCAGAAGCGGATCGACAGGCGCGAGGCGTTCGGCGCGAGCCCGAGCACGAACATGCGCGTCCCCGCGGCAAGGCCGGGATCGAGGTCGGCGCGCACCTCCATGTCGCGGATCTGCACGAGGGCCGTGCGGAGGCGCGCGATCTCGGGACCATCCTCGGATGGGGGGTTCATCATCAACGCGAACAGGCTTTCCGCCTGCCGGGCCTCGGCGTCGCGCGCGGCGATGGCCCAGAACACCACGGTGGCGTCGCCGATCTGCAGGCGCTGGCGGTTGTCGGGGTCGCGGCGCAGCAGGTGATTGAGCGCCGTGGCGTAGCCGAAGGCGGCCTGTTCCGATATCGGCGCGTTCTCGCCCTGATCCTTGCCGTAGGAGGTGAAGGCGTCGAGGTTGAACGAGACGATGGATGCGCCGGAACTCTGCGCCCCATTGACGCCCTTGATCGCCGGATGCAGCCGCGCCAACGGCAGTCGTTGCCCCGTGACCAGGCACAGGCCCGTGCGTGTTTCCCCACCCTCCTCCGTCGGCCGGCCAAGCAGGGCACGCGCCGCAGGACGATCGTGGAGGTAGCCGCGCTCACCGTCGAGACGGAAGACGACGTTGGCGTCGAGCATCTCGGGCCTGAAGCGCGCGTCCGTGGCGAAGGCATCGGGCGTCCACGACGCGAGAAACGCCGCCAGCGCCTGCAGGCCCGGATCGTCGGTGCCCGCGAGCATGTCCAGATGCAGGTCCTTGAACGCCGCGTGCTCCTGATCGGCGCGCTTGCTGGTCGCGCTGACGCCGAGCACGTAGCTGGTCTTGTCCCACAGCCGGTTCGCGCGAATGCCCGCCGTGCGTTTTTCCGGTTGCGGCACGCTCAGCGATCTCGGCACCGGCTTCTTGCCCGAGAGATCGCGCAGGTCGTCGACCGCGACCAGCCGTCCGTCCGGATCGAGGACGAGCGCATACGAAATCTTCTCCTGGCTGTAACCGGCCGCGGACAGGCCCGGCGTCTGCGCCGCGAGCAGATGGTCGTAGTAGTCGTTGAGCGCAGTCAGGATCATGCCCGCACTCCTTCGCCGTCGAACGGCGGCACGTCGATCAGGCCGTCGAGCATCCGCGCGCGGAAGAAGCGCGGCGTCTTGCCGTCGGCGAAATCGATGTCGTGCAGCATCCAGCCCAGATCGCGCTCGCCGGCGAGCGCGGGATCGACGCCCGGGACATCGGTGTCTGCTTCGACGAGGGCGAACGCCGCCGGGAACTCGCGCGTCCCCAGGCACGGCGCATGGAAAGTCTGCCCCTTGCGCGCGCGGCGGTTGAAGATGTCCAGATGCTTGCCGACGTTGTCGTCGGGGCCCGCACGATCGGTCAGGTCGAAGTGCGCGTGGATCACGTAGGCCACGTCGCGCAGGACGGTCGCGGCGCGCTGCTGACGATCGTCCTCGATCACCGTCGCCAAGCCCTCGGTCCGCCTGGCCTTCATGGCCTTGGCCACCGCGGCGGCCGACAGTTTGCCGCCGACCTCGTTGCGCCGGATCGACTCGAACCGGACGGGCCTGAGCACCTGGATGCGATCGACGTGCCAGCGGATCGCCGGTTTCCAGTGGATCGCTTCGAGGATGCCGCGCGCCGCGGACGGCGTGATGACGTCATAGGACACGCGTTCGACCTTCATCTCCGGCCGGGTGAAGCAGGCGCGATCACCCCAGACGTGGAGGCGGATGCCGTAGGACATAACCGATTCCCCTGTGATTGAGCTAGATTCCTTTTCACGCCCCCTGCCGACTTTCGTCGGCAGGGGGCCTCAGCACTTCAAGCGCCCTGCGGGGGACACTGGCATTGTTTCTATCCACGCATCGCTTGGCTCGGATGCGACTACGAATCCAATTGCGTCTAACAACTTGATGCTTTAGGGTTTGCCCCGCTCAGCCCCTCGGGGTCGAGCGGGGCAAACCAGCAGGTGCTCATGTTGTCGTCAGATGCATGCCAAGCAAATTGAGCCCTCCTTTGATAGCGCTTCATTGCTACCTATGTCGCCCTCGACCGGAAGGCGCTGGCTGTCCCGAAGGCCTCAAGCGATCCAGACGCTTGGGGCCTTCGCTTTTTTGACGGCACGCTACGTCAAGGGACAGAAAAGGTCAATAGGTAGCATATCAAGGTTGCCCTTTGGGCAACACTTGCATTGAACTAAATAATTAGATCCTCGGGCAAAATTTCATCGGCCTGCTGCCAGCGCACCCCGAACCTCGGGTCGTAGTGCGCCGGCAGCATCAGGCGGAGGAACTGCTCGTCGCCGAAGCGTTCCGGACGGACCGCCTGCACGGCCCCGTACTGCTTCAAGGCCGCTAGGGCAGACTCCGACAACTGCACCAGATAGGGTTGGAGGGCGCGGGCGATGGCGCCGACACGGCGTTGGGGATCGCCCGCTTCCAGCGCCGCCAGCGCCTCCTGCGCAATCGCATCCGGAACGACACGCCCCTCGGCCGTCACTTCGAACGGGACGATCACCGGCTTCAGCGGACTGTCGATCATCCGGAAGCCGGCCGCGAGGGTCTCGAACGGCAGATTGTCGTGTCGGCAATCCCTCACCAGCGCCAGCAGGCCCTTCCGGTCCAGCCCGTTGTCGCCCTTCTGCCAGTACATCTCCTGGAAGTAGGCGCGCACGGCGTCGAGCCCGAGCAGGTCCTGCCCGTGGTGGCGGGCGGTGGTGCGGTAGGCCTGGGCGTAGCGGGCCAGTTCGTGCGGCGGCGCGTGTTCCGGCGAGGAAAACACGAGCACCTCGCTGTCCTCGACCGGACGGCGCCCTTCGCGATTGCAGCGCCCAGCCGCCTGCGCGATCGCGTCAAGGCCCGCCTCCGCACGCAGCACGCACGGGAAATCCACATCCACGCCGGCCTCGATCAGCGAGGTCGACACGACCCGGCAGGGTTCGCCGTCGCGCAGGCGACGTCGCACGTCGGCCAGCACGGCACTGCGGTGGCGCGCATGCATGAGCGTGCTCAGGTGCACGGCGCCCGCGCAATCGGCGATCCGTTCGTACAGGGCGCGCGCGTGGCGACGCGAGTTGACGATGCACAGGACCTGCGGACGTTCGCGCAGGCGCTGTGCCATATCGTCATCGTCGCGCGGCCCGATGTCCTGCACCCGGACCCGCTGCAGCCGACGGTACAGCGCCGGCGGGTCCTCGACCAACTCGCGCACGCCGTCGAGCCCGTCCACGAAGCCGTCCTCGCGACGCAGCGCCGGCTGGGTCGCGGTGCACAGCACGAGGCTGGTGCGGTAGTTGAGCGCGAGTTCGTCGATCGCCGCCACGCAGGGCCGCAACAGATCGGGCGGCAGCATCTGCGCCTCGTCCAGCACGACGACGCTGCCGGCGATGGCATGCAGCTTGCGGCAGCGCGACGGCCGGTCGGCGAACAGGCTCTCGAAGAACTGCACGGCGGTGGTGACGACGATCGGCGCGTCCCAGTTTTCCATCGCCCGATGCAGCTTTTCCTGCGCTTCCGGCGCCTGCGCGGGATCGTCGGCCAGCGCGCTGTGATGTTCGAGTACCGCGGCTTCGCCAAGATCGCCGAAGGCCCGGCGAAAGACCGCCGCGTTCTGCTCGATGATGCTGGTGAAGGGAATCACGTAGATGACGCGCCGCAACCCGTGCGCGATGGCATGGTCGAGCGCGAAGGCCATGGAGGCGAGTGTCTTGCCGCCGCCGGTCGGCACGGTCAGCGAGAACAGTCCCGGTGCGCGTGCGGCACCGGCGCGGACCTCGCCCAGCACGTCCTGACGCAGCCGATGCACCTCGCCATCCCCGCCGCCCGCCAATTTCGCGAGATGGGCATCCAGTCGATCACGCAGTGCTTCCAGGGCGGGAGGTGGCGCATCCTGCCGCGCCGGCCGTCCGTCGATGCGGCGGTAGAACGCATCGGTATCGAGGTAATCGGCATCGACCAGCGCCGAGAACAGCATGCGGACAAGGAACGTCAACTGGAAGCCGGCGCGCTGGGGCACCGGTTTGAGGCGCATGGCGGCCGCGACCAGCGCCTCTTCCGAGGGCAAACGCAGTTCGCTTCGCCAATCGTCGAGCAGCGGCGGCAGCGGTTTCACCAGTCGGTCTGCGAGCGGGGTGCGTCGCCCTTCCCCGCTGCTGCCGTTGGCCAAGCCGGCGTGATGGCCGGCGATGGCATAGGCCAGCAGGTACATCAGCGGCGTGATCCCGGGATACTTGGCGATGATCTCGCGCGCGCCGTGCGTCGCGTGATCGAGCTTCGGCGCCTTTCCCTCCAGCCGCGCCTGGAAACCCTCCGTGTACTTGCCCAGATCATGCAGCAGGCCCGCGATTTCGGCCAGCGCCCCCGCACCGAACACCTCCGCCGCCGCGCGCGCCCGTGCGCCGACACCAATCAGGTGCTCATCGAGCGACTGCCAATCCTGCTTGTCTGGTCGATCCGTTGAGTGTGCGTAGAACCGCCGCATGCCATCCCCTGTTGGCCGAAGCTTCTCTCCCCGGCCGGATCATATGACGGGACGAGACTGTTGGCGGACGACGCTAACGTCGGACGGTCTCACGGGGCAAGAATGTTTGTTATTCGTTTTCAATCGTCGAGAGAAAAACTCAAGATAAGGTCTATCAATTTTTTGCCGTCACGAGGCGGCCCGCTGCACACCCAAGTCTCTCGCCGGTAACCGCCGTCGACGAGTTGCCAGCGAAGACGTTCCTACCCGAAATCCTCTTGCCTATTCTGGCCATTACGTTCAGGTTGCAGGGCGCGGCTTCCTTGCCATTTCCGAGACCAGCGCAGCAAACACCTTGCCATTCAATGTCTTACCGATTGCATTCCTCCGGCACATTCCGTGCGTCCTGCTCAGCCGCCGCCCCGCTATTGCCGTTCTCTGCCGTTTGTCTTGCCTGCGCGAAGCGTCCCTGCCGGCAATCGAACTGCGAGCACACGTGCAATCCAGCGGATCGATCCGACATCGGGACGGAAGGAACGACAACGGGCACGATCGCCACACCGATCGGTACCAGACAGGCGCCATCTCCCGGAGCCATTCGCTCCGCGAATGGAATAACCTCTCCCCTGCATCCCTCTCTCCAAGAGATACAGACAGACAAGTTCCCCTTGTTGAAGAGTGCGATGGCCCGCACGACGTATCGACAGGACGGCCTGCCGCACGCGTATCAGCGTGGCCAGTTCGTCGCGCACAGGCAAACGCGCCGCAACACGTAGTCGCGGCGCGTCCTGGGTGATCCAGATGGGAGAAGAACCGGCGCGGCGTGCGCTGCTACATGCGCAAACTCCGGTTCAGATGCTCGGCATCGGCACGCGACGACCGGCTTGCCGATGACGACACCACGGGCACGCCACCACGGGCGACGGCATCGCCGGTGGAAACCAGACCGGCCCGCAACCCACGCAGTGTGCGATCTGCGTCCAACCGATCGGTACACGACCTTCGGCCATCCCCGAAGAGCGGTGCAGGGCTCGCAGGTATGCGCCGAGCGTCGATGTCGGCAACCCGACACAGGCGCCCAGATCGCGAGGTTCGATCGCAGCTACGATGGCATCCGGGATGCCTTCGACCCTCGCGATCCTCATCAATGCGGTTCGCAGGGCCTCGGATGCCTGCGAATCGCGCGAACCGGGCCTTGCAGGCCCACCCATACCACCCGCCACATTGCAAGACATCCCGGGACGGCCACACGTGGTGGCCGCCCCGGTCTGCGAATCGCCCTTTTGCACTGGCGACGATTCGCGTTGCGCCAGGAAGTCGGACAGCGCGCCCATCAGCGCAACGCGTCCGGATGCAGCGGCCACGCCCGGGCGCGCAGCTTGTTCCCGAGCATTTGGTGATGCTGCTCCGCCTCGACCCAGCCTGCTTCCTGCAATTGCTTCACCGCGGCAAGGAAGGCGTCCCGGGTCCGGATCGTGACCGGCCCATTGCGCAAGACATCCGCCGAGTACAACCATTCCCGCTTCGTCCGGCGACACCACTGGATCAACGCCTCTGCATCCTCGATCCGCTGCCCGGGATGGCTCGTCCCGATGATGCGCAACGCTTCGTCCAGGTGGTACTGCATCAGCACGGTTGCGCGTTCCACGGCGTCGAGCGAGATGCTTCCCGCATGCACATCCTCGACCAGGGTGAGCACACCCGCGATGCGCAGGATCTGCGCATCCGCCTTGCCGGCCGATCCCCTCACGCTCAACAGTTCACCGCACAGGTCCCGCTCGATGTGGTTGACGACCTCGATCCAGAACGCCTTGGCATCCGGCGCGAGCGTGAGCATCTGCGGGTCCAGTTCGTTCTTCTTCCCGGGCCGGGTGAGTGCCGGCATGGCCAGCAGCGCATGCATCCGCTGCCAGTAGCGCTGCATCACCGGATCGACCGTCAGGTCTTCGGCCACGTAGGCGCGCGTGCCGATGGTCGACGCCGGCCAGCACACCAGGTAACGGGCCAGGAACCCCTGCTCCAGCAGCGACCGGTCTGACAGCAACTGCTCGGCGATCACGGGCTGGATCATCAGGTGCATCGCCAGCCGGCGGCCGTACCACTTCGAGGTGCCGTCGCCGCCGCGGGAGCGGGTCAGCTCGCCGTTGTCCCACAGTCGTGACATGACCGCACCGGACTTGATCCGGTTGTCGCTGGACATCGCATGACCGTGGACGAAGTCGCCGGCATCGTCGTTGAACAGCCCGAGGCTGGGCCGACCGCGTTGGTACAGTCGCTGCAGGCCCTCCAGCGTCGGCTCGGTCAGCAATAGCCATGGCTTCAGCGGACGCGGTGGTGCAGGCCCCAGTTCCTTGCGGGCGGCCCGCACCTCATCAGGCTCGCCCTTGCCTTCGATCCGCCGCACCGCCGCCTTGTGTGCGCTGGCCTCCCCCTCGTGGGCCGCCAGTTCCTGCATGAAGTCGTCCGCCAGGGCGCGCTCGCGTTCGCGATGCGCCCGCAGCGCGAGAGCATCGGTCGCGCTCTTGCGCTCGCCCGACTCGCCGACCGACAGGTGCCACAGACTCAGCGGCATGCGGCGACCATCGATGGCCACGTCGGCCAGTGCCTGCACGGCGAGGCTGGCAGCCGAGAGCACGGCTTGCCCACACAATCCGGACGGCGACTGCACGACCTCGTGGATGCGCGCCGCCGCACCGCCCAGGAACTCGCCGAGCGCTTCCATCGGGTATGGCTGCGGCCGTCGAAGTGGCCGCCGAAGGGGTTCCGGTACCGGACGGGGGCGTGCTTGTGCAGGTTCCCGGCGCGCGGGCGGCGTGACCGGTCGCGGTTCGGCTGCATCGGCACGCGGCTTCGCATCCCTGCCCAGATCCGGCACGGCCAGTCGAGGCAGTGTCAGCACGTCAGCCCACGTCGCATCCGGTCGCAGCGCGAGCCAGTCGATCACGTCGCCACCTTCGGGCAGATCGAGCGCGGCGACATCGATCCAGTGCACATAGACGCACTGCGCGCGCAGGCAGCGGGTGACTTCGCGCGCATAGGCCAGGCCTGCGGCATCGTTGTCACGGAAGCACAGCGCCATCCGTCCCGCCACCGGCGTCCAGTCCGCCCGGCCAGCAGAGGTCGCAGCGCCGCTCATGGTGGCCGTGCCGCCGAGCGCGATCAGCGCATCGACCTTGGTCTCGCCTTCCACGACGACGACGATCGGGCTGTCGCTGGTCAGCAGTTCGGGCAGCCGGTACAGCGGCTTGCCCTCGGGCGGCGCCGTGGCCTCGCCCGCGACGAAGCGCTCGCCGTCCCAGTGGAATGCCAGGAACGCCTTGCGCCCATCCGGGTGCTTGAGCCGGGCACGCCAGAACAGGATGTCACCCTCACTGGTGGCATAGGGGAAGACGCCTTCCAGCACAAATCCCTGGCGCAGCCGATTCGCACAAAAGCGCTGCACGGCTTGTTCGAGGGTCTCGCGTGCGCGGTCTTGATTGGAGGTGTCCGTCATCGGGCGCCCTCCACCAGGTCGCGGACGGCCTCGCGGAAGGCCAGTCCCTTCAGCCGCATGTGGAAACCGACAAGATCACCCTTGCCGCAGCCGGCGAAGCAGACCCAACCGCCACGGTCGCCGCCGAGGTGCACCGACAGGGAGGGGATGTGGTCGTCGTGGAAGGGGCACAGCCCCTGCGCCCAGCCGTCGTCACGCACGCGGCCCAGACTGGGGACCTCACGGCGGTAGTAGGTTTCCGGCTCGGGCAGACGCTGGCGCCAACGGCCAGGCAGGCGACTGGACGGTGTCTGCTGGGCGATCGCACGCGTCGTATGCGGCGTGGCCGCGGAATCACGAGAGGCGCGGGTCATACCGCCCCCTTCGCGTCACGCTCGGCGATGCGCTGGGCGATCCAGGCATCGACCTCATGCTTGCTCCACGCGCTGGCGCGCACGCCCAGCTTGATCGGGGCCGGGAACTCGTCCAGCGCGATGCGGCGGTAGATCTCGGAGCGGGACAGCCCGGTACGGGCCTTGATCTGGGGGAGACGTTCGAGGATCAGGTCGCCCGCTGGGGGCGTCGCAGGGGTCTTGCAGGTCATGGGCAGGTCTCTGGATGGGCCTGCACCGGACGGGACAGGCCGCTGCGAGTGGCAGCGGCTCCCGATTCTTCACATGGCGGCGATGCTGTAACGAGTAAACATTCGACCCTAACTAAGTCGAATTTTGTGTCCTTGACGCCGAGGCCTCGATGAGGTCCATGAGGTCCTGAGCTTCCTGCTCCCGCGCACGCTCCACGCGACGGATGTACCGCTGCATCACCTCCAGCCGGGCCGGAATCGAAATGTGGGCAGCGCGCATCAGCCGACACAGGAGACGCGTGGCGGCCTCCTTGGTCGGTTCGCCTGAAGCGTGGGACAGGATCAAGTCACGTACGTCCTTGAACATGACATCGCGCAGACCGGCCGAGGCGCGGCCGGGGCTGACGAAGTCACGCTTGATCGTCGACGTCACCCACTGCAGGTCGCCATGCACTTCATACAAAGCGATCGCGCGATCCAGCATCGTGCGGGTCTGCTTCGAATCGGTCTCCACTCGTTCATCGAGCAAGGACTTGGCCAACGGCGGCAGGTGATTGAGCCGGGTGCAGGCCTCATCCAGCAAGCGGAATGCATCCTCGGCCAGCTTCAGCGCGTTCGTGGTCGTCAGATCATCAGTGGTCAACCCCGTGTAGTAGCGATAGAGGCCCAGCCGTTTACCTAGCGCGGTGGTGAATGCCGGCATGTCCAGCACCACGACCCACTCCGGCGGGATTGCGGCGCGGACCTCTTCAGGCAGGCTGGGGTCGTAGTGAACGCCTGGACCGTAGTTCCACAGCGCGGCAGGGGCGAAGGGTGGGTCGAGGATGGGAAGGGCTCGGGAGCGTTTGCGGGGTTTTGGGTCAGTCATGTTGATATTTTGGACGTGACTGGCGGGCGTTGACTGTGATCGCCTATGCGCCCGATCCAGTTCGCGCGTAGATTTGTGCGTATAGATCAGTAAGTAATTTTCAAATTACTGATTTATTTGATAATTATTGACGATTTCGGGTCCTCTCCTGGCACCAGACATCAGAAAAAACCCCGCGAAAGCGGGGTTTTTTCGTATCCGCGGCGCGGTCGCGGCGTAACGCCCGGACGCGGCCGCGTCACTTGGCGCAGGCGACGAAACGCCCTTTCGCGTCGCGACAGTCCTTCTTCGCCGCGGCGACCGGGCACTTCGCGTAGTGGCCCTTCGCGTCCCGGCAGCGGGCGGGCGCGGCCTTCGCGGCCGGGGCCGACGCCGTCGTTGCGGCGGTCGCGGCGGTGGGCTTGGCGGCCGGTGCCGCAGCGGCATCCTGCGCGGACGCGATCGAAACGCCGGCCACGGACAACAGCATCGTGGCGAGCAGGGAAACGGGAACGGATGCACGGTGCATGGGAGGTCTCCGGGAGGCGTGATCGGCCGTTGTGGCGAGATCCAGTCTCGGCGCGCGCCGATTGCGGCAGGCTTGTCGTTCGATGACGATCCGTTCATCCGCCATGGGCACCATGGCCCGGAGCGCGTCTCTCGCGACCCCGCAATGGCCGGCGGTCGCGCTCAGGCCTGGCCGCCGGCCTTCGCCGCCTGGCGCCGGAGGGCGATCACGGTCCCCGCGAGCACCGCCAGCGGCACGAGCGTCAGGTAGAACGCGGTCTGTCCGCCGACGCGGGCGAACAGCTGGCCGGTGACGAACGAGCCCGTGGTCCCGCCGAGCGCGGAGAACACCACGATCAGGCCGGTCATCGCGGCATGCCGGTGGCGCGGCAGCGCACTGAGCACCACCGAATTGATGGTCGGATACACCGGCGCCAGGAACAGCCCGATCAGCGGCAGCGCGAACGCGGCGGCCGGCGCATGCCGCCAGCCGTCCTCGGCCGGCGGCGCGACGCCGTCGGCCAGCGGGAGCGCGACCAGCACGATGCCGGCGGCGGCGACCAGGCACGCCACCAGCAGGACATGCCACGGCATGCGGCGCAGCAGCTGACCGGCGAGCAGGCGACCGAGCGCCGTGCACGCGGCGAACACGCTCGCGAGTTGCACGCTCGTGGCGGTCGAGAGATGCAGCAGGTCGGCGTTGAACGTCGGCAGCCACGTGCCGATGCTCTGTTCGATCAGCACGTAGAGGAAAGCCGAGACCACGAAGACCGCGACCAGCGGCCGCAGGGTCAGCCGCAGCATGTCGATGAACGCGCGCCCCGCAGGCGGCGCGTCGGCGTCCGGCGCGTGATGCGCGCGCGACTCGTCCAGGCGCACGCTCGCGAGCAGGACGATGGCGGCCACGCAGACCGCGGCGAGCCAGAGATAGAGGTCCAGCCAGACCGGATCAGCGGGTGTCCGCTGGCGCTGGATGAAGACGCCGAACAACCAAGGCCCGGCGAGCACGCCGACCATGAACCAGCCTTCGATCGTGCTGGTGACGCTGGCATGGCGACGCGCGTCGTCGGTGACCAGACCGATCGCGGCATAGACCGAAATCTTCACCAGCGCGAACGCGACGCCGGTGGCGGCGAGCAGCGCCTTCACCATCCAGAACGCGTTCGCCGCGCGCATCGCGAGACAGGCGATCGCGACCAGCGCGAGCCCGGTCATCATCGCACGGCGGTAGCCGAAGCGCGGCAGCCACGCGGCGACGAGGAAGGACACCAGTGCGATCGGCAGGTCCTTGTAGCCGTCGAGCACGCTGACCTGCGCCTTGTTCGCGCCGAGCGCGACCTGGCTCTGCAGGATCAGCGTGCCGACGCTGTTCAGCAGGATCGCGAAGATCGCGTAGGTCAGGATCATCGCCACGATCATCCGGCGCCGATCGGCGTGGGTACGGTCAGCGGCGGCAAGGGTCGGTGCGGTCATCGGTACCTCGAAGGCGTCCCGGCGCAGAGCACCGGGACGCGGCTGGAGCATGGTCGCATCGATCGGACGCCGTTCCCCGCCCCGGGAGAGGGAGTCGGGGCGGGGAACGGAGTCGCGATCACCACCGGTACGCGGCGGAGACCTGGTACGAGGCGCCCTCGATCGGGCGTCCCATGAACACGCCGGCGCTGGTGGCGTTGCCGATGACGCGGGCATTGCCTTCGGTCAGCGCGATCTCGTCGGTGACGTTGCGGCCGTTGAGTGCGAACTCCCAGTGATCGCCGACGCGGACGTTGGCGCCGAGGTCCCAGGTCGTGTACGCCGGCAGCACCTGGCCGTTGGCCGGGTCGGAGTAGCGATCGCCGACGCGGGTGACGGTGGCGAAGACCTTGGCGTCGCCCCACGGCAGCGTCCAGAAGTAGCTCGGCGTCAGGCGTGCGCGGAAGCGCGGTTGGCGCACCACCTGGTTGCCGCTGAAGTTGCCGAAGCGGCCGTAGTTCGCGTCCAGCCAGGTCGTGTTCCAGCCGAGTTCGAAGCCGCCGACCGGGCGCCACGCACCTTCGAACTCCAGGCCCTTCGCGCTGGAATCGCCGATCACGACGATGTTGTTGCCGCCCTGGTCGAACGCCTGGAACGGCAGGCCGACGAAGTCGTTGTAGAACGCGGTCAGGTACAGCTCGTAGCTTTCGCCGCCGGCCTTCAGCCCGACCTCGTACTGGTCGATCTCCTGGGTCTGGGTGGCGCCGTCGCGCAGGTTGTCGAACGACGGGAACTTGAAGCCGGAGTTGACCCGGCCGAACACGCTCAGGTTGTCGTTGATCTTGAAGTTGGCGCCCGCGGTCCACGACGTGTGGGTGTCGCGCTGGTCGATCGAACGCGGCGTCGTCGCCACCGAGGTGTTGTTGTCGTACAGCGTGTTCGGGTCGCCGTCGAGGTCGACCGAGACCGGATCGACGACCGTGCCGTCGACCACCTGCCGCTCCCAGCGCACGCCGGCGTCGAAGCGCCAGCGGTCGCTCGCGTTCCATTCGTCGGCGACGAAGAACGCGGTGTTGCGCCCGTCGTAGTCGCCGCGGATGTTGTAGAACGACGTGCCGACGAAGCCCTGTCGCGTCGGGATGCGGCCGTCGGCGAGGGTCAGGTCCACGCGCCGCGCATTGTTTTCCGCGGTGAGCAGCATGTTGTTGCCGAGCCACCAGCGGTCCTCCGACGAATACTTCGCGTAGTAGGTGCCGAAGGTCAGCGAATTGCGCTCGCCGAGGTCCACGCTGAAGCGCAGGTCGTTGGTGAACGAACGCAGGTGCTTGTCGACTACCCACCAGCCGGCGGTCAGCACCTGCTGGTCGGGCGAGACGGCGCCGCCGCCGTTGACGAACGTGCCGGTGCCGGTCGCGGTGGCGCCGTAGGTGTCGGTGATGAACGACGACAGCGTCTGCGGGTTGGCGCCGGTGAACAGCGCGTTGGTCGGTGCGTCGCCCGACAGGACGTTGAAGCGGTCGCTGATCGTCCAGTCGCCCACGTTCCAGTCCAGCGCGCCGCCGAACACGGTGATGTCGACGCCGCGGCCATCGGCCATGTCGCGCGACATCGTGTTGTTGCCGATGCCGGTCGGCAGCGTGACGCGGCGGAAGTCGTCGCCGACCAGCGTGCCGGTGGTCGCGTCGATGCCCGGGAAGCTGGAGATGTCGCTGCCGTTGTTGCGCGAACGCAGCGGGATGGCGGTGTAGAAGGCGTTGTGGTCGTTGGTGTGGCGCCCGTACAGGGTGAACTCGCCGGTGTCCCAGCGACGCGTCAGCGTGCCGACGATCTGCCCGCCCTTCTCCGCCGGGTAGCCGATGTGGCGCACGCCGTCGGTCTCGCGGTAGAAACCGCCGACGCTGTAGTACCAGCCGCTGCCCTCGCCCAGCGGCCCGCTGCTGAAGGCGTCCACGCGACGCAGGTCGTCGGTGCCGACGGTCGCGCGCACGCTGCCGGCCGGCGTGTCGTCGCCCTTGCGCTGGATGAAGTTGACGGTCACGCCGGGCTGGCCGTTCGAGAAGATCGGGCTCGAGCCGCCGCGGAGACCTTCGACGCGCTCGACGGTGTCGTCGATGCGGAACAGCGTGGTGTTCTCGAGGAAGGACAACGTCGGCGGCGGATAGATCGGCGAGCCGTCCAACTGCAGCGTGAAGAAGGGTGCGTCGCCTTCCGAGGGCATGCCGCGCACGAACACGTTGGCGCCGGTGCCGCCACCGCTGGATTCGGCCCAGACGCCGGGCACGATCTTCAGCAGGTCCGCGGTGCTGGTCGGCGAGACCTCGCGGATCTCGTCGTCGTTGGCAGTGCTGATCGAGAAGCTGGCGTCGCGCTTGCGCAGGCCCTTGAACCTGGCCGTGCCGCTGACGACGATCGTGTCGAGTTCGCCTGCGTCGGCCTGCGCCGAGGCGCCGGGACCGGCCGCATCGGGCGACGTCGCGGCGTCCTGCGCGGCGGCCAGCGACGGCGCGAGCGCGGCGGCGATGGCCATCGACAGCGCGTAACGCATCGGTGTTCTGTACTGCATGGTGTTCCCTCCAGGGTAAATCGTGTCGTGAACGGGGGTGGGCGACGCCGCGGCTTCTCGGGCCGCGTGAGTCAGGGCGGGTGTGGCGAACCGGGATCGACCGGCAGGACGAAGGCATCAAGGTCGAGATCGGCGATGCTCGGCACGACGACATCCGCCCGCGAGAGCTGCGTGGCATCGCCGATGCCGATCGCCGGCATGCAGGCGGCGCGCAGCGCGTCGATGCCGGCCGCTGCGTCCTCGATGCCGATGCAGGCCGCGGGCGCGACGCCGAGCCCGCGCGCGGCTTCCAGGAACAGGTCGGGATGCGGCTTGCCGCGGCGCACGCGCCCGGCATCCGCGACGAAGTCGAACAGGTCGGCGATGCCGAGGCGTTCCAGCAGGCGCGGCGCGTTGCGGCTGGCCGAGGCAAGCCCGACGCGCAGGCCGCGCGCACGCGCAGTGAGCAGCAGCGCACGTGCGCCGGGGAAGAGGTCGTCGGGGCCGAGCATCTCGATCGCCGCGACGTAGTCGGCGTTCTTGCGCGCGGCGAGCTGCCGCTTTTCCTCGTCCGTGTAGACACGGTCGGCGCGCTGCAGGATCCGTTCCAGCGATCCCATCCGGTCGACGCCCTTGAGGCGTTCGTTGTCGTCCGGGCCGAACGGTACACCCAATGCGTCGGCGAGCCGCTTCCAGGCGACGTAATGCAGCCGCGCGGTGTCGGTGAGCACGCCGTCGAGATCGAAGATCAGCGCCTCGCAGCGATGCGGGAACACGACGCCGCGTCGGGCGGCGACGGCGCCCAGAGGATGGCGCACGGTTTCGCCCGACGCCAGCGTGAAGGCGACGGCCTCATGGTGCAGTGTCAGCGCGTCGCCGCGCACGAGCGTGTACGCCGCGCCGTCCTCGCGCACGTCGACCCGCAGCGTGCGCCCGCGCCAGTGCAGCGAGAATGCGTACGACGGCCAGCCCGGCGGCAGCAGCGGCGCGAACGCGAGCGCCCCGTCGATCGCCCGCAGCCCGCCGAAGCCCTGCGCCAGGCCGAGCCAGCTGCCCGCCATCGCGGCCATGTGCACGCCGTGCGCGGTGTTGCCGTGCAGGTCGTCGAGATCGACGCGCAGGCTGTCAAGGAAGTAGCCCAGTGCGCGCTGCGGCTCGCCGATCGCCGCGGCGACGATACCGTGGACGGCCGCGGACAGCGTGGAATCGTGGGTCGTCAGCGCCTCGTAGTAATCGAAGCTGCGCCGCTTCCGCAGCGCCGGCGCGTCGTCGCCGGCCAGCGCCAGTGCCATCACCACGTCGGCCTGCTTGCAGACCTGATGGCGGTAGAGCGTGATCGGGTGGTAGTCGAGCAGCAGCGGGCGATGACCGTCGCGCTTCTCGGGATAGGGCCACCGGGGCTTGCCGAGGAAGGTGTCGTCCTGCGCGTGGATGCCGAACCACGCGTCCTCGCCCAGCCACATCGCGTCGGCGGCGCGACGCCACAGCGCCACCTCGTCGTCCTCCAGCGCCAGCCGCGCAGCCAGCGCCGCATGCGCCTGCGGTCGTTCTCGGCGCAGGAGGTCCCACGCATCGGCCGCGCGCCGCAGGTGCCGCTGCGCCATCCGGTTCGTGTAATGGTTGTTGTCGACCAGCGTGGTGTATTCGTCGGGACCGGTGACGTCGTGGATGCAGAACGCATCGCCTCGACGCGGATCGAAATGCCCGGCCTGCGGCCAGATGCGCGCGGTCTCGAACAGCATTTCGGCGCCGGCGTCGGCGAGGAAATCGAGATCGCCGGTGGCGTCGAGATACAGGCCGATCGCGTAGGCCACGGCGGCGTTGATGTGGTACGCCGCGGACCCGCTCGGATAATGCGCCGAGCACTCGCCGCCTGCGATCGTGCGCCACGGATACAGCGCGCCGGTCGCATGATTCAACTCCCGCGCATGCGCACGCGCGGCGTCGAGCGTGCTGTGCCGCCAGCGCAGCATCGCTAGCGCCACGTCCGGCGCGACGAACGCCATCACCGGCAGCACGAACGCCTCGGTGTCCCAGAAACAGTGGCCCTCGTAGCCTTCGCCGGTCAGGCCCTTGGCGGCGGTGCCGTCGAAGCCGCTGCGGCCGGCCGACTGCAGGACATGGAACAGGTTGAAGCGCAGCGCCTGTTCGATCTCCGGCGCGCCCGGCACCGACAGATCCGCACCTTCCCAGAACGCCTGCAGCGCGTCCGCCTGGCGCCGCGCATGCGCGTCGAACCCGTGCCCGCGTGCGAAGCCGAGCGCGTCGGCGAGGCGTACATCCAGCGCCCCGGCATCGTCGCCCGCGACGTGGACGACGGTCTTCTCCAGTACGACCTCGGCGCCCGGCACGCAGGCCGCTTCGAACGTCTGGAACGCCCGCCCATCGTCGGCACCCGACGCGACGAAACGCAGGCCGTCTCCCGGGCGGTGGCATTGCGCGCAACGCACCTGCAGCGCCCCGCCGCGACCGGACTGCGCCCACCATGCGGCGTTCGCGTCGGCGTCGCCGCCGAGGTCATGCAGCCCTTCCCCGCTGCCGGCGCCGATCCGCGGATCGTCGCCCTGCGCGATCGCGCGTCCCCCGGGGACCAGGCACGACACCAGGCGCAGCGTGCCGACGTCGGTCTCCGGGACGATGGCGTAGCGGATCGCCAGCAGGTCGGGCCCGTCCAGCGGCACCACGCGTTCGGCGCGGATCGAGAGGACGTCGCCTTCCGGGGTCCGCAGCCGCAGGTGCCGCGACAGCCGTCCGGTCCGGAGATCGAGGCTGCGCTGCGCCCGCAGGATCGTGCAGGCCGCGGGGTCGAGCCGGCGATCGCCGAGCCAGACCTCGATGCGGGTGCCGTCGCAGACCGGTACCCGGGTGTCGGTGCGGGCGGCGAAACCGGACAGGCGCTCGTGGTAGTGGATCGGCGACTGCGCATAGGCCGCGGCGAGGAACGTGCCACCGGTGCCGTCGACGCTTTCCTCCGCGCCGCCGCGGACGCCGAGGGAACCGTTGGCGAGCGCGAACAGGGTGTCTTCCAGCGCAGCGCGGGCCGGATCGAGTCCGTCGACCTGCAGCCGCCACGGATCGATGGCCGTCGCCGCCTCTTGTCCGGTCTCTCCCGCCCCCGAATCGCGCATGCCCATCCCGCCGGTCCCGCCCGCCGATCGCGGACGGCCGCACCATGGCGACCATTGTTATCGATGTCAAGTTATCGATGTCAGCGAACGATCAAACCACACGGGCACCAGCATCCCGTGATCATAGATGGCGCCAAACCATTGTTTTCGGAATGTTTTTCGGTCACGCCCGGCAAATCCCGCCGAGACCGCGAACGCTGCATCGCAGCATCCGTCCGCGCGAACCCGCGCTCAGGTGTCACGCACCACCAGGTGGGTCGGCAGCACTTCGGAGCCCGCCGGGCCGCCGTCGATCAGCGCCGTCACCTTGCGCGCGAGCAGGATGCCCGCCTCGACGAAATTCTGGTGGACGGTGGTCAGCGGCGGCACGTAGGTCGCCCCCAGCGGGCTGTCGTCGTAGCCGATCACCGACACGTCCTCGGGCACCCGCCGGCCGCAGGACAGCAGGCCGCGGATCGCGCCGATCGCCAGCAGGTCGCTGGCCGCGAACAGCGCATCCGTCCGCGGGCGCTCGCGCAGGATCGCCTCGGCCGCGGTCGCGCCGGCGGTCACGGTGAACGCGGGCACGGTGACCATCTCCGGCTCGATGCCGTAGCGCCGGAAGGTGTCGCGGAAGCCTTCGAAACGTTCGGCGAACTCCGCGTGCGCGTCGTCGCCGAGGAACACCGGATGGCGCCGGCCGAGCGAGCGGAAGCGCTCCGCCGCCAGCGCGCCACCGCGGACGTTGTCGCTGCCGACGACGATCTGCGATTCGTGGCGGCTCACCGCGCCCCAGACGACCAGCGGCCGGCCCCACCCCCGCACCGTATGCATGGCGCCCTCGCGGGCGCCCTGGCCCAGCAGGATCACCCCATCGGCCGCCAGCACCGCCGGCGGCACGGTCGCCTGCAGGGCGGTCAGCAGCACGCTGTACCCCAGCGGGGTCAGCTCCTGGATGATGCCGCCGAGCAGGTCCAGCGGATACGGCCCGGACATCTGCCGGTCCGGGCTCGGCGTCATCTCGACGACCACCGCGACGGTCATGCTCCGGCGCAGGCGCAGGTTGCGGGCGCTGACGTTGAAGGCATAGCCGTGCTGCTGCGCGATCTCGCGGATCCGGGCCCGGGTCTCGGCATTGACCAGCGGGCTGTCGCGCAGGGCGCGCGAGACGGTGATCGCGGACACCCCGGCGATGCTCGCCAGGTCCGCCATCGTGGGCGAGCCGCCGGCGATCGCGGGGGCCTTCGCGGACGGACGACGCGTCATCGCCCCGCCCCGGAGGCGACGCGGCGATGCGCGACGGAAAGCGATCGGGTCATGCGATGCCTCGGAACGGCCGGAACGCCATGCCGATGCACGTTAACCGAAGCGCCCCGCGCATGCGAGGGCGCGTGCGCCGCGCGCCCTGCTACCA
>JAEWNA010000059.1 GCA_023392975.1 Pseudomonadota bacterium | reverse complement strand
GTGCGCGACGCACCACTTCAGCAGCGGCTGGAGCTTCGGGATCGTCGCTTCGGCGAGGTAGAGCTTGCGAAGGGCCTGCGGCCGGCGCGCGAACACGGCGCGCACCGCGTTCAGGCCGTACAGGCGGAGTTCGGCGTCGCGGCGGCGACGCGCATCGCCGCCGGGCGCGGCGGGGGGCGGGAAAGAGGACGGCGGGACCGATGACGGTGGGACTGATGACATCCCCGCATTCTACGCGCCGCGGCTCAGCGGCCGAACCACCACCACGCCGCCAGCGCGGCCGCGACGACCAGCGCGAGGATCGGCCCGATCCCGACGCCGCTGCGACCGGAGACGACGGTCGGCATCGGCGCTGCCGCCGGTGTCGACGCCACCGGCATCGAGACGGGGAGACCAGCCTCGTGGGCTTCCACCAGATCCTTCGCTTCCTTCAGGCCGAGGCCGGTCGCCTCGCGCAGGCGCTTGATCGCCTCGATCTTGTTGCCGGAAACCAGCGCGTCCTGCACCTCGTCGGGCAGCACCGAAGCCGCGGCCCGCGGCAACGCCGTCGGCGCTGCCGGCATGTCCGGCAGCGGCGGCAACGGCCGGCCGTCGGCCCAGGCCTCCACTGCGTCATGCGCGGTCTTCAGGTCGATCCGCGCGGCCTCGCGCAGGCGCTTGATCGCCTCGATCCGGTTGCCGCCCGCGATCGCGTCGATCACGTCCTGTGGCAGCGTGGGGCTGGTCATGGCGCGACTCCGCGGGGCGTCAGCGCAGGAAGAACCACCAGGCCGCCACCGCGACGATGCCCAGCAGCAGCCAGACCATCCCGCGGTTGCCGCCATCGCCGGGCATGACCGTCGGCGTGCGCTTGCCGTGCATGACCTCTTCCGTGCGCTGGTGCGATTCGCGCATCGACTGCGGCTCGTGCGCGTGCTTCGCCGCCTTGGCAATGGCGGCCTCGCCGCTCTGCGTCTGCGTGGCGATCCGCTGCACCAGCGCCAGCGCGCTCTTGAGATCGCCGCCGCTGGCCTCGCGCAGGATCTTGACCGCGCCGATGGTGTCGCCGCGCTGCAGGGCGTCGAGGACGGCCTGCGGCACCTGCTGTGGTGTGTTCATCCGGCTTCCTCGAGTGGCGCTCCGGGTGCAGGATACCGCGTCGCCCGGATCCGGGCAGTGCCCGAGTCTCCCGTGCCGATCGAAGTCCTGCAGGGCGACATCACCGCGCTGGCGGTCGACGCCATCGTCAATGCCGCGAACCAGGCGCTGGCCGGCGGCGGCGGGGTCGACGGCGCGATCCACCGCGCCGCCGGGCCTGAACTGGCGGCGGCCTGCAGGGCCATCCCGATGGTGCGGCCGTTCGTGCGTTGCCCCACGGGCGAGGCGCGGATCACGCCCGGCTTCCGCCTGCCGGCGCGCTGGATCGTCCATACCGTCGGCCCGGTGTGGGCGGGCGGCCGCGAGGGCGAGCCGGAGCTGCTGGCGTCATGCCATCGCGAGAGCCTGCGCCTGGCGCTCGAACACGACGTGGGCTCGATCGCGTTCCCCGCGATCAGCTGCGGCGTGTTCGGCTATCCGCCGGATCTTGCCGCCGAGGTGGCCGTGCGCACGCTGCGCGCGCTTGCGCCGGCGGAGATGCGCGTGATCCTGTGCGCGTTCGACGCGGCGATGGCGGAGCGGTATCGGCGGGCATTGGCGGGCTGAACGAAGCCGAGATCGACGCGTGATCGACGCGAGCCATCTTCGAACCCCTCCCCGACCCTCCCCTTCGCTGCGCGAAAGGGAGGGCGCAGCGCGATGGGTTTCCCGAAGGATGCGCGACCCACCGGCGGCGTTCGAACTGGGATTCGAGCTAGGAGAGGTTTCCCGCCCCCCGATCAAGTGACGATATGCCCCTCCCCTTGCGCGAAGCGCAGGGGGAGGCCGGGAGGGGGCCTGAACCGCGACCGGCGCCCGCCGAGATCAGGCCGCGCCGATCAATGCCCGCTCACCGGCGGCGTTTCTTCCTCGAGCGTTTCCAGCTTGCGCTTGAGCGCTTCCGGCGAGCGCGTGTACGGCACGATCACGCGGTAGAACACGGGCACCACGAACAGCGACAGCAGGGTCGAGAACGCGACGCCGGCGATCACCACGATGCCGATCGTCGAGCGGCTGGCGGAGCCCGGGCCGCCGGCGACGACCAGCGGGATCGCGCCCATGATCGTCGCCACCGACGTCATCAGGATCGGACGCAGGCGCACCGCGCAGGATTCGAGGATGGCCTCTCGGATGTCGCGTCCTTCGTCGCGCAGCTGGTTCGCGAACTCGACGATCAGGATGCCGTTCTTCGCGGCGAGGCCGACCAGCATCACGATGCCGATCTGGCTGAAGAGATTGAGCGTGCTGCCGCCGATCCACAGCCCGAGCAGCGCACCGGCCACGCCCAGCGGCACCGTCAGCATGATCACCAGCGGGTGCAGGAAGCTCTCGAACTGTGCGGCCAGCACCAGGTACACCACCAGCAGCGCCATCGCGAAGGTGATCAGCACCGCGCCGCCGGCCTTGCGGAATTCGCGCGACTCACCCTTCCAGTCGATCTGCGCGGTCGGCGGCAGTTCCTCCTTCACCACCCGTTCGACCCAGGCGATCGCGTCGCCCATCCGGTAGCCCGGCGCGAGGCCGGCGGAAATGGTGATCGCGCGCAGCCGGTTGAAACGATTGAGGCTGCCGGCCTCGGCGAGTTCGCCGATCTTCACCAGGTTCGACAGCGGGATCAGCGCGCCGTCGCGGCCGCGCACCTGGATCGCGGCGAGGTCCGCCGGGGTCGCGCGCGCGGCGCGGCCGGCCTGCAGCACCACGTCGTATTCCTCGCCGTTGTCGACGAAGGTGGTGACCTTGCGACTGCCCATCATCGTTTCGAGCGTGCGGCCGATCTCGTTCACCGACACGCCGAGGTCGGCGGCGCGCACGCGGTCGATCTCCACCCGCATCTGCGGCCGGGTTTCCTTGTAGTCGGAATCCGCGGAGAAGAAGTTCGGGTTCTGCTCCAGGCGCGCCAGCACGCGATCGCGCCATTGCGCGAGTTCGGCGTAGTCGGGGCCGCCGAGCACCAGCTGGAAGGGCTGGCCGCCGCCGCGGGTCAGGCCGGTGCGGAGCTGCGGGTTGACGCGCACGCCGGGCAGCGTGCCGAGTTCCTTGCGCACCTTCGACACCACTTCGTCGGTGGTGATCGTGCGCTTGTCCCAGTCCTGCAGGAACACGATCGCCTGGCCGGTGTGCATTTCCTCGCTGCTGCCGAAGGTGCCCGGCACGCGCGTGTTCACGCGCTGCATCGATTTGCCCGCGCCGGTGTCGTGCAGCAGCAGCTTCTCCACCTGCTGCACCTGGCCGACGGTGTAGTCGTAGCCCGCACCCTCGGGGCCGACGACGCTGGCGAAGAACACGCCGCGGTCTTCCGGCGGCGCCAGTTCGCTGGGCACCACCCGGAACAGCAGCGCGGCGCCGCCGAGCGCGGCCAGCATCAGCGCGCCGAACAGCCAGGTGCGATCGAGATTACGATCGAGCAGCCGACGATAGCCGCGCGCGGTGCGGTCGAGCTGGCGCGCGATGAAGGCGTGGAACCGGTTGGGGCGATCGGCGGCGTGCGGCTTCACCAGCTTCGACGACATCATCGGCGTGAGCGTCAGCGCGACCAGCGCGGAGATCGCCACCGCCGCGGCCAGCGCCACCGACAGCTCCCGGAACAGGCGGCCGGTGTTGCCTTCGAGGAAACCGATCGGCAGGAACACCGCGACCAGCACCGCGGTCGTCGAGATCACCGCGAACGCGACCTGCGCGGTGCCGCGCTTGGCCGCCACCAGCGCCGGCTCGCCGAGGTCGGCGCGGCGCTGGATGTTCTCCAGCACCACGATGGCGTCGTCCACCACCAGGCCGATGCACAGCACGAGCGCGAGCAGGGTCAGCAGGTTGATCGAGAAATCGAAGGCGTACAGCGCGATGAACGCCGCGACCAGGCACACCGGTACCGTCACCGCCGGGATCAGCGCGGCGCGCGCGCTGCCGAGGAACAGCCAGATCACGAGCAGCACCAGCGCGATCGCTTCGAACAGCGTGTGCCACACGCGCTCGACCGCGGCCTCGATGAAGACCGTGGTGTCGTACGCGACGAAGATGCGGGTGCCCTTGGGCAGGCTCTGCTGGATGCGCTCGGCCTCGGCGCGCGCGGCGCGGGCTACGTCCAGGCTGTTCGCGGTCGAGGTCTTGATGATGCCGAGGCCGATGTTGGGTTCGCCGTTGCTGCGGTAGTAGGCGCGGCGTTCGGAGGAGGCGAGCTCGACCTTGGCCACGTCGCCGAGCCGCACGACGTAGCCGTCGGCACCCTTGCCCAGCGGAATCCGCGCGAAGTCCGCCGGCGTGCGATAGCTGCGCTCGACGCGCAGGGTGAAGTCGCGGGCGTCGGATTCGATGCGGCCGGCCGGCAGCTCCACGTTCTCGGCGCGCAGCGCGTTCTCGACGTCGCCGGCGGTGAGGTCGCGCGCGGCCAGCGCGTCGCGATCCAGCCAGATGCGCATCGCGTAGCGCTGCTGGCCGCCGACGCGCACCTGCGACACGCCGTCGAGCGAGGACAGGCGATCGACCACGTAGCGGTCGGCGTAGTCGCTCAGCTGCAGCGTGTCCATCGTGGTCGAACTCATGTTCAGCCACAGGATCACGTCCGAGTCGCTGTCGGCCTTCTGCACCTGCGGCGCGTCGGCTTCCTCGGGCAGGCGGTCGGCGACGCGGCTGATCGCGTCGCGCACGTCGTTCGCCGCGGCCTCGATGTCGCGCTTGAGGGTGAACTCCACCGTGACCGTCGAACGGCCGTTGACGCTGCGCGACTGCAGGCTCTCGATGCCCTCGATGCCGGACAGCGCGTCCTCCAGCACCTGGGTGATGCGGGTCTCGACCACGCTGGCGGAGGCGCCGGTGTAGCTGACGTCGACGGACACCACCGGCGGATCGATCGCCGGCAGTTCGCGCAGCGTGAGCCGGCTGTAGGACATCAGCCCCAGCACGATCAGCAGCAGGCTCATCACGGTCGCGAAGACCGGCCGCTGGATGGAGATGTCGGACAGGCGCACCGGTCAGCCCTTTGTGGCCGCGGCCGTGGGGGCGGCGGCATCCGCCGCGGGGGCCGGCGCCTTCGCGTCGACGATCTTCGCGCCGGGCCGCAGCTTGCCGGTGCCCTCGACCACCACCCGATCGCCGGCGCGCACGCCGGACACGATCTCGACCTTGCCGTCGGCACGGGCACCGAGGGTCACGCCGACCTGTTCGACGCTGCCGTCGTCCTTCGCGCGGTACAGGAAGCTGTCGCGACCGACCTGCACCACCGCGATCTCCGGCACGCGCAGCGCCTCGCGCGACGCGCCGGGAAGCTCGACCTCCAGCAGCATGCCGGGGCGGAGCAGGCGATCGGGATTGGGCAGGTCGGCGCGCACCAGCACCGAACGCGTCGCCGGTTCGATGCGGGCATCGACGGTGGCGACGTTGCCGGTGAAGATGCGACCCGGCCAGGCTTCGGCACGACCGGTGATGGCGCGACCCGCGGCGACCGTCGACAGTTGTCCCTCCGGCAGCGGGAAGTCAACGAACACGCGCGAGACGTCGTCGAGCGTGGCGACCACCGTGCCGGGCGCGATCAGCGCGCCGGGGCTGACCTGGCGGATGCCCAGCGTGCCGGCGAACGGCGCGCGGATCACGCGGTCGGCGAGCTGTGCGCGGATCTGCGCGACGCGCGCGTTCGCGACGTCGCGAGCTGCGCGCTGGCTGTCGAATTGCGCACGGGCGATCAGCTGCTGCTCGGCCAGTTCGCTCTGGCGGCGAAACAGCCGCTCGGCCTCGTCGGCGGACGCCTGCGCTTCGGCGAGCGCCGCGCGCTGCTGGCGGTCGGACAGCGTGATCAGCGGCGCGCCTGCGCGCACGTCCTGCCCGCTCTCGAAATGCACCGCATCGACCAGTTCGCTGACCTTCGCGGTGAGCGTGACCGATTCGCGCGCCTTCACCGTGCCCACCGCCGACGTGCGTTCGGCGAAGGATTCCGGCTGCAGCACCTGCGTGGTGACCGGGATCGGACGATCACCGCCGCCGGCCGCCTTCGCGTCCTCCTTGTCGCCCCCGCAGGCGGAGAGCGACGCGGCGAGCACGACGCAGACGATCGCGCGCAGGACAGGGAAGGTGAAACGACGCGGGGCGCACCGGGGCGCCGCGTCCATGGGCAGGCGGGGGAGCATCGGGCAGTCCGTCGAAACGATGCCGGGATTGTAGCGGCTGCCGGCTGCGTTCCCGGCGGCTGCGAACGCCGTGCAACTCGCACGGAGACGCATTTACACCGGGTTTTCCTGGCAAAAATGCGATGCCGCCGCTCGACCCATGACCTTCGGCCTATGCCACCTTGCCGAAGCAACGCATCGTTCCCTTTGCCAAAA
Organism: Pseudomonadota bacterium; assembly: GCA_023392975.1. Taxonomy (GTDB): domain Bacteria; phylum Pseudomonadota; class Gammaproteobacteria; order Xanthomonadales; family Xanthomonadaceae; genus Lysobacter_I. The sequence goes on along the minus strand of JAEWNA010000059.1, from coordinate 8,101 downwards.
CGACGAACGCCGGCGCAAGGCCGGCGTTCGAGAAGCGTTCGCGTGGCAGCGCGGGGAGCGGAATCAGCCGCCCCACTGGCCCAGCGCGGCGAGGCCGTTCTCGCGGGCGCGGGCGAACACCGTCTCCTGCGCCTTGGCGAAGTTGCCGGCGAGGTCCTGCGACCACAGCTTCAGCGCCGCCGACTGCATGGCGCGGCCGTACGAGAACGACAGCGGCCACGGGTTCGGGCCGAGCTGGTTCATCGCGTTGAGGTGCGCGGTGGCGTCCTCGTCGCTCTGGCCGCCGGAGAGGAACACGATGCCCGGCAGGATCGCCGGCACGGTCGAACGCAGGCACATCAGGGTGTATTCGGCGACTTCGTCGACCGAGGCCTGCTCTTCGCAGTCCTTGCCCGAGACGACCATCGACGCCTTGAGGATGGTGCCCTGCAGGTCGACGTTCTGCTGGTACAGCGCGTCGAACAGCGTACGCAGGGTGACCTCGGTGACTTCGTAGCAGGTCTCGATGTCGTGATCGCCGTCCATCAGCACTTCCGGTTCGACCATCGGCACGATGCCCTGTTCCTGGCACAGCGCGGCATAGCGCGCGAGGGCGTGTGCATTGGCTTCGATGCAGGTGCCGGACGGGATGTCCTCGCCGATGGTGATCACCGCGCGCCACTTGGCGAACTTCGCGCCTAGCGCGGCGTATTCCTTGAGGCGGTCGCGCAGGCCGTCGAGGCCTTCGGTGATCAGCTCGCCCGGGCAACCGGCCAGCGGGTGCGTGCCCTTGTCGACCTTGATGCCCGGGATGATGCCGTTCTCCATCATCACCTTGGTGAACGGCACGCCGGCCTTGGTCGACTGGCGGATGGTCTCGTCGAACAGGATCGCACCGGAGATGTGCTGGCCCAGGTTCGGCGCGGTCAGCAGCAGTTCGCGATAGGCGCGGCGATGTTCTTCGGTGTTCTCGATGCCGACGCCGGCGAACCGCTTGGCAATGGTGCTGGTGGATTCGTCGATGGCGATGATGCCCTTGCCCGGGGCGACCATGGCGCGGGCGATATCGGCAAGCTGTTCGATGCTCATTGGGGGTCCTGGAGGGGCGGCGAAGACCCGAAAGTATACCCGCCCCCTTCCCCGCCATCGGTCCGCCCCACCCGGACGGACGGGCGCGGCTCAGGCTGCCCGGATCTGCTGGACCAGACGGCCCAGTACGTTGCCGGGGCCCATTTCGTCGAACCGGTCCACGCCCTGCCCGAGCAGGAAGCGCACGCTGTCCACCCAGCGCACCGAGCCGGTGATCTGGCCGACCAGCAGCGCCTTGGCCGCGTCGCCGCCCTCGGCGGGATACGGCTGCGCGGTGACGTTGGCGACCACCGGCGTGCGCAGCGCGGCGAAGGGGATCGGCGCGAGGAAGGCCTCGAATTCGCGCGCGGCGTCGGCCATGTAGCGCGAGTGGAACGCGGCGCTGACCGGCAACGGCATGCACATGCGCGCACCGGCGGCCTGCAGCAGCGGGCCGGCGCGCTGGATGTCGTCGACCGGGCCGGAGATCACCGTCTGCGAGGGCGAGTTGAAGTTCGCCACGTCGATCGCGTCCAGGCCGTTGTCGGCCAGCGTCCCGGCGATGGCGTCGACGCCGAGGCCGATCACCGCGGCCATGCCGCCGCCGCGGGCCTGTGCCATCAGTTCGCCGCGTTTCTGCACCAGGCGCAGCCCGGTGAGGAAATCGAACGCGCCGGCGGCGAGCAGCGCGTTGTACTCGCCGAGGCTGTGCCCCGCCAGCCACTTCGGCCGCGCGCCGTCGTCCAGCGCCTTGCGGGTGTGCAGCGCGTTGACCACGTACAGCGCAGGCTGGGTGTAGCGGGTGTCCTTGAGCCGGTCCTCGGGGTCCTCCAGGCACAGCTGTCGCAGCGAGTAGCCGAGGAGCGCGTCGACGTCCGGTTCGATGGCGACGTAGTCGGCGACCTCGTCGAACAGCCCCTGGCCCATGCCCTTCTTCTGCGACCCCTGGCCTGGGAAAACGAAAGCGATCATCTGGCGGTCTCCTGCTGCGTGCGGCCCCGGTGCGTCGGGGCAAGCGCCTAGTTTATCCGGCGTCGCCGCGGATGCACTTCAGCGCGCGCGCGGCGATCCGGGTTTCGCCCGGGTAGCCGAAGGCGTTGTTGACGTAGCGCACGCCGTCCAGCCGCACGTCGCGGTTGAGGTGGCTATGGCCGTAGACGTGCAGGGACGCGCCCCAGCACCGCAGCCGCGCCTCGATCCGCGACGAGCCCAGCACCGGCAGCAGCATCCGCACGGAATCGGGAACGAAGGCCGGCAGCAGCTCGGGGCGCGGCAGGAAATGCGAACAGGAGATCCGCACTTCGGCATCGGCGCCGAAGCCCTCATCGGCATCGTTCATGGCGTCGAAATGCGCGGCGATGCGCGCCTCGTCGAAGCCGTCGGGCCAGCGGCAGGCACGGTAATCGCTCCAGATCGTCCGCAGCGCCGCGGACGGCGCGCCGAACGAGCCGTCGTACCAGCCCTGGAACGGACGGATCGCCAGCCCGCCCTCTCGCAGCGGGCCGGTCTCCACGCCGCACTGCGCGGCGATCCCGCGCACGGTCGCGAACTTGGCGAAGGAATCGCCGTCGCGGCCGTCGCGCACGACCCACAGTTCGTGGTTGCCGGGCAGGAACAGCACCCGGCGGAAGCGCGACGCGAAGGCGCGAAGCGTGGTTTCCAGCAGCGACAGGCGATCGGTCAGATCGCCGGCCAGGATCAGCAGGTCGTCGCGGTAGTCGGACAGCGAGAGTTGCGACACCCAGCGGGCGTTCTCGTCGTAGTCGACGTGGACATCGGACAGGGCAAAGACACGCATGCGTCGCGAAGGCCCTCGGACTTCAACCGTTCGCCTGCATCACAGCTCGCCCAGCCCTTCGGCCCTGCCGTCCTCGCCAACGCGCAGCAGGCGCAGGGTATTGGTGGCGCCGTGGGTTTCCATGTGCTCGCCGCTGGTGAACACCACGCGATCGCCGGCGCCCAGCAGCCCGGCTTCGACCAGCTTGCGGATGCTGCCGCGCGCGGCCTGGCGCGGAGTCTCGCCGCGGCTGTCGTAGTCCATCGGGAACACGTCGCGCATCAGCGCCATGCGGTGGCGCGCGGCGGGCAGGCGGGCGAAGGCGAAGATCGGCGCCTTGCCGCGGAAACGCGAGAGGAAACGCGCGGTGCCGCCGGATTCGGTCATCGCCACGATCGCGCCGACGCCGATGTGCTCGGTGAGGAACATGGCGGCCATCGCGATCGCCTGGTCGGCGCGCTCGAGGTTGCGCGGCGCGTCCTCGAAATCGGTGTCGTGCTCGAACTGGCGCTCGGCGCCGAGGCAGATGCGCGCCATCGCCTCGACCGCGCGCACCGGGTACATGCCGGCGGCGGACTCCTGCGACAGCATCACCGCGTCGGTGCCGTCGATCACGGCGTTGGCCACGTCCAGCACCTCGGCGCGGGTCGGGATCGGGCTGCTCACCATCGACTGCAGCATCTGGGTCGCGGTGATCACCACCTTGTTGCGCTCCAGCGAGGTGCGGATGATCTTCTTCTGCAGGCCGGGCAGCTCGGCGTCGCCGATCTCCACGCCGAGGTCGCCGCGGGCGACCATCACCACGTCGCTGGCGTCGACGATCTCGACCAGGTTCTCGATCGCCTCGGCGCGCTCGATCTTCGACACCAGCCAGGCGTCGCTGCCGGCCGCGCGGGCGACGCGACGCGCCTCCTGCATGTCCTCGGCGTTGCGGCAGAAACTCACGGCGATGAAGTCGGCGCGCAGCTGCGCGGCGATCGTGATCAGCTCGCGGTCGCGCTCGGTCAGCGCGCCCAGCGACAGCCCACCGCCCAGTTTGTTCAGGCCCTTGCGGTTGGACAGTTCGCTGTCGTTGAGCACGGTGGTGACGATGCGCTCGTCCTCCACCGCCGTCACCTGCAGCTGCACCACGCCGTCGTCCAGCAGCAGCACGTCGCCGGCGGCGACGTCGCCGGGCAGGCCGAGGTAGCTCACGCCGACCTGGGTCTCGTCGCCCAATGGTGCGTCCTCGCGGGCGATCAGCGTGAAGGTGTCGCCCGCGCGCAGTTTCACCTTGTCGTTCGCGAACTTCTCGATGCGGATCTTCGGGCCCGGCAGGTCGACGAGGATGCCGACCTCGGTGCCGACACGCTCGGCCGCGGCGCGCACGGCGTCGGCGCGCGCGAGCTGGCCGGACGGATCGCCATGCGAGAAGTTCAGCCGGACCACGTCCACGCCGGCGCGCAGGAGCGCGTCGAGCACCCCGGGGGCGTCGGTGGCCGGACCGAGGGTGGCGAGGATCTTGGTGCGGCGACGCTGTTCGTTCATCGATCGGGGACGGGGACGGGCGATCCGCCAACCTACCACGACGCCCGCGGCAGGGCCGAGTCCACGGCGGCTGCATACGTTCCCAGCGGCCACCACACCCTCCCCTTTTTCCCAGCTTGCGCGCCGCGGCCGACCCGCACGCACGCTCAGCGACGCCCGCAGCCGTGCAGTCAAACGTCGAGGAGCAGCGCCGCGAGCGCCGCAGGCGTGTCCGCGAGCGCATGCGCGCCGGCGTCGCGCAGCTCGGCTTCGTCGCCGAAGCCCCACAGCACCCCGACTCCGTGCAGCCCGTGGTGCGCCGCACCGGCGATGTCCAGGTCGCGGTCGCCGATCATCGTGCAGGATCCGCGGGCGTCGTCGGCATCGAGGCCGAACCGCGCCAGCGCCTCGGCGATCAGTTCCGGCTTGTGGCTGAGCCGGCCGTCGAGGGTCGCGCCGATCACGTCGTCGAAGCGATGGCCGAACGGCAGGGTCTCGACGATCCGCCGCGCGTGCGGTTCGTTCTTGGCGGTGACCACGGCCAGCCGGCAGCCAGCTGCATGCAGCGCTTCCACGGCCTCGCCGATGCCGGCATAGACCGTGTGCTCGGCCCAGCCCTCGACGTCGTAACGCTCGCGATACAGCGCCACCGCGCGCTCGATGTCGACCGGCTCGTCGAACAGCTTGCCATAGCTCACCCGCAGCGCGGGCCCAATCCAGCCGCGCAGCGCGGACTCGGGCAGGCCCGGATGGCCCATGCGTTCGAGCGAATACGCCACGCAGCGGGTGATGCCGACGGCGGAGTCGATCAGGGTGCCGTCGAGGTCGAAGAAGAGGGTACGCATCCGGGTCGCTGCGGCGTGGGGCGGCCAGCATCGCAGAAAGCGGCGACGGCGTGCCGGGATCGTCCTGACGGACATCCGCGCGCCAACGCATCGGCGAGCGTCCGCGACACGCGCAAAAAAAAGACCCCCCGACGCGCGGGGGGTCCGTTCGCGCAGCGCCAAGGCGCCGCACGCAGCCGCGATCAGAGGCCGGCCTGGGTCACGATGAAGTTGCGCACCGAGCTGTTCGACACCCGGGTGTAGACGCCGAACTTGTTGCGCCGCGCGCAGCCGTCGCCCCAGCTGACGATGCCGGTGAGGATGCTGCCGCTGCGGGTCAGCGGACCGCCCGAGTCGCCCTGGCAGCTGTCCTTGCCGCCCGCATCGAGGCCCGCGCACAGCATCCGGGCGGTGATCTGGCCGTTGTACGAATTGGCGTCGTTGCAGTTGGTGCGGTTGGCCAGCGGCACGGTCACCTTGCGCAGATTCACCGGGAAGCTGCCGCCTTCGGTCAGCGAGCCCCAGCCGGTGACCAGCAGGTTGGTGCCGACCGCCGGATCCGCGGTGGTGAGCGAGGCCAGCGGGATGCCGGTCGCCGAGGACGAGAGCGTCCACACCGCGACGTCGTAGTCGAAGGTGCCCGGATTCCAGCTCGGGTGGATCGCGATCTTGGTGACGTTGCGGCGGGTGCCGGTGCCGTCGAGGTTGCGGGTGCCGGTCAGCACCTGCACCTGGCCGGCAGTGACGAAGTCGCTGCAGTGCGCGGCGGTGACGATGACGTTGGCCTTGACCAGCGTGCCACCGCAGAACTGGGCCTGGAAGTTGTCGGCGACGCTCTTGGTCAGCAGCGCGACCTGGAACGGGTTGTCGGAGGCGCCGGCGACGCTGCCGCCGACGATCTTCGGCGTGAACATCTGCCGGAGTTCGTCTTCGGTCAGCGGCTCGTCGGCGAAACGCAGGTTCTGCTGGGCGACGCGGAGCTGGACGTATTCGCGCATCCAGTTGCCGCGCTTGTCGACCGGCAGGCGGATGCTCTCGGGCGTCGTGGTGTCCTCGAACGCGAGTTGCGGGCCGCGGACCTCGCGGGCGGCGACCGGCGCGCCGACGGCGAGCACGGACAGGGCGACGAGCGCGAGATTCGCGACGTGGCGACGGGACGGGATGCGATGGGTTTGCGTTGTGCGCATGAGTTCCTCCATGGACTAGATGGCGATGCAACGACGGGAATGCGACGACGCCGTGCGGCATCGGCCGGGGGGAACGGCGTCATCGCGACGCCCCGCGCGCCGGGGTGGAAGTCGCCCGGGAACGGACGACGGGGCCGGCGGGACGGACGGGCCGGATCGGACCGCCCGGATCATGCGGGACACGGGCGATATAACACGGGTCCCGCGTCGCACAACGTGCGACGGACACAGAACGGGCGCCGGATCGGGCCGAATCCGGCGCGGACGGCCCGTTCAGGCGGTCGCGACGGCCGGCCCCGGCGCGCTCAGCCCGCCCGCGCCTGCAGCGCGGCCACGGCCGGCAGGGTCTTGCCTTCGAGGAATTCGAGGAACGCGCCGCCGCCGGTGGAGATGTACGACACGTCGTCCGCGATGCCGTACTTGTCGACCGCGGCGAGGGTGTCGCCGCCGCCGGCGATCGAGAACGCCTTGCTCGACGCGATCGCGCGCGCCAGCGTCTCGGTGCCCTTGCCGAAGGCGTCGAACTCGAACACGCCGACCGGACCGTTCCACACCACCGTGCCGGCGGCCCGGATGAGTTCGGCATAGCGGGCGGCGGTGTCGGGACCGATGTCGAGGATCATGTCGTCGGCGCCGACCGCATCGACCGCCTTCACCGTCGCCGGCGCATCGGCCTTGAATTCGGGCGCGACGACGACGTCGGTCGGCACCGGGATCTCGGCGCCGCGCGCCTTCGCGTCGGCCATGATCCGCTTCGCGGTGTCGATGAGATCGGCCTCGACCAGCGACTTGCCCACGCCGTGGCCCATCGCGGCGATGAAGGTGTTGGCGATGCCACCGCCGACGATCAGCTGGTCGACCTTGCCCACCAGCGACGACAGCAGTTCGAGCTTGGTGCTGACCTTGCTGCCGGCGACGATCGCGAGCAGCGGCCGCGCCGGATGCTCCAGCGCCTTCGCCAGCGCGTCGAGTTCGGCCATCAGCAGCGGGCCGCCCGCGGCCTGCTTCGCGAAGCGGATCACGCCGTGCGTCGAGGCCTGCGCGCGGTGCGCGGTGCCGAAGGCGTCCATCACGAACACGTCGCACAGCGCAGCGTACTTCTTCGAAAGCGCTTCGTCGTCCTTGCCCTCGCCGACATTCATGCGGCAGTTCTCGAGCAGCACCAGTTGGCCGGGCTGCACGTCGACGCCGTCGACCCAGTCCTTCACCAGCGGCACGTCGCGGCCGAGCAGTTCGCCGAGGCGCGCGGCGACCGGCGCCAGCGAATCGGCCTCGCTCCACACGCCTTCCTTCGGCCGGCCGAGGTGGGACATCACCATCACCGCCGCGCCCTGGTCCAGTGCGCGTTGCAGGGTGGGCAGCGAGGCGACGATGCGCTGGTCGGAGGTGACCTTGCCGTCGGCGACGGGCACGTTGAGATCCTGGCGGATCAGCACGCGCTTGCCGGCGAGATCGAGGGCGGTCATGCGAAGGAGGGACATGCGGGGCTCCGGAGGGGATTCGGGGGCGGCGTCCGCAGGGGACGTCGCCGGATCGAACGGCGATTTTCCCTGTTCCGGCGGGCCCGCGTCGAATCGCGCCACCGGCGGCGGCGGGGCGGGTTCCGGCGGCGGCGGCGCGGCCTCTGCCTCCTGCTCGCCGGCGCCACGCTGGCGCAGCAGGGTCAGCGCGAAGCCGCCGACCACCGCCGCACCGACCACCAGGAAGCCCCACAGCATCCAGCGCCGCCAGTCGAGCGGCTTTTCCGGCTCGGCGTAGGC
>JAEWNA010000052.1 GCA_023392975.1 Pseudomonadota bacterium | reverse complement strand
CGGCATGAGCGCACCTGCGCCGGCCGTGCGCACGGTGACGCTCGCCAACGACGTGCTGCGCCTCGTGCTCGACGGCGGCCACGTCCGCCGCGCCGATCTGCTGCATTACCGCACCGCCCGCGCCGACGACGCGCCGCTGGTGCGGTTGCTCGACGACGCGCCGACGCATCGCTACCTCGCCCAGAGCGGCTGGAGCAGCGCCCAGGGCGCGCCGGACGCCACCGGTTTCGTCCCCGAAGGCGCCACCGATCTCGCCCTGGCCGACGGCGCCAACGAGGTCAGCGCGCATTTCACCTGGACCGGCGCCGACGGCGTGACCATCCGCCGTACCTACACCCTCGCCCGCGGCAGCTACGCGCTGCAGGTGAGCGACGCGGTGAGCAACGCCGGTGCGACGCCGTGGACAGGCAACGTCTACCGCCAGCTCAGCCGCATCCCGCCGAAGATCGACCACGGCCTGACCAGCCCCGAGCGCTTCGGCTTCAACGGCGCCGCCTGGTACACGCCGGAAGAGAAGTACAGCAAGCGCACCTACGAGAAGTTCGACGACGACGGCAAGCTCGATCCGATCACCGTCGCCAACGCCAGGGGCGGCTGGGTCGCGCTGCTGCAGCACTATTTCTTCACCGCCTGGGTCCCGCAGGCGGACCAGCCCGCGAACTACGAGCTCGCCCACGTCGGCGACCTCTACGGCATCTCCGCCGCGGGCCCGCAGTTCACCGTGCCCGCCGGCGGCACCGCCACCAGCACGGCGCGGCTGTGGATCGGCCCGAAGCTGCCCGACCAGCTCGCGACGCTGTCGCCGGGGCTGGAACGCGCGATGGACTACGGCATCTTCCGGATCATCGCCGAGCCCATCCATCGCCTGCTCGGCCTGCTGCACAACGCCACCGGCAACTGGGGCTGGGCGATCGTGCTGCTGGTGCTGATCATCAAGCTGCTGCTGTATCCGCTGTCGGCCGCGCAGTACAAGTCGACCGCGAAGATGCGCAAGTTCCAGCCGCGGATGGCGCAGCTCAAGGAGCGCTACGCCGACGATCCGCAGAAGTACCAGCAGGCGATGATGGAGCTGTACCGCAAGGAGAAGATCAATCCCGCGGGCGGCTGCCTGCCGGTGCTGATCCAGATGCCGATCTTCCTGTCGCTGTACTGGGTGCTGATCGAATCGGTCGAACTGCGCCAGGCGCCGTGGATGCTGTGGATCCAGGACCTGACCTCGCGCGATCCGTACTTCATCCTGCCGGTGATCAACGCCGCGGTGATGTTCGTCACCCAGCGCATGACCCCGATGGTCGGCGTCGACCCGATCCAGCAGCGCATGTTCCAGCTGATGCCGCTGATCTTCGGCGTGATGTTCGCGTTCTTCCCGGCCGGCCTGGTGCTGTACTGGGTCACCAACGGCGCGCTGGGCCTGCTCCAGCAGTGGTGGATGCTGCGCAAGTACGGCGACAAGCCGGGCGGCACCGGCAGCGCCGTGGTCGCCAAGGGCTGATCGCACCGCCCGGATCACGACGATGCGATGTCAGCGAAAGGCCCGCCGCACGGCGGGCTTTTCGTTTTCCGGCGTCGTCGCTATCGTGCCTGTCGAGCCCGTCCGGAGAAACGCCACGTGCGTCCGAACATCGCCGAAATCTGGATCCTCGGCAGCGGCATGGTCTTGCTGCTGGTGGCGGCGGTTCTGGTCAACCTGATCCTGCCGCGATACGCGGTCATCTACGCGGGCGCCGGGACCGAACTGCCGGGACTCACGCAGTGGCTGTTCCACATCCGGCATGGGCTGTTCGCATTGCCGCTGCTCGTGCCGCTGGCGTGGTGGCGGCTGACCCGCGGCGTGCCGCAGGACGCGCCGCCACGCGTGCGCCGGCGGGCGGCGATGATCGCGCTGAGTATCGGCTGCGGACTGGCCGCGTTGCTGGTGCCGCTTGCGATCATCGCGATGTATCTGGCAGTGATCCACTTGGGCGATGCCATCGGTGGCTGAGCCCGTCACGCCGCGACGTCATTGAAGATGCACCGCATGCACACCACCGACACCATCGTCGCCATCGCCACCGCTGCCGGCGCGGGCGGCATCGGCGTGGTCCGCCTGTCCGGTCCGCGTGCGAGGGACATCGCCGAAACGATCGTCGGCCTGTCGTTGCGACCACGCCATGCGCACTACGCGCGCTTCCGCGATGCGCACGGCGAGGTGATCGACGACGGCATCGCGCTGCTGTTCCGCGCGCCGGCCAGCTACACCGGCGAGGACGTGGTCGAACTGCAGGCGCACGGCAGTCCGGCGCTGCTGCGCGCGCTGGTCAACCGCTGCTGCGCCCTCGGCGCGCGCATGGCCCGGCCGGGCGAGTTCAGCGAACGCGCCTTCCTCAACGGCAAGCTCGACCTCGCCCAGGCCGAAGCGGTGGCCGACCTCATCGCCGCCGGCGACGTACGTGCGGCGCGCGCGGCGCGACGTTCGCTCGACGGCGTGTTCTCGCGGCGCGTCGACGCGCTCGCCGAGGCGCTGCTCGGCCTGCGCGTGCACGTCGAGGCGGCGATCGATTTCGCCGACGAGCCGCTGGATACGCTCGGCGGCGCGCAGTTGCGCACGGGCCTCGCGGCGGCGGTGGCGGATCTCGACGCGCTGCTGGCCGAGGCCGAACGTGGACAGAGACTGCGCGACGGCCTGCATGCGGTGATCGTCGGCCCGCCGAACGCCGGCAAGAGCTCGCTGCTGAACGC
>JAEWNA010000036.1 GCA_023392975.1 Pseudomonadota bacterium | reverse complement strand
ACCGTCGACACCGCCTGCTCGTCGAGCCTGACTGCCCTCTACCTCGCCTGCGAAGCCCTTTATGCGGGCGAATGCGGTTCGGCGATCGTCGGCGGCGTCAACCTCGACCTGCACCAGAGCAAGTGGGACATCAACAGCTCCGGCGGCGCACTCTCGAAGGACGGCGTGTGCCGGAGCTTCGGGCACGGCGCCAACGGATACGTGGCGGGCGAGGGCGTCGGTGCGGTCTACATCAAGCCGCTGGCGCAGGCCATCGCGGATGGCGATCGCATCTACGGCGTCATCAAGAGCGTCGTGGTCAACCATGGCGGACGGACGAGCGGCTTCATCGTCCCCAATCCCAAGGCCCAGACCAGCCTGATCCGGGAAGCCCTGCAGCGGGCCCGCGTGCCTGCCGCTAGCATCGGCTACGTCGAAGCGCACGGCACCGGGACGGAGCTGGGCGATCCGCTCGAGGTGTCCGCGCTCGACAACGCGTTCAAGGACTCCGGAATCGACAAACGCGGCTGCGCGCTGGGGTCGCTGAAATCCAACATCGGCCACCTCGAAGCGGCGGCCGGCGTCGCGAGCCTGACCAAGGTCCTCCTGCAGATGCGCCACGGCCAGCTCGTGCCGTCGCTGCACTCCTCGGAGCTCAACGAACACATCGATTTCGGGAAATCCTTCTTCCAGGTCCAGCAGCGGCTGGAGCCGTGGATTCCCAGGGAGATCGATGGCCTGCCGCAGCCGTTGCGCGCAGGCATCAGCTCCTTCGGCGCCGGCGGTTCCAATGCCCACGTCATCGTCGAAAGCTGGACGCCGCCGCCCCAGGCGCAGGCGCCTTCGGCCACGGTGCACCTGCTGCCGATTTCGGCGCGTACCGAAGCGCAGCTCGCCGACGTCGCGCGCCGCCTGTGCGATTTCCTCGCCGGCGAGGCGTCGCTGCCACCGCTGGGCGATATCGCCTTCACGCTCCAGTCGGGACGCAAGCCGTTCGACCATCGGGCCGTGGTGCTGGCGCGGAGCGCGCAGGAGGCCCGCGAACGGCTGGCCGCCTTCCTCGCGGGCAAGCGAAATGAGGGCGTCTTCTCCGGCAACGTCAAGAATGCCGATCCGCTCACCCGCCTGATGAGCCGGTCGGAGCGTGAAGAGGTCGTCGGCTTGCTGTCCCGTCGACGCGACCCGGCGAAATTCGCGAAGCTGTGGGTCGACGGCATGTTCTCAAAATGGCGGGGCACGCCGGGCGCCACCATCGGCCGCCGCGTGTCCCTGCCGACCTATCCGTTCGCGGACAAGCGCCACTGGGTCCCGATTTCGACTGCGAACGCCGGCACCGCACTGCCGCTGCGGGCGGGGCTCCACCCGCTGCTCGACAGCAACGAATCCACGTTCGAGCGGCAGATCTTCAGGAAATCGTTCAACGAGCGCGAGTTCTTCATCTACGACCACCTGGTCATGGACGTGCCCACGCTTCCGGGCGTCGCCTATCTGGAACTGGCACGCAAGGCCGGCGAACTCGCGGCGGACCGCCCGGTCCGGAAATTGCACAACATCGTGTGGGTCAGCCCGATCGCGGTGAAGCAGGGCCAGCCCTCGGAGGCCTGGATCGAGCTCAAGCCGGCCAGCGACGGCGTGCGTTTCGAGGTCTACGGCGAGATCGATGGGCAAAAGACGCTGCACTCGCAGGGACGCATCAGCTATGGCGCCGGGGAACCGGACGATGAGCACCTCGATCTGGCGGCGATCCAGGCGCGATGCGAGAAAGCCATCGAAGGCCGGGACGCCTATCCGCTCTTCAAGTCCTTCGGACTGAACCTCGGACCGAGTTTCCAGTCGCTGCAGGAGGTCTATCGGGGCGAGGGAGAGACCCTCGGCCGGCTCATGTTGCCCGAATCCCGCCTGGGCGACCTCGCGTCGATGCTGTTGCATCCCTCCCTTGTCGACGGATCGCTGCAGGCCGGCGTCGCCGCGCAGTTGGGCGATTCCAGCGGCAACATGCTGGTGCCGTTCTCGATCGGCGAGGTGGAAGTGCTGCATCCGCTTCCCGCGGAGTGCTGGAGCTACGTCACCGAGATGAAGAACGAGCGCGCGGAGCATTCGCGCGTCTCGAGGAAGAACGTCACGATCCTCGACGCGACCGGGAAGGTGCTGGTCCGGATCAAGGAAGCGACCGGCGTGCCGATCGTGGAGGTCCACAAGCCCGCGTCGGGCGGAGAGACGTCCTCGTTCGCGAAACTCTACTACGCGCCGGAATGGCGTCCTTCGACGCTCGACGCGCCGTCCAAGGAAGGGGATGGCGGTAAGGATCGTATCCTGTTCTTCGACGACAATGCCGCGCTGAGCGAGGCCTGTCGTCGCACGCTTTCGGCAGAAGGCCGCGATCACCGCGTCGTGCTGGCGACACCCGCCAGTGCTTTCGCGATCGTCGGACCGGACGCGATCGAGTTCGACCCGGCCGACCAGGCGGGTTTTGACTGCGTGGTGACGACGGCGGTCGTCGATGGCGACGTCGACAAGATCTGCATCGCCTGGCCGTTGCATGATGGTGCTGTCGAAGACGCGTCGCGCGATCTGCGGATCGAACGCGGCGCGCACGCGGCGCTGGCCGTCTGCAAGGTGCTGTCGAATGCCAAGCTCGATCGCCGCGTCCAGTTGCTGTTCGCGTACCCGATTCGCGATGCGATGGCGCCGGTCGAATACGAGGCGATCGCGGGCCTGTTCCGCGCGATGCATCTGGAATTCCCGAAAGTCCGCTGTCGCGTGGTCGGCATCGAGCGGTCGGAGGCCGATATCGATCGCCTCGCGACGCTGCTCCGGGCCGAATTCGGCGACGATGCGGCAGATGCCGTGTCGGTGCGCCACCTCGCGGGCACCCGCGAAGTGCGAAGCCTCAAGGCGTACCCGCTGCAGCCGCATGCCGAGGCGGCGTCCACCGCGCATCTGCCGCGCGAAGGCGGTGTCTACCTGATCACCGGCGGTGCCGGCGGTCTGGGTCTCATCTTCGCGGAGTATCTGGCCAGGCATTATCGTGCGCGGCTGGTGCTGACCGGCCGTTCGGCACAGAACGAGGCGATCGCGGCCGCATGCGAGCGCGTTCGCGCCTGCGGCGGCGAAGCCCTCTATGTGGCCGCCGATGTCTGCGATCGCGACAGCCTGCAGCATGCGGTCGATGAAGCCCATCGGCATTTCGGCGAGATCAACGGCATCGTCCACAGCGCCGGCGTGCTGCGCGATTCCTTCATCCGCAACAAGACCCGCGAGGACTTCGACGCGGTGCTCGCGCCGAAGCTCCAGGGCACGCTCAACCTCGATGCAGCGACGCTCGGAGAACCGCTCGACTTCTTCGTCCTTTTTTCCTCGATGGCGGCGGTCGCCGGAAACGCCGGACAGGCGGACTACGGCTATGCGAACCACTACATGGACAGCTTCGCGTTCGCCCGCGAGCGCATGCGCGCGGAGGGCGTCCGCCGCGGCAAGACGCTGAGCCTGAACTGGTCACTGTGGGCTGATGGCGGCATGCGCGTCGATGAGCAGACCGAGCAGATGTTCACCAGGACGCTCGGCCTGAAGTTGCTCGCGACCGATACCGGCACCGCGGCGATGATCGACGCGCTCGCGTCCGACGCCACGCAGCTTGCCGTGCTGGAAGGCATCCAGGACAAGATCGAAATCGCCTGGGGATTGCGCAAGAAGCCGGCGGCGGCACCTGCGCCGGCTGCGTCGGAGGCGGCCACTGCGGCGGTGTCCGCTGCGCCTGCAGCCGGGCATGCGGCGAGCGTGCAGGCCGAACTCACCCGCATCGCCATGGAATTCCTGAAACTCGACGAAGCGGACATCGCGCCGGACAGTGTCCTGCTGGATCTCGGGTTCGACTCCATCGGCCTGACGACCTACGCCAACGAGATCAACAGCGTTTACGGCGTCGACGTCACGCCGGTGCTGTTCTTCGACTATCCGTCGATCCAGGAAGTGGCCAAATACCTCGCCTCCGAGCGCAGCGAAGAAGTGGCGCGCGTGCATGCCGGCAGCGTGGCCGCATCTTCTGCTGCCGCGGCTCCGGCAGGTTCCGGTGCGGTCGCGCCTGCACTGCGTGCGGAAGAGTCCGGGATCCGTTTCGGGAAGGGATGGGATCCCGCTGCCGCCGACGCGCCTCGCGCGCAGCCCGTGGCGGAATTCCGGCCGGCGAACCGTTTCGTCGACATGCCGATCGCGATCATCGGCATGAGCGGAAAGATGCCGGAGTCCGATGACCTGGACGAGTTCTGGGCGCACCTGCGCAACGGCGACGATCTGATTTCGGTCATCCCGCGGGATCGCTGGAATTGGGAAGAGTTCTACGGCGACCCCTTCAAGGAAGCGAACAAGTCGAACTCCAAGTGGGGCGGCTTCATGAAGGAGGTCGACAAGTTCGATGCGCTCTTCTTCGGGATCTCCAAGCGCGAAGCGCAGATGATGGATCCGCAGCAGCGGATCTTCCTCGAAACCGTCTGGAAGGCGATCGAGGACAGCGGACACCGCGTTTCCGATTTCTCGGGAACGAGGACCGGGCTGTTCGTCGGTGCGGCGACAAACGACTACGTCGACCTGATGAACCGTCTGGACATCGATCTCGACGGCTATTCGGCGTCCGGCAATTCGCATTCGGTGCTCGCGAACCGCATCTCGTTCCTGCTCAACCTGCGCGGGCCGAGCGCGCCGATCGATACCGCCTGTTCCAGCTCCCTCGTGGCCCTGCACCGTGCGATCGAGTCGATCCACACCGGTAGCTGCGACATGGCGATCGTCGGTGGCGTGCAGGTCATGCTCAGCCCGGCCGCCTACATTTCGTTCGGCATGGCGGGCATGCTCAGCAACGACGGCAAATGCAAGTCGTTCGACAAGCGCGCGGACGGCTACGTCCGTGGCGAGGGTTCTGGTGCCATCGTGCTCAAGCCCCTGCACCAGGCCGAGGCCGACGGGGATCATATCCACGCCGTGATCCGGGCGACTGCGGAGAACCACGGCGGCAAGGTCACGACCCTGACCGCCCCGAACTCCGCGGCCCAGGCGGAACTGCTGATCGAGGCTTACGAAAAGGCCCACGTCGATCCCGCGCGGGTCGGCTACATCGAATGCCATGGCACCGGGACCAGCCTCGGCGATCCCATCGAAATCCAGGCGCTGACCAAGGCGTTTGGCGAACTCTACAAGCGGCACGACAAGACGCCGGGCGGCGCACCGCACTGCGGCCTGAGCTCGGCCAAGACCAACATCGGCCACCTCGAAACCGCCGCCGGCATCGCCGGTATCCTGCGCGTGCTGCTGGCGATCAAGCACCGGCAGATTCCGGCCAACGTGCACTTCGAGGAACTCAACCCCTACATCAAGCTCTCCGGTACGCCGTTCTACATTGTCGACAAGACGAGGGAATGGGCGGCGCCGCGTGCCGCCGACGGCCGTGAAACGCCCCGCCTGGCGGGCGTCAGTTCGTTCGGTTTCGGCGGCGCCAACGCGCATGTGGTGCTCGAGGAATACATCGAGGCGCCGAGATCGCCATCCGCGGCCGGCGCCGACGCCCCCCAACTGATCTTGCTGTCCGCTAATGCGGCCGACAGGCTCGAAGCCTACGCGGCCTCCATGCTCGCCGCGCTGGAGGCGCCTGAGCTCGATTTCGCCGATTTCGCCCACACCCTGCAGATCGGACGCGACGAGATGACGGAGCGACTTGCGTTCGTCGCGAACGATGCCACCGAGGCGAAGGAGAAGTTCGCGCGTTACCTGCGTGGGGACGTCGGCAACGACCTCTTCGTCGGAAGCGTACGGGGGGCGAAGAAGGCCGCCGATCCCGTCGCGCCGTCCGCGACGGCGCGGCCGGAAGATCTCGCGGAACTCGCTTCCCGCTGGACGCAGGGCGCCCAGATCGATTGGACGCAGTTGCAACGCAGTCGCCCCCCGCGGCGCCTGTCCTTGCCGACGTATCCATTCGCGAAGGAACGCTGCTGGATTCCTGGCGTGGAAGGCCTGCCGACGTCGAAAAGGGAGTCCAATGCGCCCATCCGGAACGAAAGGCAGACGGCGGATGCGCCTTCGATGTCGACATCGACCGTTTCGCCCGCCCGGCCCGGCGTTCTCGTCGCCGAAGCGGGTTGGCAGCGGATGCCCGAGTCGTCGACAAGCGCCGTCCCGGGCCGGTGGTCGACAAGGGTGTTGATCAGCGCGCTGGAGGACGTCGCGGTTGCCGACTTGGCCAGTTCGACGGCTGACTGCGCAGTCGAGCGCGTCCCGACTGAAAGCGGCGACGATCATGCCGCGTTCTACGAGCGCGGCGCCGCATTCTGTTTCGATCGCGTCAAGGCCATCCTTCAGGAAAGCCGTTCCGGCGATGTGCTGGTACAAGTCGCGATCCCGCAGGGCGGCATGCGGGAATCGCTCGCCGGCATTTCGGCCATGCTGAAGACGGCGCGACTGGAAAACCCGCGCTTCCATGGCCAGGTGATCCTCTGTCCGCCCGGAACCAGCGCGCATGCATTGGCAGCGTTTTCGGGGAGCGCCATGTCGCGCCTGCCCGAGGCCATCGTCCGCTTCGATGCCGACGGGACGCCGTGGCAAAGGCATTTGCAGCCGTGTCGTCTGGATGGCACGCCGCGGGCATCCGTCTTCAACGAACATGGGCGCTATCTGATCACGGGCGGACTCGGCGGGCTCGGCTTGCTGCTCGCCGCGGAAATCCTCGCAAAGACCCGGCATGCCAGGGTGGTCCTGAGCGGTCGTGCTGAATCCGCTTCGGTGCGCAACGAAGGATTCGATCGTTTGCGGGCGAAGCACGGTGCACGCGTCGAATATCGACAGCTTGATCTCGGTCGTCTGGAAGCGGTATGCCGCTTGGTCGGCGATCTCGTGTCGTCGGATGGCGGACTGCAGGGCATCCTGCATTGTGCGGGGGCGAGCGACGACGGATTGATCGTCGGCAAGACGGCGGACCAATTCGCGAACGTGCTCAAGCCCAAAGTCTCGGGCACGTGCCATCTGGATGAAGCGAGCAGGCATGCGGCGCTGGATTTCTTCGTGTTGTTCTCTTCCGTGAGCGGCACGTTCGGCAACCCCGGCCAGTCCGACTATGCCGCTGCGAACGCTTATCTTGATGCGTATGCGCGTTACAGGAACGACCTCGTCGCCCGCGGGATGAGGCAGGGGCGGACCCTTTCGATCGCGTGGCCGTTGTGGGAAAGCGGTGGCATGCAGCCGCCCGAGGCGGTCGTGCGGCATCTGGAACGGACCGTCGGAATGTTCCCCCTGCCGACGGCACTCGGGCTGGAGACGTTCGAACGCTGCCTCGACGCCGGCATGGTGAATGCCATCGTGCTTTACGGCGATGCAGAAAAGCTGGATGCGTCGCTGATCCGCGGCGAAGCGGAACGGGAAACGGCCCAGCCGAGGCCGACGAACACACGGGCTCTTCCTTCGCAGGGAGGAGACCTGGACAAGCGGGTACGCGACGATGTCCTCCGAATCCTCGCCGATGTGCTTCTGATCTCCGGGGAACGGATTCAGCACGACGCGCTGTTGAGCGAATACGGCCTCGATTCGATCGGCGTGGCCAATCTCGTCCGGATCGTCAACGAACGGTATGCGCTGGATCTCGCGCCCGCGCTGCTGTTCGAGTATCCGACCTACGAGGCATTCAGCGGCCATCTGCTCGATGCGCACCGCGACAGCCTCGCCGCGCACTATGCCGAGGCGCTCGAAGCGTCCGACGGACTGGGCGGCGGGCAGTCGGCATCGATCGCCTTCCCGCATGCAGTGGAACAGGCTTCCGGGACGCCGGAAAGCGTCGGATCGCCGCAAGCCGCGTCGCGCCTCTCCGGAAGCGCGGATGTGGCGATCATCGGCATCAGTGCCTTGATGCCCGGCGCTGATTCCGCCGCGACGTTCTGGCGCAATCTCGTCGCCGGTGTCGATCCGATCACGGAAGTGCCCGCCGAGCGATGGGACTGGCGCGGAAGCGGCGATGCCGCCGCGCTGCCGCGCGGCATCCGCTGGGGCGGGTTCCTTGCGGACGTCGACAAGTTCGATGCCGGGTTCTTCGACATCGCGCCGAGCGAAGCCGCGCTCATGGACCCGCAGCAGCGGCTCTTCCTCCAGTCGGCATGGAACGCCGTCGAAGATGCCGGTCATCGCGTCGCCGACCTCGCGGGGACCCGGACCGGGGTGTTCGTCGGTCTCAGCGGATTCGACTATTCCGAGGTCATCCGTGCTTCCGGCATCGGCAGCGTCGCGCAATCCGCGACCGGGATGGCGCACTGTCTGCTCCCGAACCGGCTGTCCTACCTGCTCGACCTCCGTGGGCCCAGCGAAGCGATCGATACCGCTTGCTCGAGTTCGCTCGTCGCCGTGCATCGCGCGGCGGAGGCGATCGCCAACGGCGATTGCGAGATGGCCATCGCCGGCGGTGTGAACCTCATGCTCGCGCCATCGCTGCAAACGGCGCTCGGTCACGCCGGCATGCTGGCCGGTGACGGTCGATGCAAGACGTTCGACCAGCGCGCCGACGGCTACGTCAGGAGCGAAGGCTGCGCCGCCGTGATGCTGAAGCGTCTGGATCGCGCGGTGGCCGACGGCGACGACATCTACGGCATCATCAAGGGCAGCGCAGTCAATCACGGTGGTCGCGCGATGGGATTGACGGCGCCGAATCCCAATGCGCAGGCGGACGTGGTGGCCGACGCCTACCGACGCGCCGGGGTGGATGTCGCCCAGGTGGGGTTGATCGAGACGCACGGCACCGGCACGCCGATGGGCGATGCGGTGGAGCTCAACGGCCTGAAGAAGGCGTTCGGCGAGAGTGCGGCGCGTACAGGCACGGACGAGGCCCGGACCGGTTCGCGGACATGCCTGGTGTCGTCGGTCAAGACCCACATCGGTCATCTCGAAGCGGCTTCGGGGATCGCGTCGCTGATCAAGGTGCTGCTCTCGATCCGCCATCGGACGATCCCGGGCCTCCTGCATTTCGAGGCGCTCAGCCCGCAGATCCGTCTGGACGGGAGTCGTTTCCGTATCGCAAGCGAGACCTGCGAATGGCGGGCGTTCGAGGGTCCTGCAGGCGATGCATTGCCGCTCACGGCCGGCGTGAGCTCGTTCGGGTTCGGCGGCGTCAATGCGCATGTCGTCGTCCAGGAGCATGCCCATGCCGGACACGCGCCCGTCGACGCGGACGACCGCGGGTTGTCGCGCCTGATCGTGCTTTCCGCGAAAACCCCCGATCAGCTGCGCCAACGCGCGGCAGCCCTCGCGCAGTTCCTCGACGCCGATCCTGCGGCTGCCGATGCCGGCCTGGCCCGCATCGCCTGCACCCTGCAGACCGGACGAGACCACATGGCCCACAGGCTGGGCATCCGCGCGGACTCGCTCGAAGCACTCTCGAAGCAACTGCACGCCTTCGCGGCGGACGGCCACGCGCCGGCGGGCACGTACTGCGGCGAGGCAGGCCGCGCATCGGAGAGCATGTCCTCGATCGATCGCGATCCGCAGCTGAAGCGCATGATCGTCGAGAAATGGATCGAGAACGGCGACCACGGGGCGATCCTCGAGTTGTGGAGCCGCGGTGTCGACATCGACTGGCATCGTCTCTACGGCGAGCGACGGCCGCGTCGCGTGCACCTTCCCGGATATCCGTTCGCGCGTTCGCGTCACTGGGTCGATACCTTCCAGACGTCTGACGCGCAGGCCGCTCCCAAGTATGCGCATGCGTCGGCACCGGTCGAGGCACCGCCTGCCGTCGCGTCCTCGGATGTGCCGTCTTCGCGGACGTCCTCGTCGACTTCTGCGGACACGCCGAAGGCACTGGCCGTCCGGTTCATCCGGCGCACCTTGTCGAAGCAACTGCAGGTGCCGCCGGACGCCCTGCCGCTCGATCGCACCTTGCTGGAAATGGGCGTCGTGTCGTCTGGCATCGCGTCGCTGGTTCGCGAAGTCAACACGACCTTCGATCTCGACCTGGTGCCCAGCCTGATGTTCGAGCATCCGACGATCGACGGGTTCGCGACCCATCTTTCCGAGACCGCGGCGGATGCCCTGCTGCGGCACGTCGAGTCGGGGCCGGCGGAGGAGACCGGGACGGCCCCCGTCGCGACTTCGCCTCAGGTCGCGGACGATCACGAGGCGCGGTCCACGCAGCAGGATCGGGAACTGATCGAACGGGTGCTCTGGAAGCAGGACGCCAACGATGAAGACTACGAACGCGTGACCTTCTGATCGCCGTCGACGGCGGGCGCTGCGGTCCGGGCGCCTGCCGCGGGGAGGAAGGACGATCGAATCGGCAAGAAAGCACGGCGCGCCTGCGCGCCGCCACGAAAGGACGAGGTACGGCGATGCGGGATCCCATTCAGTGCTGCTCGGACTACTTCACGGCGGCCGTTCTCGACGCATGCCATCGTCATGAGGCGGACGCGTCTTCGCGGACGGGCCGGCGCGCCAAGGCCCGCCCGGGGCGCGGTCGCACGATGCCGGCAACGCTGCTGTCCGACCTGCTGCGCGAGATCGCCCCGAGGGCGCGCGATGCCGAGCGCGTGCCGCACGCGAAGCTTCCGGTCCTGCCCGAATGCTTCGATACCCGCCTGCTCTACGGCGCCGCTCCCGAGGCGTTCCTCGCTGCGGGTCGTCCGGCGGAAGCCTTGTCCCGCGCGGTCGAGCAGCTTTTTTTCCGCCGGCGCCGGAATTCGGCGATGGCGCTCGCGATCGCCCAGGGCGCCACGCTGGTGATGGTCGCGTCTGCGCTTGGTACCGGCGGTCCCGTGCACGGCGAGGAGGCGCTTCGCGGCATCGAGCCAGGCCTGCGGATCACCCTCAGGAAACTGCTGGTCAAGCTCGGGTGGTCCGGCGAGGACGGCGCGTTCACCGAGGCGGGGCGTGAATTCCTGGATTCCAATGCCGTGCACGATGCCGTTCGCCATCGGCCGGTGCTTGCGTCGCTCGCCGCGCACCCGGATGTCCGACTGCGCGTGTTGATGCCCGATGCGCCGCGGACGTCGGGAGGCGCTTTCGATCGCGATCTCGGTCGCTATCCCGCCTGCATCGACGACATGCTCGACCTCGTCGCTTCCTGGCGCGATCACGCCGGGCCGGCATCTCCATCGATCGCCGTCTTCGATGCGGCCGGGGATTCGATCGCGAGCCGCGCACTGCGATCGTGGCAAGCGGGCGCGCACGGCGCCGACGGCCGGGCAGGGTCCGACATTGTGTTCTTCGCCGGCGAGCAATTGCCGCCGGCATCCGTCTTCGCGCCGGGTCCGGATTCCGCGCCACCCCGTCATGTCGTGGTCGTCGCCAGGAATCGGCCCGCGTCCGGGATCGGAGCGGTCGCTCCGGATGCCGAGTTGCATGTGCTGGCCGACGAGCAGCCGCCGTGCCTCGATGCGCAGGGGCGCCTCGTCGATCCGGTTTCGCTGCTGACGGCATGGCAGGAGGACCTGCGCGCCTGGGCGGCGGTCGAGGCCTGTGCGGTGCGACTCTGGTTGCAACCTCACGCCAGCCGGATGCCGAAGACTCCGGACTGGGTTCGCGAGGCAGGATCGCGCACCCTCGAGGCACTGGCGGGCGGACAATGCATCACGGCCGAAGCGTTCCATTGCCTCGCGGCGCGCGTCGGGCTGTTCGATGCCGGGCGCGCGAAGCGTTATCCGGCGGAGTCTGCGGTCTGCGATGCGAGTCTTCATGCGTTCGTCGCCCGGGACTACCGCATCCGCCATGCGCTTCCGGCCGATCTCGACCGCCTCTGCGAGCTGGAGTCGCTGTGCTGGCGGCACACGCGCAGTAGCGCGTCTGCGATCCGGGCAAGAATCGAAGGCCATCCTGCGGGTCAGTTCGTGCTCGAGCGCGACGGACGTGTCCAAGGCGTCGTCTACAGCCAGCGCATCGATTCCGCGGACGCCGTTTTCGGGCGTACGGCCGCCGATGTGCACCTGCTGCACCGTGGCGATGGTCCCGTCGTGCAGTTGCTCGCGGTGAATGTCGACCCCGACGTGCAGGACCAGCGCTACGGCGACGCGCTGCTCGAATTCATGCTGCAGCGCTGCAGCCTGACGTCCGGCGTTCGCCAGGTCGTCGGCGTCACGCTCTGCAAACGCTACGACCCGCGTCGCGGGGAAGCCTTCGAACGCTACATCCGCCGCGACGGTGCCGAGCGCGATCCGATCCTGACCTTCCATCACGTGCACGGGGCCGACATCGTCGGCCCCGTGCCGGGCTATCGCCCGGAAGACACCGAAAACGAGTGCAACGGCGTGCTGGTGTCCTACGACATCCTGCAGCGCGATGCGCGGCTCTCGTCGCGCGAACGCACCGATGCGGCGACGGTGGTCACGCCCTCCCGGGCGATGGGCGTCGATGCGCTGCTGGCGTTCATCGACGCCGAAACCGCGCGTCTGCTCGAGGGAGAAGCGGGCGGATACGGGCGCGATCGTCCGTTCATGGAAGCGGGGCTCGACTCCGCCGGGTTGCTCAAACTCCAGGAAAGCATCGAGATCCGGCTCGGCATTCGCCTGCCGACGTCGTTCTTCTTCGAGTTCAACACGCCAAAGAAGGCCGCAGTCGCGCTCGCGGCATTGGCGGAGCCCGCCGACGACGGGACTTCCGCCCCTCGGCCGGTTCGTGCGCAAACGTCCACGGACATCCATGACGATGCGGTGTCCGCTTCGCTTCCGTCGGTGTCTCCGGAGGCGAGCGGCATCAGCGACAACGACATCGCGATCGTCGGCATGGCATGTCGCCTGCCCGGCGGGATCGAATCCCCGGATGCCCTGTGGACGGTGCTCATCGGCGGCGACACCTGCATCGAACGCTATCCCTCCAGTCGCGGCGCCTGGGCGGACCCGGCACGCTGGCCGGCGATCGACCGCGGCGGGTTCGTGCGGGACATCGAAGCGTTCGATGCGGGCTTTTTCCGCATCTCGCCGGCGGAAGCCCAGCTCATGGACCCGCAGCAGCGCATGATGCTGGAGACCGCCTGGGCATGCCTGGAGGACGGCAACCTGCGCCCGGCCGATCTTGCGGGTTCCGCGACCGGCGTGTTCGTCGGCGCCAGCAACAGCGACTACAGCCGCCTGCTGCAGGACGCCGGCATCGAAGTCGAGGCGCACCTCGGCGTGGCCAGCGCGCTGTCCGTCATCGCAAACCGCATTTCCTACTTCTTCGATCTCAACGGCCCGAGCCTGGTCGTCGACACCGCGTGTTCTTCCTCGCTGGTGGCGCTGCACACCGCGATCCAGTCGATCCGCCGCGGCGAATGCGAAGCGGCGCTCGTCGGCGGGGTCAACGCCATCTGTCATCCCGACCTGTCGCTCGCGTACCACAAGGCCGGCATGCTGGCGCCCGATGGCCTGTGCAAGGTCTTCGACGCCCGCGCCGATGGCTATGTCCGCTCGGAAGGCGCGGTGATGTTCGCGATCGAACCCGTGCACCGCGCACGGGCGCTCGGGCGCCGCATCCATGGGGTGATCCGCGGATCGGCGGTGAACCATGGCGGACTCGCTTCGGGGCTGACCGTTCCGAATCCCGCGCAGCAGCGACAGCTCCTGCTCGCCGCCTGGAGGGACGCCGGCATCCGTGCCGACATGCTCGACTACCTCGAAGCGCATGGCACGGGGACTTCGCTCGGCGACCCGATCGAAGTGCAGGGCATCGTGTCCGCCTTCGCGCAGGATGGCGACGCTTCCTCGATGCCCGACTGCAGCCTCGGCTCGGTCAAGAGCAACCTCGGTCATCTGGAATCCGCCGCCGGTCTCGCCGGGCTGCTCAAGATCGTGCTGTCGATGCGGCACGGGCTGCTCCCGCCGACCGTCAATTTCGCCTCGCTCAACCCCAAGATCGCGCTCGCGCCCGGCATCCGCGTGCTGGACCGCGCCCGGCGCATGGCGAAGACGTCCTGGATCGCCGGTGTCAGCAGCTTCGGTTCCGGCGGCGCCAATGCGCACGTCGTCGTCCAGGCCTGGCCGCGGCAACACGCGCCTTTGCACGCGCCGGGACCGCACCTGTTCATTCTTTCCGCAGCGACGCCCGAAGCCCTGCGCGATTATGCGCGCAGGGCGCTGGGGTGGCTGGACACCGATGGTGGCGAGACGGCGTTCGCCGATGCGATCCACGCCTGGCAGGTCGGTCGTACCCCGATGAAGGCGCGGCTCGCCATGCAGGTCGAGAATGCCGAGGAACTGCGTGCAGGATTGACGCAGTGGCTCGAAGGCGCCGCGCCGCAGGATCGCGTGTGGGCCGGCATCTCCGGAACGGCTGCGGCCGCGACGATGCGGCTGTGGCAGACGGCTGCGGCGCGCGATCTGCTCGCACGGGCATTCGCCGAGGGCGACCTCGAACAGCTCGGCCTGCTGTGGACATCCGGCGTCGATCTCGACTGGGCGGCGCTGCACGGCCAGCGACCCCTGCAGGCGAACGTGCCCACGTACCCGTTCTCGCGCGAGCGGTACTGGGTGCCGACGGCGCGGGAAAACGGCCGGGCATCCGCGAGCGCCTTGCACCCGCACTTGCATCCGCTCCTGCACGAGAACGTGTCCGACCTGGGGCGACAGTCCTATCGCAGCGTGTTTTCCGGCACTGAACCGTTCCTCTCGGATCACCGGGTCCGCATCGGCGAGACCCTGGAGCGGGTGCTGCCCGGCGTGGCGTATCTGGAGATGGCGCGCGCGGCGCTCTCGCTGGCGGTGCCCGAAGGGCATCGCGGCGGCACGCTCGAACTGCGCGACTGCGTCTGGGTGCAGCCGCTGGTGGTGCACGGTGGGGAAGCCGCGACGATCGGCCTCGACGGCGCGCTCGACGGCGAAATCGCGTACGAGGTATGGACGGAAGCGGAAGGCCAGCGCCGGGTGCACTGCAGCGGGCGCGCGGCTTATGTGGCGGTCGAGCCGCCCGCGGCGCAGTCCCTGTCGGGGTTGCGCGCACGGATGACGTCCGGCGTGGTGACGGGCGCATCGGCGTATCGTCGTTTCGAAGCGCTCGGGCTGTCGTACGGCCCGGCCCATCAGGCCCTGGAAGAGGCGTGGCTGGGCGAAGACGAACTGCTGGCGCGGTTGACGCTGCCGGAGCGGCTATCGCCCGAGGCCGGGGCCTACGTGCTTCACCCGAGTCTGCTCGATGGCGCGCTGCAGGCGGCGGTGGGATTGCTCTCCGGAGATGCGGGAGGGCGGCTGCCCTTCGCGGTGGCGCGGGTGCGGGTCCATGCGCGATGCGCGGGTCCGGCCTGGGCATGGGTGCGGCGTTCGGCGGAAGCCGCGGCCTCCGGGACTTCGCGTCACGACATCGATCTGCTCGACGAAAACGGCGAGCTGCTCGTGCGGCTGGAGAGCTTCGTCTCGCGGATCCTGGCGGGAACGTCATCGCCTGAGACGGGAATATTGAGCGCGATCCCGGCATGGCGTGCGGTGCAGGGTGCCGGCGTGGCGCAAACATGGGCGGCGCGCCATGTCCTGCTGTGCGGCGTACCGGCGTCGGAGGCCGACGTTGCGCGAATGCAGGCGACGGGCGTCTCCGTCGAACTGGCGCCTGCGCTGGTCGGTGCGGATGCCGGCGCACGCTATGCGGCACGCGCGCAGGCCTGTTTAGCGCGGTTGCAGGCGATCATGCGTGCGATGCCTGCAGGCCAGGTGCTGCTGCAGGTCGTCGCGGGGCCCGACGATGCGCTTTGCGCCGGGCTTTCGGGAATGCTGAAGACGGCGATGCTGGAGCAGCCGCAGCTGCGGTGCCAGGTCTTGATCGACGTTGCGTCGGACTGGTGGGCTGCGGCCGAAGCGGCAGCGCGGCACCCGCAATTGGCGGTCCTGCGATCCGGCGCGGACGGCCTTCAGGCCGAGCACTGGGACGTGCAGCCGGCATGGTCCGGAGCGGTTCCGCCGGCCTTCAAGGAACACGGCGTGTATCTCATCACCGGCGGCCTGGGCGGTCTCGGCATGCTGTTCGCCGAGAAGATCCTGCGCGGGACGCGTCACGCAAGCGTGGTGCTTTCCGGCCGCAGTGAAGCGACGGGCGAACGCGCCGAGCGCCTCGAGGCGCTGCGCGCACTCGGGGGCGATCGGGTGAGCTATCGCACGGTGGATCTGCAAGATGCCGATTCGGTGGCGTCGCTGGTGGATTGGGTGCGTCGGACGCAGGGCGGCCTGCACGGTGTGCTGCACGCGGCCGGGATGGTGTCCGATGCCTTCGTGGTGAAGAAGGATGCGGCGACGTTCGCGCAGGTGCTGGGCCCGAAAGTATCGGGGACGGTGCACCTGGATCAGGCGCTGGGCGATGGCGACATCGACTTCCTGGTGCTGTTCTCGTCGGTGGTCGGCGCGTTCGGCAACGTGGGCCAGGCGGACTATGCGGCCGCCAACGGGTTCATGGACCACTATGCCCTGTCGCGCAACGCACGGGCATCGCGCGGCGAGGCGCACGGGCGGACGATTTCCGTCAACTGGCCATTG
>JAEWNA010000032.1 GCA_023392975.1 Pseudomonadota bacterium | reverse complement strand
GCCAGGTCGCGAACGCCACGCCGATCCGCGTCGGCGGCCTCGGCTGGCCGCTGTCGGGCACGCTGCTCGCCGGCTACGGCGGACGCATGCCCGACGGCCGCGCGAGCAGCGGCCTGCTGATCGCCGCCGCCGCCGGGACCCCGGTGCGCGCGGTCGCCGACGGCACCGTCGTGTTCTCGGAATGGATGACCGGCTACGGCCTGATCCTGATCGTCGACCATGGCAACGGCACGCTCAGCCTGTACGCCCACAACGAGAGCCTGCTCAAGGACGCCGGCGACACGGTCAAGCGTGGCGATGCCGTCGCCCGGGTCGGCGATTCGGGCGGGCTGGCGCAGCCGGCGCTGTATTTCGAACTGCGGCGGAACGGCAAGCCGGTCGATCCCGGCAGCTGGTTGCGCCGGCAGTGAACGGCTGGGTTAAGGTGCAGCGTCCGGTGGAACCCGCGGCCGTTGCCGTGGTCCCAGCCGGGCCATCCCCGTGATCTCTGCTGCGATCCCCGCCGCGATCTTTCCCCCGGAGTTGCCGATGCCCCTGACGTCGCCGTCGAACCGTCTCCGCCGTACCGCGCCGGCGCTCGTCCTCGCGCTGTGCGCCGCCTGCGTGGGCACCCCTGCCTTCACGCAGGATTCGAAGCCGGCGGATGAAAAGCCGGCCGCCGAGACACCGGCCGCGGAGAAGCCCGCGATGGACGCCGCCGACGCCGTGGACGCGACCGCGAAGGACGAGGGCAGCCGGATCCCGCTGGAGGAGATCCGGCGCTACGTCGGCGTATACAACACCGTGAAGCAGGCTTACGTCGAACCGGTGGACGACCGCAAACTGATGCAGTCGGCGATCCGCGGCCTGCTGCAGGACCTCGATCCGCACAGCGCCTATCTCGTGCGCAGCGACGCGCAGGCCTTCGACGAGGACGCCAACGGCGCCTACCAGGGCATCGGCGTGGAAGTGCAGCAGCAGCCCGACGGCCCGATCCTCGTGGTCTCGCCCATCGACGGTTCGCCCGCCGCCGCCGCCGGCATCCGCGCCGGCGATCTGATCGTCGCGGTCGACGGCAAGCCGCTGACCGCCGACAGCATCGAAGCCAACCCGCTGCGCGGCGAAGTCGGCTCCACCGTCAACCTCACCATCCGCCGCAAGGCCGAGAAGGACCCACTGTCGATCGCGGTCAAGCGCGACGTGATCCGGGTCGGCAGCGTGCGCAGTCGCATGCTGGAGCCCGGCTACGCCTACGTCCGCATCGGCGCCTTCCAGGCCGACACCGCCACCGACTTCGAGCGCAACCTCGACCAGCTGCAGGCCAAGGCCGGCGCCAAGGGCCTGCGCGGCCTGGTGCTGGACCTGCGCAGCAATCCGGGCGGCCTGCTCACCTCCGCCGTGCAGATCGCCGACGACCTGCTCGACAAGGGCGACATCGTCAGTACCCGCGGCCGCGATCCGGTCGGCGACGCGCTGTTCCGCGCCACGCCTGGCGACCGCCTGCACGGCGCGCCGATGGTGGTGCTGGTCGACGCCGGCTCGGCCAGCGCCGCGGAAGTGCTGACCGCCGCGCTGCGCGACAACCGTCGTGCGCAGGTCGTCGGCAGCCGCACCTTCGGCAAGGGCTCGGTGCAGACCGTGCTGCCGCTGGACAACGGCGATGCGATCAAGCTCACCACCGCGCGCTATTACACGCCCAGCGGCAAGTCGATCCAGGCCCACGGCATCGACCCGGACGTCGTGCTCAAACCCGATGGCGGCGCGCGTCCGGCCGACTATTCCGAAGCCGGCCTGTCCGGCCACCTGCGCGGCGACGAGGAAAGCGAGAACGCCGGCACCGGCGACGTGCTCGACGGCGACGCGCCGATCGCGTCCGCGCTCGCGGTGCTGAAGCAGCAGGTCGCGGCGCTGCCGATGCCCGACCGCCGCTGAGCGGCTCCCGCTTCGCGGCTCCCGCTTCGCGGCTCCCGCGCCGCGCGTGCCCGCATCGCAGGGCGCGCGGCGCGGCGCATCGTCCGGAAGTCAGGGGCACCGTCGTCACGTTTCGATGCGGGCATGACCATCGGCGGGTCCGGCAACGCGCGGACTGTTCCCAGAATGGCGGCGCCCGGATGCGCCGGGCCTCGCCAGGGACCGTGCCATGCTGACCATCCGCAACCTCCGCAAGACCTACGCCAACGGCGTGTGCGCGCTCGACGACGTGTCGCTCGACATCCCGCGCGGCATGTTCGGCCTGCTCGGCCCGAACGGTGCCGGCAAATCGTCGCTGATGCGCACGCTTGCGACCCTGCAGGAGGCGGACGGTGGCAGCGCACTGTACGACGATGGTGCCGGCGAGCGCATCGACCTGCTGCGCGACAAGGACGCGGTGCGGCGCAGGCTCGGCTACCTGCCGCAGGATTTCGGCGTGTATCCCAAGGTCAGCGCGATCGATCTGCTGGACCACTTCGCGGTGCTGAAGGGGATCGTCGAGCGTCGCCGCCGCCGCGAGGTGGTCGAGGCGCTGCTGCAGCAGGTGAATCTCTGGGACGTGCGCAAGCGCAAGCTCGGCGGGTTCTCCGGCGGCATGCGCCAGCGCTTCGGCATTGCCCAGGCGCTGCTCGGCGACCCGCGCCTGGTCATCGTCGACGAGCCGACCGCCGGCCTCGACCCCGAAGAACGCAACCGCTTCCTCAACCTGCTCGCCTCGATCGGCGAGAACGTCGCGGTGATCCTGTCCACGCACATCGTGCAGGACGTGACCGACCTGTGCCCGAACATGGCGATCATGAACAAGGGGCGCGTGCTGCTGAGCGGCCGTCCCGCCGACGCCATCGCCGCGCTGGAAGCGCGGATCTGGCGCCGGCAGGTGCCGCTGGAGGCGCTGCCGCGCTACCAGCAGTCGTTCGCCGTGCTGTCGACGCGACTGGTCGGCGGCCATCCGGTGATCCACGTCTACGCGGACAGCCAGCCGGAGGAGGGCTTCGAGCGCATCGCGCCGGACCTCGAGGACGTGTACTTCCAGCGTCTGCGTCGCGACCTGGTCGCGGCCTGAGGAGGCGGCCATGTTCGAATTCTTCCGTTTCGAGCTGCGCCAGCAGCTGCGATCGCCGGTGCTGTGGCTGCTGGGCGCCCTGTTCGCGCTGCTGGCCTTCTTCGCGCTGACCACCGACGCCGTGCAGGTCGGCGGCGCGATCGGCAACGTCCACCGCAACGCGCCGCGCGTGGTCATCGGCCTGTCGGTGGCGTTCAGCCTGATCGGCATGCTGTTCGTCGCGATGTCGGTGCACGCCGCGCTGCTGCGCGATTTCGAACTCGGCACCGCCGAGCTGATCTTCGCCAGCCCGATCCGGCGCCGGGACTTCGTGCTCGGGCGGATCGGCGCGGCCGTCGTCGCCTGCCTGTGCGTGTATGCGCTGATCGTCGGCGGCATGTTCCTCGCCCAGTTCATGCCGTGGGTGGACCCCGCGCGCCTCGGCCCGGCGACGATCGCGCCGTATGCGTGGAGCCTGGCGGTGATCGTGCTGCCGAACCTGCTGTTCAGCGCCGCGCTGCTGTCGCTGCTGGCGCTGCTGACCCGCAGCATCCTCTGGGTCTACATCGGCGTGCTCGGGTTCTTCGTGCTGTACGGCGTCGGCGTGGCGCTGCTCAGCGACCTGGACAACGTGAACGCGGTCGCGCTGTGGGAGCCGCTGGGGCGGATCGCGTTCTCGCGCACGGTGCGCTACTGGTCGGCCGACGAGATGAACACGGTGCTGCCTGCGCTCGACGGCATGCTGCTGGCCAACCGACTGCTGTGGACCGCGCTGTCACTGGCGCTGTTCGGCGCCGCGCTGGTGCTGTTCCGGCC
>JAEWNA010000029.1 GCA_023392975.1 Pseudomonadota bacterium | reverse complement strand
GGCCATCGGCATCGGCGCCGCGGGGCGGGCCGCATGTTCGAGGTGCAGCGGCGCCGGCGGGGGCAGGCTCATGGCCACGCCGCCCTTGGGCACGCGCGCCAGACGGACGGATTCCTCGCCTTCCTTGATCTCGATCTCCGCGAGGTTCGATTCCTCGAGCAGGTCGATGAGTTTCTTGATCTTGCGCAGGTCCATGTGGGTCTCGGTGTTGAAGTGAAGGGGGAATCGCGGTCCGCGGCGCCCGGGCGGGCGGCGCCGGTCAGGGGGATGGGTCGGTGCGCCGGCTGTCGAGATGGCGGATCGCACCGGCCAGCGCCAGGCCGTAGCTCAGCGGGCCGAAGCCGCAGACCAGCCCGACCGCGAGGTCGGTGAAGTAACTGGTGTGGCGGAACGGCTCGCGCCGATGCGGATTGGACAGGTGCACCTCGAAGAACGGAATGTCCACCGCGGCGAGGGCATCGCGGATCGCCACGGAGGTGTGGGTGAAGGCGGCCGGATTGATCAGGATGACGTCGATGTCGCCGCGGGCGGCCTGGATGCGGTCCACCAGCGCGTGCTCGGCGTTGGACTGGAAGCTCTCCAGCGCATGGCCGTGGGCGGCCGCGCGTTCGGCCAGGTCGGCGTCGATGTCGGCCAGGGTCGCGTGCCCGTAGATCTCCGGCTCGCGGGTGCCGAGCAGGTTCAGGTTGGGGCCGTGCAGGACCAGGATGCGAGCCATCGAAGACGATCCGTCGTGCGGAGGGGCAGTCTGCGCGAAAGCCGGAGTACTGTCCAGATCGACGACGTTCGGATCATTTCAAGCATTTGCTTGAAGCGGCGGGCACCCGGGTGCGTCCGGCGAGGCCGGTACGGGCCTCGAATGCCGCAGGCGCCCTGGCGGCGTGATCGCGCCCGTTCGCCGACGATCGCGCAAAAAAGTACGGCCCCGGCGTTTCCGCCTGGGGCCGTCGCCCTGCACGGGTTGTACGGATCGTCGCGGCCGGTGGGTAGCGACATGCGGTCCGGAAGCGTGGCGTCCGTGCCGCGGGGGTCTGGGAGCCTCCGGTCAGCGCTCCGACGACGCCGAACAGAGCGTCGCGATGGTGGTGGCGCAGTGGCGGGCGAGGCTCGCCACCAGGCCGGGATTGGATTCGTGTCCGGCGGCGGTCAGCAGCACCATCTGCTGGCCGGGGCGCGGTACGCGCTGGACCACTGCGAGGCCGCCGTCGGTCTGCACCGTCATGTCGGTGAAGCCGTGCTGGCCGAGGTCGCGGGTGAGGGTCTCGGCCATGTTCGCCAGCGCGCTGGCCACCGCGGCCAGGCGCGGCGCATCGAGCATCGGCGCAGCGGCGTGGGCGAGATGGTGGCCCTCGGTGTTCGACAGCACGCAGGCGTGTCCGTCCGGGATGCCGGCGAGCATGCCGTGCATCGCGCGCACCACGTCGTTGTAGCGGCCGTACTCGAAGTACTTGCCGAACAGGCGACTCTGGGTTGGAAACGGGACGGTATTCGCGGACATGGAAGGTGACCGGGCGGAAGGGGCGGGGCATGGCGGCCTCGCGGAACGGGGCAACGGAGAACCGTTGCGCCATGTTCAGGAAAGCATCCTTCGTGCCAAGCGTCCGCCGATCCGACCGTTCGTCGGACGTTCTGGTGCGCCAAATGAGAAATTGTCGAAAAAACAGCACGTTTGCCACCCGCCTGTGCGATGGCAGGCATGACCGCGTCCGGGGGGCGGTCCGTGACACCTGCCGCAGGGCGGCATCGAAACTGCCGCTGGGGGGCGAAACTGCCCGTCGCGGTCGCTTCAGCGCGCGTCGGCGACGAAACCGTCGAGTTCGCCGGGTTCGAACGGCCCCACGCGGCGGCGCTGCACGCGGCCGTCGGCGCCGATCAGCACCGAGTACGGCAGCACGCCCTTGGGGTTGCCCAGCACGACGCCGGCGTCGGCGCGGCCGGGCGCATCGATCAGGATCGGGTAGCGCACCGGGACGCGCTGCAGGAAGTCGCGGACCAGCGCCGGCTCGTCGAGGGCGATGCCGACCACCTGCACGCCGTCCGCGCCCTGCGCCGCGGCGAAGCGCTGCAGCTCGGGCAGTTCGTGCAGGCAGGGCGCGCACCAGGTCGCCCAGACGTTGACCAGCAGCGGCTTGCCGGCCCAGGCGCCGGGCAGCGCGGTCGGACGGCCGTCGAGATCGGGCAACTGCAGCGGCGGCACCGGATCGCCCTCGCGGGCGACGGTCACGCCCGCGGGCGGCGGCGGGGCCTTGCTGTCGAGCAGGCGCAGCGCCATTGCCTGGCCGAGCCGCGTATGCAGCAGTGCGCCCGGCCCGTACACGGCCACGCCGGCGGCCCCGCCGAGCAGTGCGGCGAGGAACGCGACGAGCAGGACGGTGCGGGTTTTCATGGCGTGGTGGACGGCATCGCGGGTGTCATGCGATCGATTCGAGATCGGTCGGGACTGCGCGCGCGCCTTCGTACTCCTCGTTCTGCATGGAATTGGTCACCGTCAGTGCGTCGTGCCATGCATCGTCCTTGTCGCGCAGATTCCAGGCGCGGTTGAGATGCGCGTAGACATGGGCGAGCTGGATCCGGAAATCGATTTCGTCCGCGCACATGCCACGGATGAGATTGCCGAGGTGCTCGTGCGCATCCTCGAGTTCGTACATCAGCATCGCCCAGGCGACGGGATCGCGCTTGGGATCGATCACGGCGCTGCCGCCCTCGCCAGCGCATCCTCCGCCATGCCCGGCGTCAGCACCGTCGGCAGCACCGTGCCTTCGCCGCCGCCGCGCGGGAACACGACGTACAGCGGTACGCCGACGGCCTTGTAGCGCTGCAGGAACGCGGTGATCTCCGGATCGACGTCGGTCCAGTCGCCGGTCATGTACACCGCGTCGGCGTTTTCGAGCGCGTCGCGGAAGCCGTCGCGCGAGAACACCGCCTTCTCGTTGGCCTTGCAGGTGACGCACCAGTCGGCGGTCATGTTCACGAACACCACGCGGCCGGCCGCACGCAGGTCGGCGAGGCGCTGCGCGGAATAGGCGACGTGGCGGCCGTCGGTCGATGCCGGTGCGGTGTCGCGCGCGGCGGAAGCCGGCGGTAGCGTCGTGATCGCACGCAGCGGCCACAGCGCGGCGACGATCGCCAGCAATGCTGCGACTTTCGCCGCGCGGCCGCCCTGCATGCGCGCATGCGTCCATGCCCACGCCGCGAACGCCAGCGCGAGCGCGGCCAGCCCCCACCAGCCGACGGCATCGGCGCCGCGCTGCTTCGCCAGCACCCACACCAGCCACAGCGCGGTGAGATACATCGGGAAGGCGAGCACGCGCTTGAAGGTGTCCATCCACGCGCCCGGCCGCGGCAGCCGGCGGCCCAGCGCCGGCACGAAACCGATCAGCAGGAACGGCAGCGCCAGCCCCAGCCCCAGCGCCAGGAACACCAGCAGCGCGGCGCCGGTGCTGGCGGCGAACGCCCAGCCCAGCGCGGGCCCCATCATCGGCGCGGTGCAGGGCGCGGCCACGACCACCGCCAGCGCGCCGGTGAAGAAGTCGCCGACCGGTCCGCCGCGGCTGGCCAGGCCATGGCCCATGCCGGTCCAGCGGCCGCCGACTTCCCACACGCCCGACAGGCTCAGGCCGAACACGAACATCAGCAGGCCCAGCGCGGCGACCACCAGCGGCTGCTGCAGCTGGAAGCCCCAGCCCAGCGCCACGCCCGCGTGGCGCAGCGCCATCGCCAGTGCGCCCAGCGCGCCGAACGCCACCAGCACGCCGACCGTGTACCACAGCGCGTGCGCACGTCGACGCTGTGCGCTTTCGCCGCTCTCGACCAGCGCCAGCACCTTGATCGACAGCACCGGCAGCACGCACGGCATCAGGTTGAGGATCAACCCGCCGAGCAGCGCGGCGAACAGCGCCAGCGCGAGGTTCGGTTTCAGGCCGAACAGGGTCGGGCCGGCGGCGGTCGTGTCGACGCCGGCCTCCGGCGGCACCGCTGCGGCGCCTGCATCGGACGTGCCGGCGTCGGAGGCGGTGGCACCGGTCGTCGTCGACGCGGCGGTGTCGGGCATCGCATCGCTCGTCGTCGCGGCGGCCGACGTCGCTGCTGCCGGAGCCGTTGCTGCGGCCTCCGCTGCGGCCGGCGCGGCCTCGCTGCGCACGTGGCCGCGCGGCAGCGCGACCTTCACGCTGCGGGTCATCGGCGGATAGCAGATGCCGTCGTTCTGGCAGCCCTGAAACGTGGCGCGCAGGGTCACGCTCTGCGCGTCGGGCTTCGTGCGCAGCAGCGGCACGGCGACGTCGACCGGCTGGAAATAGACGATCACGTCGCCGAAGTGCTCGTCGCGATGGGTACGGCCGGCCGGCCACTGCGGCTTGCCGGGCGCGATGCCGTCGGCGTCGAGGCGCAGCGTCGTCCTGTCGCGATAGAGGTAGTAGCCGGGCGCCGGCGTGAACCGCAGCAGCAGCGTGTCGCCGTCGCCGGCGATGGCCTCGAAGCCGAACGCCTGCTCCTCCGGCAGCGGCGCGCCCTTGTCCCCGCCCGGCAGCCCGGTCGCGGG
The DNA here is from genome assembly GCA_023392975.1 of Pseudomonadota bacterium. Lineage (GTDB taxonomy): Bacteria > Pseudomonadota > Gammaproteobacteria > Xanthomonadales > Xanthomonadaceae > Lysobacter_I. Next base: position 12,386 of record JAEWNA010000029.1, on the reverse strand, counting down.
CGCGCCGAGGCGCGCGAGCGGGTTGAAGGATGCGTCGTCGTTGCTCGCGGCATCGGATGCGGGCGCTGCGGCCTTCGCCGCCGGCAGCGCGACGGTCAGCATGCGCACCTGCGGCGGGTAGCACACGCCGATGTCGGCGCAGCCCTGGTACTTGATCTTCAGCGTCACGCTGCCGGCGGCGCCGGTGATGTCGGGCAGGATCGCCGCCAACTCGCCGCGATAGGTCTCGGTCTTGCCGAAGAACTCGTCCTCGTGCGGCGCGCCCTTGGGCAGTTGCAAGGCGCCGCTGGCCGCGCCGGGCGTGGTCGCGGTCACGCCGATGCGGTGGCGGTAGAGGTAGTAGCCGTCGGCGATCTTCCAGCGCACCCGCACGCGATCGGGACCCGCGGCCTCCGCGGTGAGGACGTAGGCCTGGTCGACCGGCAGCAGGTCCGATTCGTCCACCGCGCGCGCCGGAGCCACCACGAGCAACGACAGCAGGGTCAGGATCGGGAAGAGGGCGGCGAACAGGCGGCGAACGAACGCAGGCATGGGGTCAATCCGGATCTCGGGCGTCGGCGGCGGTCGTGGCGGTTTCCGCGGAGACCCATCGCAGGTAGTCGGGCAGGCCTCCGACCGCTTCGAATGCGATCAGTTCCGGCACCTCGTAAGGATGCAGCGTCCGCAGGTGCGCGGCGAGTGCCGTCAGTCGTCCGGACGTGGTCTTGATCAGCAACTGGACCTCGGTCGCCTCTTCCACGGCACCCTGCCAGCGGTACACCGATGCCACGCCGGGCAGCAGGTTGACGCAGGCGGCCAGCCGCGCCTCGACCAGCGCCCGCGCCAGTGCGCGCGCGGTGTCGCGATCGGGGCAGGTGCACAGGCACAGCAGGACCGCGTCGGTCACGGTCTACTCGCCGCCGCCGGGGCGCTTGGGGCGGGTACGGCCGAGCCGCTTCGCCGACAGTTCCTCGACGATCTCGACCAGCGCGATGCGGGTCCGCGGCGAGGCTTCGCGGAACGCCTGCACCAGGCGCAACTCCAGCGGATCCTCGACCAGCAGCGCGTCGGCGGCCGACACCGAATCCAGCACCGCCTCCTCGGACAGCTGCATCTTGCCGCGGCCGGTCGCCAGCCACTCGAAGGCGACGCCGGCGACCAGGGCGACCTGGCGGAGGTGATCGACGCTGGGGTTCTTGCCCTGGGGCGACTCCCAGTGGCTGACGGCGCTGCGCTGGACGCCGATCGCTTCGGCCAGACGGGCCTGCGACATGCCCGCGTGGCGACGCGCGAGACGGATGCGGTCTTGGGAATGCATGGTTTTTTGTGATTCAGTTCACCGAACAGCCGGTGTTTCGATCTATCCAATCACTTTCGTCGAGGATATGCGAATTGCCAGTTTTGTTCACTAGGTTATCAAAATTGTCCCTATACTGTCCGCTTTTGGTGGCATGCCACCATGGATAGCATGCGAATCAGTGAGATAGCCGCATCTGCTGAAGTGCGCTCACCGGAAGTGGCCGCGATCCGGCGGGTGGCCGTCTTCACAGCGACATCTGCATGCGTATTCTCGTCCCAGCCGGTAAGGACGCTGGCTGCAATACGGAGGTTGCAAGGGGGGGAACGCACCTGCACGGGTGACGTCAGGATGGTCTTCTCCGGGAGCGCGCACTACATGTGCGCGCTCTTTTTTTATGCCCGCGTTCCGGCGCCGGATGATCGAAAGACCCCCGGCCCCGCCCGGGCCGCGTCCTCCCGTCCGATCACGACGCCTTCATCGCCGCCTGGGCCAGCAGCGCGAGCACGCAGCCGAAGCCCGCGAACCAGACCAGCGAACGCAGCGCGTGCACGTTCGTGAGGTAGAACACGCCGTGCAGCACGCGGCAGACCACGAAGGCGATCGACAGCGGGACGATGCGGGCGGGATCGACCCCGGCCGCCTGCGCCGCCAGCACGCCCGCGGCGAACGGCGCGAACGCCTCGAAGGCGTTGAGGTGCGCCGCATACATGCGGCGCGCGCGGGGATGGGTCTGCGCCGCGTTCCAGCCGCGCGGGTCGCGGTTGTCGTAGCCGGCGAAGCCGGCGCGCCCGATGGTGACGAGGACGTAGGGCAGGACGGCGGCGATGAGCAGACACCAGTAGGCGATCGACATGCGAGGGCTCCGTTGCGGGGGAAGGAGCGCCCCGTCGAGGCGCCCCGGAACCCGGAGGGTCGCATGGATCGAACCGTTGCGCCGGGTCCTCGCCCGGGCTTCGGTCAGAGCGCGTAGCCGAACTGTTGCCGGAACTGCTCGGAGAACTCCTCGTAGTCGAAGCGCTGGTTCTGGGTGCCGGGGTGCTCGACCTTCAGCGCGCCCATCAGGTTGCCGATCCGGCCGATGGTCGGCCAGTCGTAGCCCTTCTCGATGCCGAAGATCAGGCCGGCGCGGAAGGCGTCGCCGCAGCCGGTGGGGTCGGTGACCCGGCGCTCGTGGGCCGGCGGGATGTCGTGGACCTTGCCGCCGGCGAAGATCCGGGCGCCGCGCGGGCCCTGGGTGGCGATGTAGGCCTTCACCTTGCCGGCGATCGTGTCCTCGCTCCAGCCGGTGCGCTCCTGCAGCAGGTTGGACTCGTAGTCGTTGACGGTCACGTAGTCGGCCTGCTCGACGAACGCCCGCAGCTCCTCGCCGTTGAACAGCGGCATGGCCTGGCCGGGGTCGAAGATGAACGGGATGCCGGACTCGGCGAATTCCTTCGAGTTCTGCAGCATGCCCTCGCGGCCGTCCGGGCTGACGATGCCGAAGGTGACGTCGGGCACGTCCTTCACGTGGTTTTCGTACGACCGCATCATCGCGCCCGGATGGAAGGCGGTGATCTGGTTGTTGTCGTGGTCGGTGGTGATGAAGGCCTGGGGCGTGAACAGCTCCGGGATTTCCTTGATGTGGTCCAGGTTGATGTCCATCTCCGTGAACCACTCGCGGTAGGGCCCGAAATCGGCGCCGACGGTGGCCATCGGGACTGGATTCCCGCCCAGCAGCTTCAGGTTGTAGGCGATGTTGCCGGCGCAGCCGCCGAACTCGCGGCGCATCCGCGGCACCAGGAACGAGACGTTCAGGATGTGGACCTTGTCCGGGAGGATGTGGTTCTTGAACTGGTCGGGGAACACCATGATGGTGTCGTAGGCCAGGGATCCGCAGATCAGGGCTGCCATCGCGTCGTCGTCGTCCGGAAGGGAGGGGCCGGCCGCGCGGCCGGCCGCATAGGGTACGGCCGGCCCGGTCCCGAGGCCAGCGGCGGCCGCGGCCGGTGACGGCAGGGACGCCCGCGAGTTGTGCCGGCGCTTCCGGAATGCGCCGGAAGTCCGCGGCCGGCGGCGTTTTTTTGCTACGCTATCGGGCCCCCCGAAATCCGCGTCGGCGCCCGTTTTTCCCGGGTGTCCGGCGGATTTCCGTCCCCGGCGCCTCCCTCGCCGCCTCCGTTCGCTCCCACCCCGGCACGCCATCCGATGTTCAAAAAGTTCCGCGGCATGTTTTCCAACGACCTGTCCATCGACCTGGGCACGGCCAACACCCTCATCTTCGTACGCGGCCAGGGCATCGTGCTCAACGAGCCGTCCGTGGTCGCGGTGCGCCATGATCGCGTCGGCGGCGGCAACCGCTCGGTCGCCGCGGTCGGCGCCGAGGCCAAGCAGATGCTCGGCCGCACGCCGGGCCACATCACCACGGTGCGTCCGATGAAGGACGGCGTGATCGCCGACTTCACCTACACCGAGGAGATGCTGAAGTACTTCATCAAGAAGGTGCACAAGTCGCGCTTCCTCAAGCCGAGCCCGCGCGTGCTGGTGTGCGTGCCCTGCGGCTCGACGAACGTCGAGCGTCGCGCGATCAAGGAATCGGCGGAAGAAGCCGGCGCGCGCGAGGTGTACCTGATCGAGGAACCGATGGCCGCCGCGATCGGCGCCGGCCTGCCGGTGACCGAGGCCCGCGGCTCGATGGTCATCGACATCGGCGGCGGCACCACCGAGATCGCGGTGATCGCGCTCAACGGCATCGTCTACGCGCAGTCGGTGCGCATCGGCGGCGACCGCTTCGACGAATCGATCATCAACTACGTGCGCCGCGCCCACGGCACGCTGATCGGCGAGGCCACCGCCGAGCGCATCAAGCTCGAGATCGGCTGCGCCTACCCGCAGAAGGACGTGCTGGAGATGGAAGTCTCCGGCCGCAATCTCGCCGAAGGCGTGCCGCGCGTGATCAAGCTCAACTCCAACGAAGTGCTGGACGCGCTGCGCGAACCGCTGGGCGGCATCGTCAGCGCGGTCAAGCTGGCGCTGGAGCAGACCCCGCCGGAACTGTGCGCCGACGTCGCCGAACGCGGCATCGTGCTGACCGGCGGCGGCGCGCTGCTGCGCGACCTCGACAAGCTGATCAGCGAGGAAACCGGCCTGCACGTGCAGGTCGCCGACGACCCGCTGACCTGCGTGGCCCGCGGCGGTGGCCGCGCGCTGGAGCTGGTCGACATGCACGGCAACGAGTTCTTCTCGCCGGAATGACCTTCGCTCCCTCCCTTTCGCCGGCGGCGAGGGGGAGGGCTGGCCGGGACCGCGACCTCCTCCTCCGTCTCCCCCGATGCGTGATGCGCGAGGCGACAAGACGCCGACATGATCCGCTCCGGTTTCGCTCCTTCGCGCCGAACCCTCCTGCCGCGCCCTCTGCCCTGATCCCCTGACGTGCCTCCCTACGCCAGCCCTTCCGCATCGCGTTCCGACGACATCGCCGGGACGCTGCGGCTGCTGGTCGCATTGGCGCTCGCGGTCGGATTGATGGTCGCGGACCATCGCGGCGGCTGGCTGACGTCGATCCGCGGCCAGCTGGAACTGCTGGTGCAGCCGCTGTGGCGGCTCGCGGGGCTGCCGGCGAAGCTCGGCGACACGGTGCGCGACGACGCGGTGACCCGCACCCGGCTGATGCAGGAAAACCAGACCCTGCGCAACGCACTGCTGATCAGCGGTGCCAGGATCGCGCGGCTGCAGGCGGCGGCGGACGAGAACGCGCGCCTGCGCGGATTGCTGGGCGCGGTCGAGCGCAGCGGCCTCGACGTGCAGCTGGCGCCGATCCTCGATGTCGCGCTCGACCCCACCCGCCAGCGCCTGATCCTCGACATCGGCGGCGACCAGGGCGTGCGCCAGGGCCAGCCGGTGATCGACGCCGGCGGTCTGCTTGGCCAGGTGATCGAAGTGCGGCCGAGCACCGCCACGGTGCTGCTGCTCACCGACCCCGACCACGCGGTGCCGGTGACGATCGCGCGCAACGGCATCCGCCTGGTCGCCTACGGCCGCGGCGACCGCATCGAACTGGCCAACATCCCGACCTCCGGCGACGTGAAGGTCGGCGACCAGGTCGTCACCTCGGGGCTGGGCGGGCGTTTCCCGCCGGGCTTCCCGGTCGGCAGCGTCGTGCGCCTGCGTCGCGACGAGAGCCGCGTGTTCCTCGTCGGCGACCTCAAGCCCGCGGCGCAGCTCGATCGCGGCCGCGACGTGCTGCTGCTGCGTGCCGTGCCGCCGCCGGTCGCGCCGGCTGCAGCGGCTTCGATGCCTTCGGCCGCCGATCCGAAGCGCCCGCCTAGCGGGTCAGACCCCGACACGTCTGCGGCCAGGCCCGCCGTGACGAAGCCCGTGCCGCCCCCGGCAGCGTTACCCCGGCCCGCGCAGGCGCCGTCGCGATGAGCCGCCTCCGTCGCCCGTGGCTGTTCCCGGCCAGCGTGTTCGTCGCGCTGCTGCTGGGCCTGTTGCCGCTGCCGGCGGCGGTCCTGCCGCTGCGGCCGTACTGGCTGGCGCTGGTGTTCGCGTACTGGCTGCTGGAGGACCCGGACCGCGTCGGCCTCGGCCTGGCCTTCGGCATCGGCCTGATCGCCGACATCGCGTTCGGCAGCGTGCTCGGCGAGCAGGCGCTGCGGCTGTCGGTGATCACCTTCATCCTGCAGCGCTTCCGCCCGCAGCTGCGGTTCTTCCCGACCGCACAGCAGGCGCTGGCGATCGGCGGCCTGCTGCTCAACGACCGGGTGATCGTCGTCGCCACGCACTTCGTCCTCGGCTTGCGGCAGGACCCCTGGCAGCACTGGCTCACGCCGCTGATCGGCGCGCTGCTGTGGCCGCCGCTGTTCGTGCTGCTCGACGGCCTGCGCATCGGCCGCAGGCGCTGAGCCGGCGATGGCGATCCGCGGCTACATCCGCAACTCGGCGCAGGACGCGGCGCGCTTCCGTGCGCGCGCCGCGTTCGGATTCGTGTGCGTGGCGCTGGCGATCGGCGGCCTCGGCGCCTGGTATTTCCGGCTGCAGGTGCTGCTGCACAGCGACTACGCGCGCAAGTCGCAGGCCAACCGCATCAAGCAGCGTCCCGAGGTGCCGGCCCGCGGCCTGATCTACGACCGCAAGGGCCGGGTGCTGGCCGACAACGTGCCGGCGTACCGGCTGGACGTGGTGCCGGCCGAGGCCGGCGATGTCGACGCCACCGTCGCCTCGCTGGCGAAGATCATCGCGCTCACGCCGGACGACATCCAGCGCTTCAACGAGACCCGCCACGTCACCCGCAGTTTCCTGCCGGTGACCCTGCGCCTGAAGATCACCGATGAGGAGGCCGCGCGGTTCGCGGTCGATCGCTGGAAGTACCCCGGCGTCGAGCTGGTGCCGTACCTCACCCGCCGCTATCCCTACGGCGACCTGTTCGCGCACGTCATCGGCTACGTCGGTCGGGTCGACAAGCGCGACCTGGAGAAGCTGGGTGGCGACACCGCCGCCTACACCCACACCGGCAAGTCGGGGCTGGAGCGTTTCTACGATGCGCAGCTGCGCGGACGCATCGGCTACGAGCAGATCGAGACGAACGTCGACGGCCGCATCATCGACCGGGTCGGACGCATCCCGGCGCAACCGGGCACCGACCTGCGGCTGAGCGTCGATGCCGAGCTGCAGCGCGCGGCGACGCTGGCCTTCGGCGACCTCACCGGCTCGGCGGTGGCGGTCGATCCGCGCACGGGGGAAGTGCTGGCGATGGTGAGCGTGCCCAGCTTCGATCCCAACCTGTTCGTCAACGGCATCTCGCACGCCGAATATCGCCTGCTCACCGAGGATCCGGCGAAGCCGCTGTTCAACCGCAACGTGCTGGGCGGCGTCGCGCCCGGGTCCACGCTCAAGCCGCTGTTCGCGCTCGCGGCGCTCGACAGCGGCAAGCGCACGCCCGAAGACAGGATCTTCGCGTCCGGCGAATTCCACATCCCCGGCCAGAAACGCGGCTATCGCGACGCCGCCCGCGGCGAGGGCTGGACCGACATGCGCAAGTCGATCGGCGACTCGGTCAACACGTACTACTACAAACTGTCGCTGGACATGGGCATCGACCTGATCGACCGCTACATGGACACGTACGGCTTCGGCAAGCCGACCGGCATCGACCTGGCGGGCGAATCGGGCGGCATCCTGCCGTCGCCGGAATGGAAGCGCACCCACGCCAAGAGCCAGGGCCCGTGGTACCTCGGCGACACCGTGATCAGCGCGATCGGCCAGGGGTTCTGGAAGGTCACGCCGCTGCAGCTGGCGCAGGGCGTGGGCGCGCTGGCCAACGGCGGGCTGTTGCGGCCGCCGCACCTGGTGAAGGAAACGCGCGCGGACTTCGACAAGCCGTGGACGATGGTGCCGCAGCCGGCGCCGCGCAGGATCACCGACAGCGCCGAGCACCTGCAGGTGGTGCGCGAGGGCATGATGCGCGTCGTCCATGGTCCGGGCGGCACTGCGCGCAACATCAGCGGCGGCCTGACCTACCACATCGCTGCCAAGACCGGCACTGCGCAGGTCATCAGCCGTCGCGGCAACGTCAGCCTCAACCCGCGCATGCTGCCGATGCACCTCCGCCATCGCGCGCTGTTCGTCGCCTACGCGCCGGCGGAGGCCCCGACGATCGCAGTGGCGGTGGTGGTCGAGGGCGGCGGGTTCGGCGCCAGCACTGCCGCACCGATTGCGCGCAAGATCCTCGATGCCTGGCTCCTCGGCACGATGCCCGAGGACACGACGACCGCGGGCGGCGCTGGTCCCGGCGCTGGCCCGGGCGCGCCCGCCCCGGCCGAGCCCTCGCTGCCGGACGACGACGCGCCTGCCACCACCACGCCCGCCGCCACACCCCCGGTGGTGACGCCATGAAGACCTTCTTCCGCTGGGTGCTGGACCTGCTGCGACGCTTCGTGCGCACGCTCGACCTGCCGCTGCTCGCCGCGCTGCTGGCGCTGATGGCGATCGGCCTGACCGTGCTCTACAGCGCCGGCAACGAGAATCCGAAGCTCGTGATCGCGCAGGGCGCCCGCTATTGCGTCGGCCTCGCTGCGCTGTGGCTGGTCTCGCGCGTCTCGCCGGCGAAGCTGCGCAGCGCGACGCCGCTGCTCTTCGCCGCGTCGCTGCTGCCGCTGCTGGCGGTGCTGGTGATCGGCCAGGGCAAGCACGGCAACCTGTGGATCAACCTCGGCGTGTTCTATTTCCAGCCGTCGGAAGTGCTGAAGCTGAGCCTGCCGATGATGGTCGCGTGGTTCCTGCACCAGCAACGCATGCCGCCGAGGTTCGTCACCCTGCTGGCCGCCGGCGGCATCATCGCGGTGCCGACGGTCCTGATCCTGCTGCAGCCGGATTTCGGCACCGCGATGCTGGTCGCGCTCAGCGGCGCGTTCGTGATCTACCTCGCCGGCCTGTCGTGGCGGCTGATCGCGCTGGCCGGCGTCGGCGGCACCATCGCCGCCGGCCTGGCGTATTTCGCGCCGATCGAGTGGTTCTGGATGCTGCGTCCGTACCAGAAGGACCGCATCCTCACCTTCCGCGACCCCGAACACGAGCCGCTCGGCGCCGGCTGGAACATCATCCAGTCGAAGATCGCGATCGGTTCCGGCCACTGGACCGGGCAGGGCTGGGGCCAGGGCACGCAGTCGCACCTCGACTACCTGCCCGAGCACACCACCGACTTCATCTTCGCCGTGTTGTCCGAGGAATTCGGCTGGGCCGGCGTCGCGATCACCCTCGCGCTGTACCTGTTCGTCGTCGGCCGCTGCCTGTGGATCGCCAGCGAGGCCCGCGACACCTATTCGCGCCTGCTCGCCGGCGCGCTCGGCATGGCGTTCTCGGTCTACGTCATCGTCAACGGCGGCATGATCTCCGGCCTGCTGCCGGTGGTCGGCGTGCCGATGCCGCTGCTCAGCTACGGCGGCACCGCCGCGGTGTCGCTGCTTGCCGGACTGGGCGTGGTGATGGCGATGCGGGAGAAGCGCTGACGCGCGATCAACGGGCGCGTTGTTTCGCCAGCTTCAACAGCATCCGGAAGTACAGCCCCGGGAACCACCGCTTCATCCGCCAGCGGCCGGGCTCGCGCTGCGTCGGCAGGATCAGGAAGTCGCCGCGTTCGGCGGCGGCGAAGACCTTGTCGGCGACGACGTCGGGCTTGTCGGGCGAGCGGTCCATCCAGCGCTGCACCTTCGCCTTCGTCGCGTCGTCGGCGATCGCGGTCTCCATCAGGTTGGTGCGGAAGAAGGCCGGGCAGAGCACGCTCACCGACACGCCGGTCCCGTGCAATTCGGCGCGCAGCTGCTCGGACAATGCGACCACGCCGGCCTTGGCCACGCCGTAGCTCATGATGCCCGGCGCACCGGCGAGGCCGGCGAAACTGGCAGTGTTGACGACCTGTCCGCGGCGGGCGGCGAGCATGTGCGGCAGGAACAGCCGGCAGCCGCGGACCACGCCGAGCAGGTCGATGTCGAGGATCCGCCGCCACTCGTCCATCGTGGTGTCGACCAGCGCGCCGGCGGAGGCGATGCCGGCGTTGTTCACCAGCACGTTGACGCCGCCCCAGGTCGCCATCACCGCGTCGTGCAGCGCCTGCATCGCCGCGTCGTCGCCGACGTCCGCGGCCAGTGCGAGGTGGCCGTCACCGGTCAGCGATGCACGTCCGACTTCGGCGCGCTCGACGGTCAGATCGACGCAGGCCACGCGCGCGCCGCTGCGGGCATAGCGCTGCGCGAGCGCGAGGCCGAGGCCGCTGCCGGCACCGGTGACGAGGACGCGACGTGAGGTCATGAAGGGGGTTCCTGCGGTAGTCTCCCCAGCTTATCAGGCCGGCGGTTCCGGCCATGGAGCCTCGCATGTCGTCCCACGATCCGCTCTTCGACCTCTCCGGCCGCACCGCCCTCGTCACCGGCGCCTCGCGCGGCATCGGCGAGGCCATCGCCCACCTGCTCGCCGCGCACGGCGCGCACGTGGTCTGCACCTCGCGCAAGGTCGATGCCTGCGAGGCCGTGGCCGCAGCCATCCGCGACGCCGGCGGTTCCTCCGAGGCGCGCGCGCTGCACGTGGGCGATCCCGCCGCGATCGAGGCACTGTTCGCCGCGCTCGACGCCGAGGGCAAGGTCGCCACGCTGCTGGTCAACAACGCCGCCGCCAATCCCTACTTCGGGCCGATGCTCGACATGGACCTCGGCAGCTACGAGAAGACGGTCGAGGTGAACCTGCGCGGCTATTTCTGGACTACCGCGCAGGCCGCGAAGCGGATGAAGGATCACGGCGGCGGCGCCATCGTCAACGTCGCGTCGGTCAACGCGAAGCGACCTGCGCACGGGCAGGGCATCTACTCGATGACCAAGGCCGGCATCGTCAACATGACCGAAGGCTTCGCCAAGGAACTCGCCGCCCACGGCATCCGCATCAACGCGCTGCTGCCGGGCCTCACCGACACGAAATTCGCCTCCGCCATCACCGGCAACCCGAAGCTGATGGCGATGATGTCGCAGCTGATCCCGATGGGCCGCAGCGCCCAGCCCGACGAGATCGCCCCGGCCGCGCTGTTCCTGCTGTCGCCCGCCGCGAGCTACGTCACCGGCACGTGCCTGACGGTGGATGGGGGGTATCTGGCGTAGGAGGCTGCGGCATCGCCGATCTCACGGTTTCGGCGATGCCGTCGCGGCGTGCGGACTCTGCCACGTGTCGCGCTTGCAGACGGCAGGTTCCTTGTCTCCTTTCTGCAGCGCGACTTCACATGCCAATGCATCACTGAGATAGATCATCGGGTCGACCGGGGATTTCCTCGCCGGGCACTTGTTCTGAACCATCAGGTCGAGGTTGATGCGCACGAGACTCAGACTGTTGGCGATCTGGAGCTCGCGCATGGTCGCGCGCGGCGCGCTGTTGTCCGTGATGCCTTCCGCGAACGTCGAAGCGGCTTTCTTGATCTGATCCTCGACCGCAGCGCTCAACATCTCGCAGGGCGATGTCTGTGCGAAGGCCGGTCGGGCGAGCAGGGCCAGCAGCAGGCCGGCCGTCAGTTTGATCCACATGAAGCGTTCTCCCTGTTCCGTGAACGAATCGTCGCATCATCCGTTTTTGTCGAGCATATCCCGCGGTTTTCCTCGATGTAAGAGGATCCGGGTCTGATCCGCTGAAGATGATCATCTGATAGCCGAATTCAATCGAACAGCCGCACCTGGAACACATTCCCCTCCGCATCCATCGCGTCGCACACGGTGAAGCCCGGGCCCTGCCAGCGGTCGTCGGCGTCGTCGGCACCGACGATCATCTGCGTGCTCTGCCCGGCCGGCACATAGCGCGGCGGGCGCTTGCGCTTCGGCGTGGCGTTGGTCGGCTTCGCGGGTTTGCGTGCGTCCAGCGTTTCCTCGATCTTCGCGTGCACCGTGCCCATCGTCGCGCGGATGCCCGGCAGCCGCTTCTCCGGCGCCAGCGCCTTCAATCCGGCCTCGGTCGGCAGTTCGATGTTGATGCTGAGGCGATCGGCGTAGCGCCCGGCCAGCGCCAGCAATTCGGGTGAGGCCTCCGGGATCGTCTTCAGGTGGATGTAACCGGCGAAGCGGTGGTCCTCGCGCAGGCTGCGCGCGACCTCGACCAGCTGCTCCATCGTGTAGTCGCCGTTGCGGAGGATGCCGCTGGAGAGGAACAGACCTTCGATGTAGTTGCGCTTGTAGAAATCGAGCGTGAGCCGCACCCCTTCGTCCGGCGTGAACCGCGCACGCGGCACGTTGCTGCTGGCGTGGTTGATGCAGTAAGCGCAGTCGTAGATGCAGAAATTCGTGAGCAGGATCTTCAGCAGCGACACGCAGCGCCCGTCCGGCGTGTACGAGTGGCAGATGCCCATGCCCTCGGTGCTGCCGATGCCGCCGGACTTCAGCGAATTGCGGCCGCCGGCGCCGCTGGAGGCGCAGGAGGCGTCGTACTTCGCGGCATCGGCCAGGACGGCGAGTTTGCGGGACAGTTGCATGGGCGGATTGAGCCGTGCCTGCCGTCTCGTCGCATGAGACGGGCCACGGAACGGGTCGCGCTTTGCACGATCGGGCGGGAACGCGCGCCATGACTTCGGACCGGGGCGCGGGCGGGGCGGCGGTGGCAGGGTGGGGTC
>JAEWNA010000334.1 GCA_023392975.1 Pseudomonadota bacterium | reverse complement strand
CGGCAGCGGCGTGCCGAAGCGCACGACCAGCGGACCCGGACGCACGCGGAAGAAGCCTTCGGGCGGCAGCACGTCGCCGGCGCCGACGATCGCCACCGGCAGGACTTCGACGCCGGCGTCGATCGCGGTCTGGAACGCGCCGCCCTTGAACGCCCCGACCCGGCCGTCGCGGCTGCGCGTGCCTTCGGGGAAGACCACCAGCGTGGCGCCGTCGTGCAGCAGCACGACCGCCTCGCGCAGCAGCTTGGCGCCGGCGCGGCGGCTGTCGCGTTCGATGAACACCATGCCCATGGCGCGGGCGTAGCGGCCGACGAACGGCACCCGCGCCATTTCCGCCTTGAGCACGAACCGCAGCGGCACCGGCACCGCGCGGAACAGCGCGCAGATGTCGATGATCGACTGGTGGTTGGCGACCAGCATGCGCGGCTTCGACCAGTCGATGGCGTCCGCGCCCTCGACTGCGAACCGGGCGCCGGCGCCGCCGATCAGGCCCGGCGCCCAGAAGCGCGCGGCCATGCGCAGCGGCAGGCGTGGGCTGCCCGTGGCGAGGCGTACCAGCAGCGCGAGGACGATCGCCGATGCGGTGAAGGCCAGCGTGAACAGCAGCTGCAGCGCGTTCCACGCCGTCCAGACGACGGTCGTCCACGGCGCGGCGCGGCGTTCGCGGGTCTCGAGGCGGGCATCGACGGTGGACATGGGCGGTGGATCTCCTGGCGGTGGGCGTCGCGGTCAGCGCGCCGCGCCGACATCGTCAGAACGGAAGAAATCGCGCCAGAAGGCCGGGCCCAGCGCGGCCATGCGCCGCACGAACTCGGCTGCGTTGCGATACGGACGCACCGGGAAGACCACCCGGCGCACCTGGTACTCGATCAGCGCGAACACGCCCAGCAGGCCGTAGTTGGCGACGTTGGCGACCAGCGACCCCTGTTCGGCGGTGACCGTGAACGGCGCCGCGACGCCGGCGCGCGCGAGCAGCCCGTCCGGCACGGCGACCAGCGCCAGGGTCAGGTTGATGGCGGTCAGCAGCGACAGCATCAGGCCCCAGCCCAGGGTCAGGCGCCGGGTGTAGGCGCGATGCGCCGGCGACAGCTCGTCGGGCGGGGTGCCGTACAGCGCCGCCACCACCTTGCGGATCAGCGGCACCCGGCCCGGGCGCAGGCTGCGCAGGAAGCCGCCTGCGATCAGCGCCGTGAACAGTGGCGGCACCAGCAGCAGCGGGGTCAGCGCCCAGGACGAGCCGGCCAGCGGCACCAGCACGGCCGTGACCGCCGCCGCCGCCAGCCAGGCCGTCGGACGACGCGCGACCAGGCCTTCGATCAACACCAGCAGGGCCAGGTCCGCCAGCGCGAGGACGGCCAGCGTCGGCGACTGCCGCGCGCCGGCCAGGTGCGCCAGCAGCACGTAGCCGGGCAACAGCAGCAGCCTGAACGCGGCGATCACACGGTGCGTTGCGATTCGATGTGGGCCGAAAGCGCGCGCAGCGAGCCGAAGATCCGGCGGTTGTCGTCGTTGTCCGAACGCAGCTGGAAGCCGTATTTCTTGCTGATCGCCAGCGACAGCTCCAGGGCATCGATCGAGTCCAGCCCCAGGCCGGCGCCGAACAGCGGGGCCTCGGGGTCGATCTCGGCGGCGGACACGCCGTCCAGGTTCAGGCTTTCGACCAGCAGGTCCGCCAGTTCACGTTCGGCGGAAGTCATCTCGGACATGGCTCACCATCAAGAGTCACGAAAACGGAAAGAGTCGCGGACGACCCCGCCCGGCCATCCGGGGACGGCCAGGCGAAGCCTCGCGATGCACACGCTCCGGAGCGCGGTGGCTCCCGTGGGGGACGGCGCGCCGGAGCCTGTGCGCCACCCGGACGGGGGTGGCAGCGGCGCGCCAGGCGTTATGATGCCAGTCTTGCCTGCGAACCAGAAGAACATGAGCGTCCCGTCCGGCGACCCTGCCGACCGTATGGTGCCTTCGACACCGTCCCCGGCCCGCCTGGAATGCGACGTCCTGATCATCGGCGGCGGCCCCGCCGGCAGCGCCGCGGCCATCGTCCTGGCCAGGGCCGGGCGCCGGGTCCTGCTGCTGGAGAAGGACCGCCACCCCCGCTTCCACATCGGCGAATCCCTGCTGCCGATGAACCTGCCGATCCTGGAGCGCCTGGGCGTGCTCGACCGGATCGCGGCGATCGGGGTGCGCAAGATCGGCGCCGATTTCCCGCTGCCGGCCGACCGGCCGGGCGACACCCACGTGTTCAGGTTCGACCGCGCGCTGACGCCCGGTTGCACCCACGCCTTCCAGGTCCGTCGGGACCGGTTCGACGCCGAACTGTTCGATGCCGCCCGTGAAGCCGGGGTCGACGCCCGCGACGGCGTCGCCGTGACCGCGGTGGACTTCGGCCCCGACGGCCGCCCGCAGGGCGCGAAGGCCCGCGCCGCCGACGGCACCGAATACGCCATCGACCTGCGCTACCTCATCGACGCCAGCGGCCGCGACACCTTCCTCGGCAACCGGCTCAAGCTCAAGCGCAAGAACCCGCGCCACCAGTCGGCCGCGCTGTTCAGCCACTTCCGCGGGGTGCGCCGCCGCGACGGCGAGAACGCCGGCAACATCACCATCGAGCGTTTCGCCGACGGCTGGGTCTGGCTGATCCCGCTGCCGGACGACGTGATGAGCATCGGCGCGGTGTGTTCGCCGGAGCATCTCAAGCGGCGGCGCGGCGACAGCGAGGCGTTCCTGCTCGACACCCTGCGCGGCATGCCGACGGTCTGGGAGCGGATGACCGACGCCGAGCGCGTCGCCCCGGTCCACGCCACCGGCAACTATTCCTACGTCTCGACCCGGATGACCGGCCCCGGCTGGACCACGGTCGGCGACGCCTACGTGTTCATCGACCCGATCTTCTCCTCCGGCGTGTACCTGGCGATGCACAGCGCCGAGCGCGCCGCGCACATGGTCGACGCGATCCTGCGCGACCCGGCGCGCGAAGCCGCGCTGCAGCGGACGCTCAAGCGCGACTTCGACCGCGGCCTGCGCGAGTTCTCCTGGTTCATCTATCGCTTCACCACGCCGGTGATGCGCCACCTGTTCGCCAACCCGCGCAACGTCTGGCAGATCGAGCAGGCGGTGATCTCGATGCTCGCCGGCGACGTGTTCGACAACCCCGCCGTCGTGCGCCGGCTGCGCGCATTCCGCATGATCTACCGCTTCACCGCCGCGACGATGGCGCCGGCGGCGCTGCGCGACTGGTGGCAGCGCCGTCGCCAGCGCCGGGCCCGCTTCAGCGGCGAGACGCTGCAACCGGACGCCGCAGGGACGGCCGCGCTCCGGGACACCCCACGGGAATCCGCATGAGTCGTCCCCTGCAACATCCTCCCTTCGCCCTTTCGGTCGATTACCTCCGGGCGCCTTCGCCCGACGCGCTGCTCGGCCCCGACACCCTCGCCGTGTTCGGCTTCGGCGACGACGCCCCGGACTGCGACGACCCGCGCTACCTGCGGGTGCCGCTGCAACCCTGGGGCGTGGCGCCGTTCGAGCACTGGCGCAGCGCTGGCCCGGTCGACTGCGGCCGCGACGGCGACGCCGAACGCGGCATCGTGCGCTGGGCCAGCGACGGCCACCTGACCTTCGGCGCGATCGAGATCGACGAGGCCCCGGGCGAGCATCCCGACCACAGCGACATCAGCGACGCCGCCGAGCGCGCCTACCGGCGCATGGTCGAGTTCGTCGCCGGCAGCCGCACGCCGCACCTGCTGCGGATGTGGAACTACCTCGACGCCATCACCCTCGGCGACGGCGACGCCGAACGCTACCGCCGCTTCTGCGTCGGCCGCGCCCGCGGCCTGGGCACGTTCGACACCACCGCGCTGCCCGCCGCCACCGCGATCGGCCGCTGCGACGGCCGGCGCACGCTGCAGGTGTACTGGCTGTCGGCCGACCGCCGCGGCACCCCGGTGGAGAACCCGCGCCAGGTCAGCGCCTACAAGTACCCGCGCCAGTACGGCCCGCAATCGCCCAGCTTCGCCCGCGCCATGCTGCCCCCGCCGGGCAGCACCATGCCGCTGCTGCTCTCCGGCACCGCCAGCGTGGTCGGCCACGCCTCGCAGCACGCCGGCGAACTGCTCAAGCAGATCGGCGAGACCTTCGCCAACTTCGACGCCCTGCTCGCCGAGGCCCGCCGCCATGCCCCGGGCCTGCCCGCCGGCTTCGGCAGCGGCACCCGGCTGAAGGTCTACGTCCGCGACGCCGAGGACCTGCCGGTCGTCGCCCGCGCGCTCGACGGCCGCTTCGGCAGCAGCGTGCCGCGAGTGGTGCTGCACGCCGCGATCTGCCGCCGCGAACTGGCGGTCGAGATCGACGGCGTGCATGCCTGAGAGCAGGCATTCATTGAAGGCTTCCCGTTACTCCCTTGTTTCGCTCGCTACCGCGAGCGAGTCACCTTTCTTTGCTTGTGCAAAGAATAGGGTGTCCCAAAGAAAGCACACCCCATCGGTCCGCGCCCGACGCTGCGCGTCGGGTCCACGGGCATCGCGGGGTTTTTCGACAGCACATCCGTGTGCTGGTCGAAAAACGCGCGGCCTCCTGCCGCGCGCCCTCGCGGGCCTGATCCGCGATGCCCGTCGCGACCAGGGGCCCCGGCAGGTCAAAAGCAGAGCCGTGAACCGAATCTCGCTTCAAGGGTGAAGTTTCAAAACCGCTGCTCTGGCCTGTCTTTCGACACTTGAATCCGCGGCCCTGCGCAGTCATGTTGCAGTCGCCGGCCGCGCTTCCGCGGCCCTTACCGAGGAAACACTGCCATGGGTCTGATCAGCCTGCTCTGGGGCATCGTCGCGATGATCCTGATGTTCGTCGGCCTGATCCCGCTGCTGGGCTGGCTCAACTGGCTGTGGATCCCGTTCGCCGGCGTCGGCGCGATCATCGCCGCGCTCGGCGTGCTGCTCACCCCCAGCGGCAAGAACGGCCGCGCCAAGGCCGGCCTCGTGCTCAACGGCCTCGTGATCGTCATCGCGCTGGTGCGCCTGAGCCTGGGCGGCGGGATCGTCTGACGCACGGCACGAGGCTACGGTTTTTGTAGGAGCGACGTGAGTCGCGACCGGAAAGCCTTTCCGGCAAGGCAACGCCGCCGCCCCTGAAGCCGCGCCGGGCCGCGACTCCCATCGCGCCTACGAAAGCGGCGGCGATTGCCCGACCGACTCTTCGCGCAGATCCCGCAGGGAATCGACGCGCAATGCACCGCCCGGATCGCGATGCACGGTCACGAAGATCTCCTCGCACCCATCGTCGAACGACGTGCATTCGTAATCCGCGCTGCCATCGACGTGGATCCACAGCCCCATGCATTCGATCGCGCCATCGATGCCCGATGCCTGCCCGGCCAAGGTGCAGACCTCGGGGAACGCACCTTGCAGCGCATCCAGCATGCCTTCGGCACGTTCGCGCGCCACGTCGGCATCGTCGCCCGCAGCCCGCAGGACATGGACCAGCAAGCGTCCGACCTGGAATTCGTCGCGATCCTCGTATCGGCTGAGCGGATCGACGAGTCGTGGCGGCACTGAGATCGTCACGGCCCGACCGCACGCGTGCCGGCCAAGGATCGCGCCGCCACCAGCGCCTGCGTATGCGCATGCCGCGGATGCGCGAGCACGTCCGCGGCATCGCCGAGTTCGACGACCTTCCCCGCTTCCAGCACCGCGATGCGCTCGGCGACCGCTGCGGCCGCGGCGAGGTCGTGGGTGACGAACAGCAGCGCGAGGCCGCGTTCGCGTTTCAGCCGCGCCATCAGGTCGAGCACGCCGCGGCGATGGTGCGCGTCGAGTGCCGACACCGCTTCGTCGCAGACCAGCAGGTCGGGATCGCAGGCCAGCGCGCGTGCGATCGCGATGCGCTGGCGCTGGCCGCCGGAGAGCTGGTGCGGCCAGCGCGTCGCCAGTGCGGGATCGAGCCCGACCGCAGCAAGCAATTCGCGCGCCTTCGCCGCGCGCGACGCGGCGTCGCCGATCGCATGGATGCGCAGCGGCTCGGCGACGAGGTCGGCGACGCGCATGCGCGGATCGAGCGAGGCGTAGGGATCCTGGAACACCACGCCGATGCGCTGGCGGCGATCGCGCAGCGCACGTCCCGACAGCGCGGTGAAGTCCTCGCCGTCCAGCCATACGCGGCCCTGCGCGCCGCGCAGCAGGCGCAGCAGCGCGCGGCCGAGCGTGCTCTTGCCGCTGCCGCTTTCGCCCAGCAGCGCCAGGCCCTCGCCGCGATGCAGGACAAGCGACACCTCGTCGAGCGCTGGCCGCGGCGTGCGCGGGTACTGCATGGTCATGCCTTCGGCGCGGAGCAGCGGGGCGGCATCGCGAAGGGCGCCCCCTCTCCCCAATCCCTCTCCCACGAGGGGAGAGGGGCTTGAAGCGAGCGCCGAGCCGGGTGGCGGCTCGGCAGGTGCTGGCTCGACTGGTGACGGTTCGACCGGTGATGGTTCGATCGATGACGCTTTGGCGGATGAGAGCGTCGGCTGCCGGTGCGGCAGCGCGACGTGCGGAACCGCGGCTTCGGAAGCGGCAGACGCGAGCCCCTCTCCCCCTGCGGGAGAGGGGTTGGGGAGAGGGGTCGGCAACCGGTCCGCCTCCAGCAGCTCGCAGGTGTACGCGTGCGTCGGGGCATCGAACACGCTGCGCGTCGCGCCGCGTTCGACCACCGTACCGCGGCGCAGCACCAGCACCTCGTCGGCGTAGGCGCCGACCAGCGGCAGGTCGTGGCTGATCAGCATCAGGCCGAGGCCGTCCTCGCGGCGCAGCGCGTCGAGCAGGTCGAGCACGTCGCGGGCGATGCGCGCGTCGAGCGCGGAGGTCGGTTCGTCGGCGATCAGCAGCTTCGGCCCGCTGCACAGCGCCAGCGCGATCGCGATGCGCTGGCGCTGGCCCCCGGAGAACTGGTGCGGGAAGCGCGTCAGCGCGGCGTCGGGATCGGGCAGCTGCACGCGGACCAGCAGCGCGCGCGCCTCCGCGTCCGGACGACCGTGCGCGCGCAGGGTCTCGCGCAGTTGCGCGCCGACGCTGCGCAGCGGATGCAGCGACGCCAATGGGTCCTGCGGCACCCAGCCCAGCACGCGGCCGCGCAGCGCGGCGTGGGCGCGGCTGCCGAGCGCGAGCGTCGCACCGTCATGCACCAGCGTGCCGGTGCCGCGCAGGCCCGCGGGCAGCAGGCCGAGCAGCGCCAGCGCGGTGAGGCTCTTGCCGCTGCCGCTCTCGCCGACCACGCCGAGGCAGCGGCCCGGTGCGAGGTCGAGATCGAGCGGACCGAGCAGGCGGCGTTCGCCGGCGAAGACGTCGAGCGCGCGCAGAGACAGTGTCGTCATACGATCCCTCCCCGACCCTCCCCTTCGCTTCGCGAAAGGGAGGGCGCCGATGCGCCGTGCACCGTCCACCATGCAAGCGGTGCTCCTCCCCTTGCGCGCAGCGCAGGGGGAGGTCGGGAGGGGGGCGAGCAACGCATCGACGGCGAACGGCGGCGTCCGGCACCGGTCGTCGCAGCGTCGCCACGCAGGCCCTGGTCGATCGCGCTGCTCATGCGGCCGCCGACTCGGGTTCGGGCTCGATGCGCCCATCGCCGCGCACGTCGAGCCAGTCACGCAACGCGTCGCCGAGGAACTGGAACGCCGCCAGCGTCGCGACCAGGAAGCCGGCCGGGAACAGCAGCGTCCACGGCGCGCTGTCGAGTTCCTGCACGCCCTCGGACAGCAGCGTGCCCCAACTGGCGGACGGTTCGTCCACGCTCAGGCCGAGGAAGCCGAGGAAGCTCTCGACGAGGATCGCCTGCGGCAGGATCAGCCCCAGCGAGACGAACGCCAGCGGCAAGAGGTTCGGCAGCGCATGCCAGCGCAGGCGCTGGCCGAAGCTCGCGCCCATCGCGGTCGCGGCCAGCAGGAACGGCTGCTCGCGCAGGCGCGCGGCCTCGGCGCGCATGATCCGCGCGAGATCGATCCACACGTAGCCGCCGATCGCCGCCAGCAGCAGCCCCAGCGAGCGCTCGAACAGGGTCAGCAGCAGGATCACGATCAGCAGGAAAGGCAGCGCGCTGAACATGTCGAGCACGCGCAGCATCAGCCGCTCGACCCAGCCCCCGGCGAGGCCGGCGCTGGCGCCGAAGCCCAGCCCCAGCCCCAACGCGACCAGGCTGGACAGCAGGCCGACCGTCAGCGACAGCCGCCCGCCGGCCAGCGTGCGCGCCAGCACGTCGCGGCCGATCGCATCGGTGCCGAACCAGTGCCCCGCGACGCCCGGCGCCACCGACAGCGCATCCCAGTCGGGCCGGTGCGGATCGAAGGCGATGAGCAGCGGCCCCAGCCAGCACAGCAGCGCCAGCGCGGCGAGAAAGCCCAGGCAGGCACGGGCGAGTGGCGGCAGCGGGCGCGAAGGTCGCATCGCGGCATTGTAGGCCGCGCATCGCGCGCGACGCAGCGTCTTGCGCGGGCTCAAATCCGCCCGGTGCGCCGGGCGTATCATGCGCGCCATGACCTATCCCATGACCCGCCTCCGCCGCATGCGCCGCAGCGAGTTCTCGCGCCGGCTCATGCGCGAACACGTGCTGACCGCGAACGATCTCATCTACCCGGTCTTCGTCCATGAACTGCCCGGTCGCGCGCCGGTGGGCTCGATGCCCGGCATCGAGCGCCTGTCGATCGACGAGCTGCTGAAGGTCGGCGAACAGGCCGCCGAGCTGCGTGTGCCGGCGCTGGCGCTGTTCGCGGTGACCGCACCGGAGGCCAAGTCGCTCGACGGCGTGGCCGCGTGGGACGACGAGGGTCTGATGCAGCGCGCAGTGCGTGCGCTGAAGGCGCGTTTCCCGGAGCTTGGCGTGATCACCGACGTCGCGCTGGACCCGTACACCAGCCACGGCCAGGACGGGCTGCTCGACGACACCGGCTACGTCATCAACGACGAGACCGTCGAAGCGCTGGTGCAGCAGGCGCTGTCGCACGCCCGTGCCGGTGCCGACGTGGTCGCCCCCAGCGACATGATGGACGGCCGCATCGGCGCGATCCGCGAGGCGCTGGAAGCCGGCGGACACATCCACACCCGCATCCTCAGCTATGCCGCGAAGTACGCGAGCAGCTTCTACGGCCCGTTCCGCGACGCCGTGGGGTCGGCCGGCGCGCTGGGCAAGGGCAACAAGTATTCGTACCAGATGGACCCGGCCAACTCCGACGAGGCCCTGCGCGAAGTCGCGCTGGACCTCGACGAGGGCGCGGACATGATCATGGTGAAGCCGGGCCTGCCGTACCTGGACATCGTGCGCCGGGTGAAGGACCGCTTCGGCGTGCCGACCTTCGCCTACCAGGTCAGCGGCGAGTACGCGATGCTCAAGGCCGCCGCGCAGAACGGCTGGCTGGACGAGCGCGCCTGCGCGCTGGAGGCGCTGGTCGCATTCAAGCGCGCCGGCTGTGACGGTATCCTCACCTACTTCGCGCTGGACGCCGCGCGCTGGCTGCGCGAGGCGCACTGAGCGCGCCGATGGCAGGCGTCCCGCCGCGACCCGCGCGACCGGACGACGCCGAGGCGATCGCCGCGCTCGCGGCCGAGTGGGGCTATCCCGCGTCGACGGACACGCTCGCCGCACGACTCGACGCGCTGTGCGCTTCGCCGCACCATGCCGTCTTCGTCGCGCCTTCCGCCGCCGGCGGCCACGATGCCGGCCTCGACGGCTGGATCGTGGTCGAGGCGCGCAC
>JAEWNA010000326.1 GCA_023392975.1 Pseudomonadota bacterium | reverse complement strand
CACCATGCCGTCGCCCGCGCGATCGAGGCCGGCGACCCCGATGCGGTGGCGATCGCATTGCAGGACTTCGACTGAGCGAAGACGGGGCGCCGGATGCGGACGGTGATGCCGGCCGCGGCCGTCAGGCTGGGGGGTTCAGGCGCCGTGATTCAGGCGCCGTCCAGCGCCCGCTGCACCAGCGGGTAGTACCGCTCCGGCGCTTCCAGTGCCGGGAAATGGCCGCAGTCGGGGAATTCGACGAACTCGGCGCGCGGCAGGTCCTGCAGCACCGATGCGTGCGAGGTCAGCGCGTGGGTGCGATCGGCGCCGCCCCAGACCACGCTGACCGGCTGCGCGATGCCCGCCAGCGGCAACCCCTGCTCTCCGAGCAGGCGCTGGTAGGCGTCCGCGAGACAGAAGCACCCGCCGCGATCGAGCGCCGCGAAGGTCGGATCGGCGTATTCGGCATGCCGTTGCGCCGTGTGCCCTTCCGGCAGCGCGGCGTGATACCAGTGGCGGGCGACGACGCGATACAACCCGCGCATCAGCAACTGCCCGACCCAGGGCGTACGGATGAGGCCGCCGACGTCGGCGCGGCGCGCCCATGCCTGCGCCTCGTGGAACGCGGGCACCTGCTGCAGCGACAGCCGGCGCACGCGGTGCGGATACGCCCGCGCGAACGCCAGGCCCATGTAGGCGCCCAGGCAAGACATGTCGAGCACGGCATCGCGGATCCCGAGCCGCTCGAACAGCGATTCGAACGCATCGGCCTGGCCGGCGATGTCGAAGCGGTAGCCGGCGTGCGGATACGAATGCCCGAACCCGGGCAGCTCGAACACCACCACCCGCGCCCGCGGCGAAAACGCCTCGACCATCGGCAGGCAGTGTTCGACGACGTTCGGCGGGTCGGGCACGATCACCAGCGTCGGCGCATCGGCGCCCGGGCCGGGCACGTCGAGCACGCGCACATCGGCCAGGCCGGTATCGATGAAGCCACCGGGCAGGCCGTCGCGCAGCCTGAGCAAACGCGCGCGTCGTCCGCGCCACAGCAGGCGCCCGAACGCATGCGCATCGAATGCCGCCACCATCTCAGCTGCCCGGCACCGGCAGCGCCGCCGGCGCGGGCGCCGCAGCGGCATCGCGCGCCATGGGTTCTGCCGGCAGGGCGGAAAATGCGAAGGCATGTGACGGCACGCCGTCCGCCATGGCTCGCAGCCAGGCCTCGGTCTCGTCCCAGAACGCGGGCGGGCAGACGGCGGGATCGAAGAATCCGGAGTGCGCGAGGGACTTCACGCCGAAGCGCCCGGGATGCACGTGCGCGCGCAGCACCGGCGCGTTGCGATAGAACGCGTCGAACAGGCGATCCACGGTCGGGCGCGGCGCGTAGGTGGCATCGTCATCGAAGCTCAGCGACAGGATCGGCGCGGTGA
Source organism: Pseudomonadota bacterium (assembly GCA_023392975.1). Classification (GTDB taxonomy): domain Bacteria; phylum Pseudomonadota; class Gammaproteobacteria; order Xanthomonadales; family Xanthomonadaceae; genus Lysobacter_I. The sequence continues at coordinate 10,055 of JAEWNA010000326.1, read as the reverse complement.
ATCCCGCGAATGCCCCGTGCAGCGACTGCCCGCGTTCGTCGAGATAGTCCGGGCGCAGCGTCCAGCGCGCGTAGTCCTCTGCCACGCCGCGCTCGAGCCGGTCGAGCCCGACCAGCCCCAGCGGCACATGCCCGCGCAGCCGCAGGAACAGCGGAATGTAGACGCGGAAGAATCCATGGACCGCATGCCGTCGCCACGTCGGCCACAGCCGGTACCAGCCCTTCTGCACCGAGACGGCGAGCATCGCGCGCACGCGGGCGACGTTGCGCGCCAGCGGCGCGACCTGGCCTCCGATGCTGTGCGTGACCAGCACGATCCGCGGATCGCCGAGCGTGGCGACCGCCCAGTCGATCATGGCCGACAGGTCCTCGCGCCCCCAGGCGCGCATCGACACCTTGCCGGTCTGTTCCGGCAGCACCCTCGATTCGCCGATGCTGCGGTAATCGAAGGTCAGCGCATGCCAGCCACGCGCCGACAGGAACCGTGCATAGGGCGCGAACCGGTCCTGGGTCGCACCGGTGGCGGCCAGGAAGATCGCCAGCCTTGGCGGCGTCGGTGCGTCATCGCCGGGCGGATAGTGCCGGGCGGACAGGACGACGTCATCGGCCGCACGGATCCGCAGCGGGCGGTAGCCCTCGGCATTCGCACCTTCGGGAGTCGGCGCCCCGGCGCTCACGGCTGCCGAAGCCACGCCAGGCTCTCCTGCCATGCCGGCCGGCCCGCCTCGCGGAAATAACCGAAGTGCCCGAGCGCCCGCGCCCCGACGTCCGCCGGCGCCAGCGACACGATCTCGACCTGCGCCGCGTCGAAGAATCCCGCGAGCGCCTCGACCGCGGCGCGTGGCGCCATCCAGTCGTCGGTCACCACGCAGGCGCGGATGCGCCCGCGGTAGCGCTGGAAATGCTCCCGCAGCGGGCGGCCGTCGCGGTCCACCAGGTAGTCGGGATGCCGGCACCAGCGCGCCCATTGGCGGGCGACGCCCCCGGGCAGGTCCTCGCCGAAGCCGATCCGGCGCGAGGGGAAGTACGACAATGCCGAGGCCGTCCCCGGCATCAGCACGTGCCACAGCAGCGCCAGGCGCCAGCGCGGCAGGCCGGCCCAATGCTTCCAGTAACCGCTCTGCGCGCTCACACCGAACATGCCGTCGACGCGATCGTTGTTGTCCGCCAGCCCGAACATCTGGCCGCCCGCGCTGTGCCCGACCGCGAACAATCGCTTGCCGGGATGACGGCGCGCGGCTTCGTCGATCATGCTGGCCACGTCGATCTCGCCCCACTGCCGCATGTCGCAGGCCTCTGCGCGGATGCTGCCTGCTACCGAATCGCCGATCCCGCGATAGTCGTACGTCAGCACCTCGATGCCATGGCTCGCGAGGAAGCGTGCATAGCGATCGTAGTAGCCGCGCTTGACGCCGGTCGCGCCGGTGATGATCACGACCCTGTCGCCGTCGCCCACCGCCGGATAGCGCGTGGCCGCGAGCGCCCGACCATCGCGCGCGACGACCCGAAATACCTCGGGCGCGATCGTCGGCTCGGCGTTGGCCTCCTCGGCCACTGTCATGCCGCCACGTCCACGGCGGCATCGGCGGATTCGTCCGGCGAGGCCGGGGGCAACACCGCCCGGGCCGGCAGGCCATCGTTGATCGGCTTCGGCCGATGGAAGGTCGCCACCGACTGCCAGATCGCGCGGCCCCAACTCTCGCTGCGGTAGGGGTAGCCGTGCCTGTCGCAGAAGGCCTTCACGTGCCGGCTCATCTCGCGATAGTGGCGCGGACTGATGGTGGGAAACAGATGGTGTTCGATCTGGTAGTCCACGCCGCCGCACAGGAGACGGCCGATGGGACCGCCGCGGAAATTGATCGTGGTCGCCGTCTGCAGCATCAGGAAATTCTTGCCCAACGCCTCCCTGCTCACCAGCTGCGCATCGGCCGGATAGTGCGCCGGCGCGAACAGGGCGAACATCGCGTAGGACATGATGGCAAAACGCACCAGCGTGAACACGAGCACGTCCACCGGATCGAAGATCAGCAGCGGGACGATGATCCAGACCACCCAGTGCAGGACGAGCGCGAACAGGTCTGCCCAGTGCGCGGCATCGCGGGTCCTGGGGGCTGCCAGACGGCGGAAGAGGAACGTCCACGCATCGAAGCACACCGAGAAGAAATTCCCGACGAGGACGATCGGCAGGAAGTAGACCTGGTGGCGATACCACCAGCGCTGGAACCCGCTCGCACGTGCGTACTCGGCCTCGTCCAGCGCGAAGAACGGCGCCAGGTCGGCATCCTTGTCCACTCCCACCACGTTCGGATGCGGGTGGTGCACCACCAGGTGCTTGTTGCGCCAGAAATTGGCCGAGACCTGGTGGACGAAGGGATAGCCGAAGTACAGGAAGAAGTCGTTCAGCCACTTGTGGCGACTGATCGCGTGATGCGACGCGGTATGCGCGTTGGTCGCGATGCCCATGCTGCCGAACGTGATCAGCCCCATGCCGACGGCCTTCGCCCAGAAGGCGTCGTGGACGATCACCAGCGCCAGACCGGCCACGAACACGCCGACGAACAGCAGCCATTCGGCGACGATCGCGTACGGCGTCGCCCGGTTGTAGCCGAGCTGGTTGAGCTCCTCGCGCAGGCGGATGAAATCGCTTTTTCCCGGCGTGGCTTCCATGTCCGTGTCCTCCTCGCTCAGATCCGCTGGTAGCGGTAGTCGGCGTGATAGTCGTTCGTGAACAGCACCTGGTAGAGCGACTGCTCGCCCGCATGGGCCGCGGCGACGCAGCAGCACAGGTAGTACTCCCACATCCGCTTGAGGCTGCGGTCGTAGCGGGCGTCCAGTCCGTCGGCGTTGGCGCGGAACGCGTCCAGCCAGCGCTGTGCGGTGACGCCGTAGTGGCGGATCATGTTCTCCACGTCGAGGATCGCGAGGCGGTTGTTCTCGAGCTGCGCGGAGATCGCGGACAGCTTGGGCGTGTCCGAATCCGGGAAGATGTACTTCTGGATGAACGGATCGTGGCTGTTGACCTTCGTGTTGCAGCCCACCGCATGCACCAGGCCGCGGCCGCCCGGGGCGAGCGCGCCGGCGATCTTGCGGAAGTAGCGCGCGTATTCCTTTTCCTGCAGGTGTTCGAGCATGCCGACGCTGACGATGCGGTCGAACGAGCCCTCGACCTTGTTGTAGTCGTCCAGCAGGAAACCGACGCGATCGGCGACGCCGTACTTCCTGGCGTTTTCCTGCGCGCGCTCGAAGTGGGCGCGACTGTTGGTCACGCCGGTACCGATGGCGCCGTGGTGCAGGGCGGCGTGGATCAGCAGCCCGCCCTTGCCGCAGCCGATGTCGAGCATGCGATGGCCGGGCGAGACCTCCAGCTTGCGGCAGATCCGCTCCAGCTTCTGCTGCTGCAGCGTGTCGGCGTCGTCGTCCGCCGAATGCGCGTAGCCGCAGGAGTAGACCTGGTAACGATCGGTCAGGAAGCTGTCGAACACGTCTTCGCCGATGTCGTAGTGCTTGCGCACGCTCCTGGTGTTCCCGACCAGGCGATTGCCGACCAGGATCGCGCCGTAGCGCAGCAGGAAGCGCCAATCGCCGCCGATCTTGTGTTCGAGCCCCGCCATCAGCAGCAGCCTGAGCAGGTCGGGGAGCCTGCCATCGTCGACGTCGAACTCGCCGTCCATGTACGCCTCGGCCATGCCGAGGTTGCCCTGGGCGAGGACCCGCCGGAAGAAGCCCGGTGCGTGGATGCGCAACGTGCATTCGCCGACGCCCGCGTCGCGGCCGACGGTGTGGCGACGGCCGCCGCTGAGCACGTGCAGGACCCCGCGATCAAGGTGCCTGCGCAGCAATTCGAGGAAGGCGCGTTCGCTCGCGTCCTCCCGGGCCGGGAGCGTGGCGACGTGCGTGTCTGCCGTGAGGTGGGCGTCCGTACCGCGACTGTCCATGTCGTTCACCGTCTTCGTTGGGGGAAGAAAAACGCGAGCGGCCCTCCGCTTTCGAGGGCGATTCCATGCGTTCATCGAAGGCGCAAAGGCCACGATCCTTGGCCTTTGCACTCGATTTGTGAGGCCTGTCCTTGCAGTGCGCGGCCAAGTCTTGCCGATGCAATGTTGCAATGCAACTTCAGACAACGGCCACATCGACATCGTCGGCCAGATACGTCGCAGGGACTGCGACCGGGCACCCTGCCTGAACGCTTCGCGAAAGTTCCCGAACCGACCGGTTCAGTATTAAGGTTTCGTTACGCGCAAATATCGAGAATGCGCTTCACCGGAGCGGCCCCACGTCATCTCTCCCGCACCGGCTCCAATAACAACCACAGAGGTTCACCTCATGAAGCGCACTCTCCTCGCCCTGACCCTGCTCGCCGCCCTGCCGTTCGCCGCCTCCGCGGCCGAGGGCGTGTCCTACAACTACGTCGAGGGCGGTTACGTCGCCACCAACAACAACGACGGCGTGCCCGACGCCGACGGCTGGGGCGTCAACGGTTCCGTGGCCGTGCACCCGAACTTCCACATTTTCGGCGGCTACACCACCCAGAAGATCGACCACACCAGCATCGACGTCGACCAGTGGCAGCTCGGCGCCGGCTACAACTACGGCCTGAGCGACAAGGTCGACCTGGTCACCCGCGTCGCCTACGAGAAGCTGGACGCCGGTGCCGGCGCCAAGCTCGACGGCTACAGCGCCGAGGTCGGCGTCCGCGCCGCGCTGGCGCCGAAGTTCGAGGGCTACGCCATGGCCGGCTACGGCGACTACGAGAAGGTCGACGGCGACTTCTACGGCCGCCTGGGCGCGAACGTGAAGTTCAACGAGAACTGGGGCCTGAACGGCGACGTCAAGTTCGCCAACGGCGACGCCCAGTGGTTCGTCGGCCCGCGCTTCAGCTGGTAAGCCATCGGCCGCCCCCGCGGCCGCACGGATCCCGTGCAGGGCAGGCGTGCCCTTTCCACGCCGTTCTCGCGATCGACCTCTCCCGGTCGCGACCTGGAAGCCCGGCGCAAGCCGGGCTTTCTTGTGGCCGGCTTGTGGCCCGGATCCCGGGGTTCGGGCCAGACGCTTGCCAAACGTCAATATTTCATTAAGATGCCCCGTCCGCCGCTGGCGGCTCCATTCAAAACTTAAATCGGATCAGGGGTTTACATGAAGAAGTATCTTGCGCTGGCGCTGCTGGCGTCCGCGCCTTTCGCTGCCAATGCCGCCGAACTGCATTACAGCTTCGTCGAACTGGGCTACAGCAAGACCGAATTCAGCGACTCGGGCGACAGCGTCAAGGCCGACGGCTACGCCGTGAAGGCCCAGGGCGGCTTCGGCGACGCCTTCTACGGCGCGGTCGGGGTGCACAAGGAAAGCCTGCACGGCGACGACATCGCGCCGTGGGAATTGACCGGCGGCTACCACCACGCGCTGGCCGAGGGCACCGACCTGGTGACCGAAATCAGCTACATCGGCCTGAACAGCCGTTTCGGCGGCACCAGCTACCACAACGACGGCTACCGCGCCGCGGTCGGCGTGCGTTCGGCGGTGGGCGAGCACGTCGAACTGGGCGCCAAGCTGACCTGGACGGGCGTCGAGAACTTCGACGACGTCGTCGGCGTGAACCTCAACGGCCTGGTCAAGTTCAACGACATGTGGGGCATCTACGGCCAGTACCACTTCAAGGAATACAACTTCCTCGACGCCGATGCCGACACCTGGCAGGTCGGCGTGCGCGCCAGCTTCTGACCCGCGACCGGGGTCGGCTCGACCCCGATCCGCCCGCGACGCCCGGCCCCGGCCGGGCGTTCGCGTTTCCGGAGCCGGGCGGGGCGATCCGGGCGTCGGCTGCGCGACGCCGCGGCCTTGGGTACACTGGCAGACCGCGCCCGGCGTCCGCCGGACGCCCGACCACCGACACTACCGGCGACGCCGACGGCAACGCCACGGCAATGGGGAGATTCATGAAGAAGCATCTTGCGGCCGCGCTCGTGCTGGCCAGTCTGCCGTTCGCGGCGTCCGCCAGGGACAGCCTCGGCGGTTATACCTACGTCGAAGGCGGCTTCCAGCGCATCGTCGTCGACACCCCGAACCTGGGGAACGACAGCTTCGATTTCGACGGCGCCGCCGTGCGCACCTCGATCGAGATGACCGACGACCTCTACATCTTCGGCGGCTACGCCTGGACGCGGAACAGCGACCTGCCGACCAACATCAATGCCCGCCAGTCGAACATCGGCCTCGGCTACCGACACACGGTCTTCGACAACGCCGATTTCTTCGCCGAGGGCGGCTTCCAGCACACCGAACTGGATTCGTCGGCCTACCGCGACAATTTCGACGGCATCAAGGTCTCGGCCGGCCTGCGCAGCGCCATCGGCAACAACTTCGAAGGCTGGATCAAGGCCAACTACGTCAACGGCAGCGACTACGACAGCGAGTTCAGCGGCACGATCGGCGCCCAGTTCATCATCAACGAGACCTGGGGCATCGTCGGCGAAGGCGAATTCGGCGATCTCACCTCGCAGTACATGCTCGGCGTGCGCGCAAGCTTCTGATCCGCGCCATCCCGACGCACGCGAAAAAGCCCGGCATCGCCGGGCTTTTTCGTTGGAGTCGCGGACCGGCCGACGGGACTCAGTGGTCGCCGAACAGGCCGTGCGGGTATTCCGGCTTCTGCTCGCGCGCCATCAGCCGCTTGAGCCCTTCGCCCGGGTTGATCTCGCCCTTGAGCACGTCGCGGACGTTGGAGGAGATCGGCAGTTCGACGCCGTGGCGGCCGGCCTGGCGCATCACTTCCTCGGCGGTCTGGATCGACTCGACCACCTGGCCGATCGCGCGCACGGCCTCGTCGATGGACTGGCCGCGGCCGAGCGCGAGCCCGAGGCGGCGATTGCGCGACAGGTCGCCGGTGCAGGTCAGCACCAGGTCGCCGAGGCCGGCGAGGCCCATCAGGGTCTCGGCCTTGCCGCCGATGGCGAGGTTCAGGCGCAGCATCTCGTTGAGGCCGCGGGTGATCAATCCGGCGCGGGCGTTGAGCCCCAGCGACATGCCGTCGGCGACGCCGGTGGCGACCGCCAGGACGTTCTTCATCGCCCCGCCGAGCTCGGCGCCCAGCATGTCATCGCCGGTGTAGGCGCGGAACGACGGCCCGTGCAGGACATCGGCGACCTGCTGGGCGAAGCCGGCATCGTCGGAATGCACAGTCAGCGCGGTCGGCAGGCCCTGCGCGACTTCCTTGGCGAACGAAGGGCCCGTGACCACCGCCAGCGGCACGCCGTCGGGCAGCAGTTCGCCGGCGACCTCGTGCAGGAAACGCCCGGACCCGGGCTCGAAGCCCTTGGTCGCCCACGACACGCCCGCGTGCGCGGGGCGCCGCGGCGCCAGCAGGCGCAAGGTCTCGGCGAAGGCGTGCGACGGCACCGCCACCAGCACCAGGTCGCAGCCGGCGAGGGCCGTGGCGAGGTCGGTGGTGGCACGCAGGGTGTCGGGCAGCGGAATCCCCGGCAGGTAGCGGGGGTTTTCATGTCGGCCGTCGATCGCCGCGAGGGTCGCGGCGTCGCGGCCCCACAGCGTCACGGGATGGCCATGGCGGGCGATCAGCGCCGCCAGGGCCGTGCCCCACGAGCCGGCGCCGAGGACGGCGACGGCCGGGGCCGCATCGACACGATCGGTCATGCGCGTGGCCTGAGGCCGGCGATCAGGCGTTGCCGGCGGTCTCGGCACCGGCCAGGCCGGTGCCCTGCTGGGCGGCGCGCTGGCGCAGGCCTTCGGCGTACAGGCCTTCGAAGTTGATCGGCTGCAGCAGGAACGGCGGGAAGCCGCCGGCCGTGATCAGGTCGCTGATGGTCTGGCGGGCGTACGGATACAGGACGGTCGGGCAGTGGATGCCGAGCATGGCGTCGAGGTTCTGGTCGTCGAAGCCGCCCAGGCCGAACAGGCCGGCCTGGCGCACTTCGGCCAGGTACACGGTCTTGTCGGCGAGCTTGCAGGTCAGGGTCACGCCCAGTTCGACCTCGAACAGGTTGTCGGCCAGACGCTGGACGCGCTGGTTCAGGTTCATCTCGAGCGCCGGCTGGCCCTGCTCGTTGAACACCTGCGGGGCGCCCGGGGCCTCGAACGAGACATCCTTGACGTAGATCTTCTCGACGCTGAAGGTCGGGCCGTTGGCTTCGGCGGCGGCGCCGTTGGCGACGGGTTCGGACATGGCGGGTGCTCCTGAGGGTTCGAATCGCGGAAAAGAGGTCAATTATGGCACGCATGCCCCGGAGGGACCTCCGGGTCGACGGCCGCGGCGGCAGGCGCGCCGGCGGGCCGAGGGGATGTGGGCGCCCGGGGCCGGGATTGCAATCCCGGCGCGGCTCAGGCCTTGCCCTTGACCAGCGGCAGGTCGGCCTGGCGCCAGGCGGTGATGCCGCCCTCGAGGATGTGCACGCGCTCGAACCCGGCCTTCTTCAACCGCTTGGCGGCGCCGTTGACGGTGACGCCGTTCTGGCAGACCAGCACGACCGGCAGCGCCCGGGCCGGCGCCAGCTGCTTGTTCTCGGGGTCGAACTGGGCCATCTGCACGTTCTTCGACCCGGCGATGTGGCCGGCCTGGAAATCCCCGGCGGCGCGCAGGTCGACGACCAGCGCGTTCTCCTGGTTGATCAGCGCGGTGATCTGGGACGGCGCCAGCGCCTTGTAGCCGCGGAACAGCCGCGCGACCTCGTTGGCGATGATGGCCGCCGTCAGGCCGACGAAGGCGATGCTGTAGACGGGGTTGCGGGCGGCGAAGGCCCAAAGTTCCTGGGAGGTCACGAGCGGCGGGATCCGGAGGCGCGAACGGGTGCGCGGCCAGCCGCGCGGGGGCGGCATTGTCGCCCGCGGCGGCGCGGCTGGCAAAGCGCCGGGCGGGCGCCCGGCGAGACGGTCACTGGCCCTGCCAGAAATCCGGCAGCCCGCCGATCCACCAGTTCTTGGTCTCGGGGTCGTAGCGCCAGACCTCGGTGTAGCGCATCTTGCGTTCGCTGAGCGTGTTGCGGTTGACCAGCTCGATCTGGATCTCCCGCAGCACCGTGTCGTCTGGGCCGGGCATCGTCGCCAGGTCGCGGTAGGCGGTGACCTGGATCTGGGCGTAGCGGGAGAAGTCGACGTCGGTCAGCGGATGGTCCTTGCGGACCTTGGGGTCGACCATGCTGCTGGCGCCCTCGAAATCGCCCCAGCGGATCGCCGCGGAGTAGGCGTACTGGTTCCGGTTGAGCAGGTCGCTCTTCTTGCCGGCGAAGGCGTTGCCGGCCAGCGCCACCAGCATCAGGACGAGCAGGCCGTGGGCGAAGGCGCGGAGGACGGGACGCGGGCGGCGGAGGTCGGAACGAGGCATCGGCATCCGGGGGTCGGCGGCGGGAGCAGTCGGCATCCTACCCCCTGCGCATCGCGACATAGCGCCCCAGGCACTCCGCAGCCACCCCGCCTTCAGGCAGCGGGACGTGCGCCGCGATCGCGAACCGGGCCTTGCCGGTGTCGCGCAGGGCGGCAAGGAAGGCGTCCCAGGATTCGCCTTCGGCGGGGACGGCCACGGCCACCAGGTCGGCGTACAGCGGGGCGCGATAGCGCACCTCGCTGGCGGCGACGTAGACCTCGGCGTCCAGGCCCGCCGCCGCCAGGCGCCGGACGATCAGGCCCCAGCCGGCCAGCGTCATCAGCGAGGTCAGGCTGCCGCCGAAGGCACAGCCCTTGTCGTTGACGTTGGCAGCCAGCGGTGCGCGCAGGCACAGGCGGCCGTCGCCCTCGTCGGCCTCGCCCTCGTCGGCGCCGACGCGCAGCCCCAGCGCCGCCACCGGCGGCATCGCCAGCAGTTCGGCTTCGAGCGCGCGCAGGGACGCGTCGTGGAGGTCATCGGTCATGCGGCGCTCCGGAAAAAGCGGGAATGCGGCGAGGTGTGCGGGCGCATGCGCGCGGCGCGCATGCCGGGCCGGCTTGCGGGGCCGGCATGCGAACGCCGGCTTGCGAGGGCAAGGGCCAGCGGCCAAGCTGATCGCATGCCGCCCCGTCGCCGCCCGCGAGGATACGCCACGCCCCCGACCGACGTCGCGCCGACGGTGGTGTCGC
>JAEWNA010000255.1 GCA_023392975.1 Pseudomonadota bacterium | reverse complement strand
TCGGCGATCGCCATCGCACGCGCGCCGTCGGCGGGTTCGCCCGCCTGCATCGCGGCCAGGAATCCGGCGGAGAGCGCTTCGCTTTCGCCGTGGATCCGCGTCCAGTCTTCCTGCGTATAGCGCGCGGTGTGTTCGCGCGAGGTCTTCCAGGCGTCGGTGTCGCCCCAGCGGCGTTCGGCTTCCTCCGCGTACTCGCCGTTGCGGAACGCGTCGCAGCCTTCGAACAGGGATTCGGTCGTCATGATGGTGTCTGCCTCGAGAACGTGAAGGGTCGCATCGATCGCCCGCAGGACCGCGTCCGCATGGCGGCGCTCGCCTTCGACCTCCGCCCGCCGTTGGATCAGCGCGTCGCGGCGTCGGTCGGCAGGCGCGTCGATCAGCGCCCGCACCGCGTCGAGGCCGAAGCCCAGTTCGCGGAGCACCAGCACCTGCTGCAGGCGACGGAGGTCCTCGTCGCCGTAGAGCCGGTAGCCTGCCGCGCTGCGGCACGACGGCGAGACCAGCCCGATCGTGTCGTAGTGGTGCAGGGCGCGGACGGTGAGGCCGGTGATGGCCGCGATCCGGCCGACGGTGCGTTCACGGGAGGGCATGGCGGAAAGGATCCTGTCGGTTCGATGCGGGCGGCATCCTCGGGCCTGACGCCGCGTCGGGGTCAAGCCCCGCGTCCGCCGGCGGTCGCGGCACGCGCCGCAGGCAGGCGAAACGGCTAGACTCCGGACCTTCCCGTGCGGCCAACCCTTTCGGAAAGGAGAACGACATGGTGCGTCCCGCTCTCATCGGCCTGCTCCTCGCATCGGCCTTGTCGCCCTTCGCAGTGCGCGCCGCGGACACGCTGCGGTACACGGTGCTGGTCGATGGCGGCAAGCAGGCCGGCCACCAGATCGTCGAACGCGCCGACGACGGTGGCGTCCACGTCGACTTCGTCTTCAAGGACAACGGTCGCGGCCCCGAGTTGAAGGAAGACTATACCCTCGCCGCCGACGGCACCTTCGCGACCTACGCGGTCAAGGGGACGTCCACGTTCGGCGCGCCGGTCGACGAGACCTTCCGCGTCGAGAACGGCGTCGCGCACTGGAAATCGACGTCGGACGAAGGCGAGCAGCCGGTGTCCGATGGGGCCGCCTACTGGGCGCTGGGCGGCACGCCGCAGAGCACCGCCGCGGTGGTGGCGGCGCTGCTCGCGCGCAGCGACGGCCGCCTGCCGCTGATTCCCGGCGGCACGCTGTCCGCGACGCCGGTCGCGAAGATTGCGCTGGCGCGTGACGGCCGGCAGCAGCCGGTCCAGTTGCTGCGCGTGACCGGCGTCGGCTTCACCCCGGCGTTCGTGTGGATGACGGCCGATGCCAGCCCGCGGTTCTTCGCCCTCGTGGTGCCCGGCTTCCTGCAGTTGATCGAGGAAGGCTGGGAAGCGGACGCCGATCGCCTCCAGGACCGGCAGAAGCAGGCCGAGGCCGACGCGCTGACCGAACTGCGCGACACGCTCGCGCATCCGCTGCGCGGCACGACCCTGATCCGCAACGCCCGCGTGTTCGACAGCGAGAGCGCGACCCTCGGGCCGGCGTCCGACCTGCTGATCGCGAACGGCCGGATCGTCTCGATCTCCGGTGCCAATCAGGAAAAGGCCGCGGTCGAGCAGACCATCGACGCCGGCGGACGCGTGCTGACCCCGGGCCTGTTCGACATGCACGGCCACACCAGTGCGTGGCAGGGCGGGCTGCACCTCGCCGCCGGGGTGACCACGGTCCGCGACATGGGCAACGACAACGCGACCCTGCAGCAGCTGATCGCCGACGAGCGGGAGGGGCGGGTGCTGTCGCCGTCGATCGTGCCGGCCGGCTTCATCGAGGGCGAAAGCCCGATGTCGGCGCGCAACGGCTTCGTGATCTCCGACTTCGACGGCGCCAAGCGCGCGATCGACTGGTACGCGATCCACGGCTATCCGCAGATCAAGATCTACAACTCCTTCCCGAAGGACATCCTGCGCGAGACGGTCGCCTACGCGCACAGCCGCGACCTGCGCGTGAGCGGGCACATCCCGGTGTTCCTGCGCGCGCAGGACGCGCTTGACGCCGGCTACGACGAGATCCAGCACATCAACCAGGTGCTGCTGAACTTCCTGGTGAAGGACGACACCGACACCCGCACGCTGGAGCGCTTCTACCTGCCGGCGCGCGAGGTCGCGGGCATGGACTTCGATGCGAAGCCGGTGCAGGACTTCATCGCCCGGTTGGCGCGCGACCAGATCGCGATCGATCCGACCCTCGCGACCTTCGATTTCATCCGCCAGCGCCCCGGCGAACTGTCGCAGGCCTACGCCGCGGTTGCCGACCACCTGCCGCCGGACGTGCGCCGCGGGCTGAAGACGGCGGAATTCGACATCCCCGACGACGCCACCGCCGCGCGCTACCGCAAGTCCTACGACAAGATGGTGGAGTTCGTCGGCCGCATGTACCGCGCGGGCGTCCCGATCCTCGCGGGCACGGACGCGACGCCCGGCTTCACCCTGCAGCGCGAACTGGCGCTGTACGTGCAGGCCGGCATGACGCCCTCGCAGGCGCTGCAGATCGCCACGCTCAACGCCGCGAAGTATTCGCGCACGCTCAACGACCGCGGCACCGTCGCGGTCGGCAAGCGCGCGGACCTGGTGCTGTTCGATGGGGATCCGACGGTCGACATCGGCGATCTGCGACGGGTCGCGCTCGTCATCAAGAACGGCGAGGCCTACTATCCCGCGGAGATCGATCGCGCACTCGGCATCGAACCGTTCGCCGAGCCGGTCAAGGCCGTCGCCGCCGGCGACGCCGCGCCCTGAGCCGGCCCGCCCGGACGATCCTCCCGCCGCCATCCCGGAGCGTTGCCGATGAAGACCGCCTACGACTTTTCCGCCGTCGACATCGACGGCCACGACCAGTCCCTGTCCGATTACAGCGGCAAGGTGCTGCTGGTGGTGAACGTCGCCTCGAAGTGCGGCTTCACGCCGCAGTACGCAGGCCTGCAGAAGCTGTGGGAGACCTATCGCGATCGCGGGCTGGTGATCCTCGGCTTCCCGTGCGACCAGTTCGGCCACCAGGAGCCGGGCGACGAGGCCGAGATCCGCAATTTCTGCTCGCTGACCTACGACGTCGATTTCCCGATGTTCGCCAAGGTCGACGTCAACGGCGGCAAGGCGCACCCGCTGTGGGCCTGGCTCAAGGAGCAGAAGAGCGGGCTGCTCGGCATCGGCGCCATCAAGTGGAACTTCAGCAAGTTCCTGGTCGGCCGCGACGGCAAGGTCATCAAGCGCTACGCGCCCACCGACACCCCCGAATCGCTGGCCAAGGACATCGAAGCCGCACTGGGGTGACCGGCAGGCGGCCATGAACGACGACCCGGCTCCCGGCGAATTCATCGTCCCCGACGCGCCCGGCTACGCGCTGTCGATCGCGACGGACAGCAGCGCGCTGGTGGCGACGATCACCGGGCGGATCGATGCGGTCGAGCCCTTGATCGAGATCTTCCTGCGCATCGGCGCCGAAGCGAAGCGCACCGGGCTGCGCCAGGTGCTGGTGCTCGACCACACCCAGGGCGTGGTGCCGCCGGAGACGCAATTCCGGCGGATGTTCGATGCGGTCGAGGGCGGGGGATTGGCGCAGGCGCGGCTGGCCTATGTCGATGCCCGCGGCACCGCGGTCAGCCGGATGGAACTGGGCGAGATCCTCGGCCGCGAGCGCGGCTACGACTGCCGCGTGTTCGACAACGAGGCGCGCGCCCGGATCTGGCTGCACTACGGCGAGGCATGAGCTGCGTCGCGCGCGTCGTCGATCCGCCGCAGTACCGCTTCCATCGCCGGCGTCCACACCCGCCACTGGTGGCCGCCATCGCGCACGAGCACGTGGTCCGGCGGCAGCGCAGGCGCGAACAGTTCGATCGCAGGACGCAGGCGATCCTCGCGGCCGTAGGCCAGCCAGACGCGCCGCGCCGCGGCGGGGTCGCCGGCGATCGCGTGCAGGTGCCGCCAGAGGTCGTACTGCCACGCATTGCGTTCGGGCAGGCCGGCGGTCCCGGAGGGCGTCCATCGCGACAGCCCGCCCGCCTCGGCGACCGACTCTGGCGCCGCGCCTTCGCCGAGGTAGGGGGCGAGCAGGATCAGTCCGGTGAGCTGGCCCGGATGCAGGCGGTCGTACATCAGCGTGCCCATGCCG
>JAEWNA010000220.1 GCA_023392975.1 Pseudomonadota bacterium | reverse complement strand
GCCCCGCGCTGGTCGACGATGGCGCGGAATGCGCCGCGCGACGGCAGCGGCGTGCCTGCGCTGCACGCGCGCCAGCTCGCGGCCGCGGGCGTGCCCGTGCGCCACACCCCGCGCCCGACGCCCGCGTGGATCGCGACCGATGCTTCCGCGCTGCTGCAACACGCGGGCATCGATGTTGCCGAGCCGTTCGTGCTGCTGCTGCCCGGCGCCTCGGCGCGGAATACCCACAAGTGCTGGCCGCGGTTCGCGGACCTGTCGCAGGCGCTGGTCGCGGACGGCGTCCGCGTGGTCACGGTCCCGGGGCCCGACGAAGCCGACCTGGGGCCGGGCTATGCCGACTGCGTGCTGCGCGACGGCGATCGCGCGGTGGACCTGCGCCGGTTGGCCAGGATCGCGCGCGCCGCGGCCTGCGTGGTCGGCAACGACAGCGGCCCGCTGCATCTGGCGACCTGCATGGGCACGCCATCGGTGCTGCTGCTCGACGACGGCAATCCCAGCTTCCATGCCAGCGGCGAACGCGCCGGGCTGCAGCGTCTCGGCGCTTCGCCGCTGTCCTCGCTGCCGCTGGAAGACGTGGTCGACGCCGTGCGCGTGGCGATGCGCGACATCCTCAGCCGCTGACGCCGCGCTCCCGCCCCAGCAAGCTGCCCGCGTACAGCGCCGCCAGCAACAGCGTGGCGCTGCCCCAGAAGCTCGAATAAAAAGCGAGATGGGTGTTGAGCGGGAACACCGTCACCGCCAGCGCCAGCATCGCCGGATACGCCGCTTCGCGTGCAGCCGGCTCGGCATAGCGCCAGGCCCGGCGCGCGAGGGCGACGCCGGACAGCCACAGCAGCAGGCCGAACGCACCGGTCTCGCTGAGGATCTCCAGCACGATCTGGTGCGCATGGAAGGCCGGGCCGATGCCCCAGGCCGCACGCTCGCCGGGGGCGGGATCGCAGGCGGCGAACGCCAGCCGGAACTGGCGCGGGCCGACGCCGTTGATCGGATGCGCCTTCGCCATGCACAGCGCCGCGCCCCAGATCCGGCCGCGGCCGGACAGCGCACTGTCGACGCCCTCGGCGTCGGCGCTGAGCGCGAACGCGGTGCGTTCGACCCGCTCGTGCACGTGCGGCGAGACCACCGCCAGCGTCGCGAGCAGCGCCGCGCCGACGGCGAACACCGCGAGCAGCCGCCGCCAGCCCAGCAGGTGCCAGCCCGACAGCAGCAGCACCAGGCCGTAGGTGAGCCAGGACGCCCGCGAGCCGCCGAGCAGGATGGCGATGCCGACCGCCGTCGCCGCGGCCAGCCAGCCCACGCGCCCGAAGCGCACGGCCGCCGCGTGCAGCGCGAACGGCGACAGGCTGGCGAGGATCACGCCGAGCTTGAGGTTGCAGGGGCCGAACGCGCCGCTGAGCCGATCCAGCGCCGCGACTTCCTCCGCGGTGCAGAACCCGTGGCCGCTGATCGCGACCTTGGCGGCATCGAGCGCGGCGAACACCGGGCTGGTGCCGGAGGCGACCTGCACCAGCGCATCCAGCGTCCACAGGCCGACGATGACCGCCAGCCCGACGAAGGTGATGCGTCGATCGAGCCCGCCGGCCACCGCCGCCGCCGCCAGCCACAGGAAGGGCAGGTAGCGCAGGTCGACGGCGACCGCGCGCAGCGCGTCGAGGCGATCGATCGCGTCGAACGCGGAGACCAGCTCCGGCACCCAGTAGGTGAAGAACAGCACGCTGGTCAGCGCCCAGGCCTGCGGGCTGAGCAGCGCGGCGCCGCCGCGGAAGCGCACGTACAGCAGCCGGCCGATCGCGATCAGCGCGCCTAGCGACAGCACGCCCTGGGCCACGCCCGGCACCGGCCACAGCGCGACGAAGGCCAGGACCCAGAACGGTGCCCAGCGCCACCCGGCGGGCGCATGCGGCGCGTCGGCGGTGGTGGTGGCGGCGTTCATGGCGTGTCGGCGTCCGTTGTCGAGGGGGAAAGCAGTGCTTCATAGCAGGCCAGGGTGGCGGACTGCATCGCGGCCAGCGCCTGCGGCAGCGGCCACGCGGGCATCGTAACGGACGTGCCGGCGTCGAGCATGACGGCATCGAGGAGCGCGGCGGCGGCGCGATGCAGCGCATCCGCGTCGAACGGCGCCACCGCCCCGGCCGGGAACAACTCGGCCAGCAGTTCGCCGACACCGCCATGCGCCCAGCCGAGCACCGGCCGGCCGACGGACAGCGCCTCGATGACCGTGCGCCCGAACGATTCCGGCTTGCGCGAGACCTGCAGCACCAGGTCGCTCGCCGCGTAGGCCTCCGCGATCGCGGCGGTCGGCGGCGTCATCGCCAGCGCGTCGGCGATGCCCAGCCGTGCGGCCTCGGCCTCGAGTTCGACGAGATACGCTTCGCGGCCGGGCTCGCGCGCCCCGGGCATCCACAGCCGGACGTCGCGGCCCTCGCCGCGCAGCGCCGCCAGCAGCGCCAGCGCGTCGCCGTGGCCCTTGAGCCGGGTGCCGCGCCCGGGCAGCAGCAGCAGCGGTCCGTCGCCGCCCAGCGCCGGGTGCGCGGATGCGATGCGCGCGCGCGCGACGCGATCGTGCATCGGCGCGCGCGGGAAGGCGGCGGGGTCGATCCCGCGCGGAATCGTGCGCAGCTTCGCCGGATCGGTGTCGGGATAGTGCTGCAGCACGTAGCGGCGCACGGTGTCCGACACGCAGATCACGCGTTCGCCGCGGACCATGATCCCGCTGTAGCGCGACGGCGAGTTGAGCCCGTGGACCGTGGTGACGAAACGGGGCCGCGACGCCGCCGGCATCCCGCGCAGCGCATGCCAGCCGATCCACGCCGGCAGCCGCGATCGCGCATGGACGATGTCCGCACCGGTGTCGGCGAACAGCCGGCGCAGGCGCGGCACGTGACGGAAGGTCAGCGGCGACTTGCGGCCGATGTCGAGGGTGACGTGCTCCGCGCCCAGCGCCTCCAGCGTCGGCACGAGGCGTCCGCCGGCGGAGACGACCAGCGCGCGATGGCCGGCGCGGACCAGCGCGTCGGCGATCTCGAGCGTGGAGCGTTCGACCCCACCCGATGCCAGGGCCGGCAGCAACTGGACGACGGTGTAGCGGCGCGGCATGGCGCCGACGGCCGCGGTCAATCGATCAGGACGTACTGCGCGCCGCAGTACGGGCAGGTGGAGGCGCCCCCCTCGGCCTCGATCGCGAGATACACCCGCGGATGCGAGTTCCACAGCGCCATTTCCGGGGTCGGGCAGCTCAGCGGCAGGTCGCTGCGGTGCACTTCGTAGCGTTGCTGGGCGTTGGCTTGGGCGGGCTGGGCGGTCATGGCACGGTCTGTCCTGCGCGGAGCCCGCATTCTAGCCCAGCCGGCATGCCCGTCGCCGTTACGATGCGCCGACGCCCCGACGACAGGCCTCGCCATGTCCACGCTCACGCTGCTCGGCCGGCAGAGTTCGCACTACACCCGCCAGGTGCGGCTGCTCGCGCACGAACTCGCCGTCCCGTACGTCCTCTCGCCGATCCACGACCTGCTGAGCGACGACCCGGCCAACTACGGCGGCAACCCGGCGCTGAAGCTGCCGGCACTGCGCGACGGCGACACCGTGGTCTGGGGCAGCGCCAACGCCTGCCGCTGGCTGGTGCGCCGCACGCCGGGCGGCGCCGACCGCGTGTTCCTGCCCGAACAGGCCCGCGACCCGCTGTGCATGAACGCGCACGAGGTGCTGGCGCACGCGATGGCGGCGCAGGTCGAGGTCGTGTTCCACGAGATCGTCTCGAAGCGCCCGCCCGACCCGACCTCGCACAAGCGCCGCGCGAGCCTGGTCGGCTGCCTGGCCTGGCTCGACGGCGAGTGGCCCGGCATCCGCACGACCCTGCCCGACGACCGCATCGCGCTGTTCGACCTCGGCCTGTTCGCGCTGCTGGAACACCTGCCGTTCCGCAATCCGCTGGACCTGACGGCGATGCCGCGACTCACCGCGTTCGCGGACGCCTTCCGCGTGCGCCCGTCGGCGCAGGCGACGCCGTACCGGTTCGACGCGCCGCCACCCGAGGCGGAAGCGGATCCGGCCGCCGCGCGCTGAGCCGTCCGCACTCGCACCCGGCGGCCCGGGTCTTCTTCCGCCCTGCCCGTCGCGCAGGCAAAGAAAAACCCCGCCGAAGCGGGGTTTTTCCGGGTGTCGTTCGGTCGCCGCGGCGATCAGAACTTGTACTGGGCCGACATGCCGAACAGGTTCACGTCGCTGCTGTAGCTGCCGAACAGCACGTGGCCCTGCGAGTCGATGATGCCGACCTTCGGCTTGTCCGGCTGGATGCGGGTGTACGCCGCATTCAGTTCCAGGCTGTCGCTGACGTTCCAGGTCAGGCCCAGCGAGTACCAGCGACGGTCTTCGTCGGGCAGGCGCGGGGTGCGGGTGTGGAACGTGGTCGGGGTCTCGTCGTAGGCATAGCCGCCGCGCAGGGTGAAGGCGTCGGACAGCTTGTACTCGGCGCCGATCGACCAGAAGATCGTGTCGCCCCAGTTGAACGGCTCGACCGAATCTGCATCGGGATTGTCGAAGTCGATGCGCACTTCGCGCAGCGAATGCCAGTCGGTCTGGGTGTAGTCGGCCATCAGCGCGAGGGTGTCGTTGACCTGCCACATGGCGCTGAACGAGGTCACGCTCGGCGTGGTGAGCTTGGCGGTGGCACCGCCGTCCTTGAACAGCGAGGAGGTGGTCGGGCTGGAGGCGAAGATCGTGGCCACGTCGGCCGGCACGGTCCAGTCGACCTTGCCGTCGAGCTCGTGGTCGATCTCGGAACGGTGCGACAGACCGAACGACAGGTTGTCGGTCGGGCGGAACGTCATGCCGACGATCCAGCCGAAGCTGTGGTCGTCGCCGGTGACGACGGCCTTGCCGTCGCGCAGCTGCGGACGGGCGAAGGGCAGCGGGCGGGTCGCCGGGTTGGCGAACAGCGCGGTGCCGAAGTCGACGGCCTTGGACAGCTCGGCTTCGCCGGTCTCGTAGATGATGCCCGCGCCGACCGAGAAGCGGTCGGGAATGATCTCGTAGGCGCCGGAAATGGTCAGGTCGACCGTCTTCACTTCCGACTTGATCGCCGAATAGCGGCCGATCCAGGCGTCGTCGTATTCGGTCTTCAGGCCGAACGGCGCGCTGACCATGGCGCCGAGCGCGAGGCCGTTGTCGAACTTGTGGATGAAGGAGATGGCCGGCACCGGGGTGACGTCGCCGGCGTTGCCGCCGTTGCCGCCGGTGAGCGGCTGGGCGACCGGCGTGCCGTAACCGGCGTAGCCGCTGCCGCTGAACTTGGCGTTGAGGTCGATGAGGGTGACGTCGGCCTGGAGGGTGGTGCCCGAGAAGCGGGTCATCGCGGCCGGGTTGTTGGCGACGACCGAGGCGTCGCCCGGGGCGACGCCGGAGCCGGCGAACGCGCGACCCAGGGCCTTGGCGCTGTTTTCCTTCAGCTGGAAACCCGAGGCCTGGGCCTGACCGAAGGCCAGCGCGCCGGCGATGCCCAGCGCGAGCGCGGACATCTGGACGATACGAGAGTGGGTGTGCATGGTGCTTGCGTCTCCGTGGACAGGATAGTGGTCTGCGCCGTGCGGCCGGACGTTGTTCCTCGCCCGTGCCGTTCCTGCCGGAAGCCCCCTCCCGACGTACGACGCCGTACGCACTATACCGTGCCCATTAACCGAACGCTAACAAGCCCGTTCGGCGATCCGATGTGCTTTCATTCCGGACCCGTCGACCCGGAAGGCGCCCCGTTCCACGATGTTCGTTCAGCTTCCCGTCCGCCGCCGGGCCGGTCCGCGCTGGGCCACCCCGCTGGTCTGCGCGGCCCTCGCCGCGACCTTCCTCTGGGTGGGCACCCGCCCGGAGGGCCGGCAGGCCGCCCTGCTGCTGGGCTGGGGGGCGCTGACCGGCGGGCCGGTCGCGGCCGACACCTTCCACGCGCTGTGGGCCGAGGGCCGCGGGCTGCGGCTGTTCACCGCGCTGTTCCTGCACGCCGACTGGGCGCACCTGCTCGGCAACCTGGTGTTCCTGCTGATCTTCGGCCTGCCGGCGGAACGGGCCATGGGCCCGTGGCGGTTCCTCGCGCTGTTCCTGCTCGGTGGCGCGGTCGCGAACCTCGCCACGGTGTTCACGATCGGCGGGCCGGAACGCTCCCTGATCGGCGCCAGCGGCGCGGTCTCGGCGGTGATCGGCGCCTACCTGGCGCTGTTCCCCCGGGCACGGCTCGGCGTGGTGCTGCCGCTGGGGCTGTTCCTCGAATTCATCCGGGTGCCGGCCTCGCTGCTGATCGGCGTCTGGGCGGCGCTGCAGGTCGGGTTCGCCTACATCGGCCCGGCCTTCGGTCCGGTCGCCTGGAGCGCGCACATCGCCGGCTTCCTGTTCGGCGTGCTGTTCGCGGCGGCGGTGCGCGCCGCGATCGCCCGGCGCCTGCGCCGCCATCGCGGCTTCTGACCCCGCGTCCCGCTCCCGAGCGCCCGGACCCTTGCGCCGGCACGGTCGTGCCCGCATCCCCGGGAATACCCGGTCCACCCTACTTCGATCCCGCCATGTCCAGGACGCTCTACAAGGTCACCTTCCACAACCACGGCAAGATCTACGAGCTGTACGCGCGCCGGGTGAACAGCGGCGGCCTGTGGGGGTTCGTCGAGGTCGCCGACCTGGTGTTCGACGTGCACGAGGGCCTGCTGGTCGACACCGCGGAGGAGCGCCTGCGAGAGGAGTTCGCCGACACCCGCGTCCTGCACCTGCCGATGCAGAGCATCGTCCGCGTCGAGGAGGTCGAACGGAAGGGCCAGGCCGCGATCCGCGACGCCGGCGGCGAAAGGGTCGTCACCCCTTTCCCGATGCCGCCGAAGCCGCGCTGACGCGACCGGCGGCGGCGCAGGTGCGCCGCCGCGTGTCCAGGCTCAGAGATCGATCTTGCGGCGATTGTCGGCCGGCACCCGGTCGATGAGCTTGTTGTCGGGATCGAAGCCGGCCTCGTACGGCTCGCCGTCGACCACGAGGCGCAGCGTCGTCCGCTCGGCGGTGACGTGGTGGCGCTGCAGGTACAGCGGCTTCTCGTCCGCTTCCTTGCCCGACGCCGCCTTCGCGTACACCCCGACCTCGATCCAGTCGTCGAGCCGGCCCGGGGTTTCCTTGCCCTTGCCGTCGGCGTAGCGCTTGGCGGCGCGCAGGTCGAGGGTCACCTCGTACTTGCCGTCGGCGCGCTTCTTCGCGGTCGCCGCTTCGAGGCGGTTGTCGTAGAAGGCGATCTTCTCGAAGAGGTCGGCGATCAGTCCCTCGTGGCCCGGGCCGGCCTCGGCGCGGATGTCGTCGAGCAGCGCCCGGGTCGTCGTGTACGGCGGCGACTGGAAGGCGTTGTCGTGCAGGAACCTGCGCAGCGCCCGGTTCAGCGCGTCCTCGCCGATCTCCTCGCGCAGCCGGTAGAACGCCAGCGAGCCCTTCTGGTAGTGGATGTACTGCTGGTTCTCCACGCGGTACAGCGGCTGCTCCTCGACCACCTCGCCCGCGCGTCCGGCGAGGTAGCGGTCCAGCTCGTATCGCAGGAACTTGCGCATCTTGCCGCGGCCGTACTCCTTCTCCATCACCATCAGCGACGAGTACTGGGCCAGCGATTCGATCAGCATGCTCCAGCCCTGCACGTTCGCGCCGACCACCTGGTGGCCCCACCACTGGTGCGCGACCTCGTGCGCGGTGACGTAGGACACGTAGTCGATGTCGTCGGCGTCGCCGAGGTCGGCGATGAAGCCGATGCTCTCCGAGAACGGGATCGTGTTGGCGAAGCTCTGGGCGAAACGCGCGTACTGCGGGAACTCGATGATCCGCACCTGGCGATGCTGGTACGGGGTGAAGTTGGTCTCGTAGTACGCCAGCGAGCGCTGCACCGCGGCAACCATCCGGTCGACGTTGTAGGCGTGCTTCGGGTCGTAGTAGATCTCGATCGGTACGCCCTTGTACGCCCCGCGCCGCACCTGCCAGCGCCCTGACAGGAACGCGTAGAAGTTCAGCATCGGCCGGTCCATCTCGTAGCGGAAGCAGCGGCGGCCGGCGTCGTTGCGGTACTCGCGGACCAGGTAGCCGGGCGACAGCGCGATCTGGTCCGGCGCCGTGCACAGCGTGGTCCGGAAGTCGATCCAGTCCGCGTCGTCGCTCAGCGGGTTGTACTGGCGCGCAGCCACGTCCTCCAGCTTCGGCATCCGCTGCGGTTCGCCGAGCCCGCGCTTGCGGCGCTCGTTGCGGTCGCTGATCTGGTACTCCTCGTTGTAGCCGAACGACGGGAACAGCGTGTTGTTGAAGAAGGTGCCGTTGTCGACGATCTTCGTATCGACCCCGTCGTTGGTGAATCCCTTCGGGGCGACCGTCACCCGGAAGCGGAACGTGCGCGCCTCGCCCGGCGCAAGCGGCTTCGCCAGCCGGTAGATGCGATAGCCGGCGTCGGCGTCGTGATGCACGAGCCGCGCATCGCCGAGGTCGATCGAGGTCAGCGTCTCGTCGTCGATCATCGCGATGTGGACGTCGCGGATCGGCGTCGCGTGCGGGTTGTGCACCCGGTACGTGCCGTTCGCGACCATCGACTGCGTCTCCGGGCGCAGGTCGACGTCGATGTCCGCGGCGAGTATCTTCGGCTGCGGCAGGTTGCGGTACTTGGCGTACTCGCGTTCGTAGCGGGCCTGCAGGTCGAGCTGCTCGTCCGGGGTGCGGTAGTGGTTGCGGACGTTGGTGTTCCAGAAGATCCAGCCACCGACGCCGGCCCAGGTCAGCACCGTGACGGTCAGCGCGACGCCGAGCGGCCCGCGC
>JAEWNA010000205.1 GCA_023392975.1 Pseudomonadota bacterium | reverse complement strand
CCGCGGGCCTCGTCGCCGACCACCAGCGCGGTGACCCGGCAGGTGGCCGTGCCCAGCGGCAGGTAGTACATGAAGTCCAGCGCGAGCAGGCCGCAGGCGGCGCCGTTGCGGCGCGCCAGCAGCAGCGCCTGGCGATCGTTGCCCTGCACCGCGGCGATGCGCTCGGCGGCGTCGCCGGGGTCGCAGGGATAGCCGAGGGCGCCGAGCAGTGCGGCGACGTCCTCGGCATCCGCCGGGGTGGCGTTGCGCAGGTCGAGGTCGGCCTCGACCGCGACGGCGGGCGTGCCGGGCAGGGGCATCCGGTCAGCGGGTGCCGTACACGACCACGGTCTTGCCGCGGGCGTGCAGCTTGCCGTCCGCCTGCAGCTTCTTGAGCACGCGGCCGGCCATCTCGCGCGAGCAGCCGACCAGCCGCGCCAGTTCCTGGCGGGAGACGCGCAGCTGGGTACCCTGCGGGTGGCTCATGGCCTCCGGCTCGCGGGTCAGGTCGTGCAGGGCGCGGATGATGCGATCGGTGACGTCCAGGAAGGCCAGGCGGCCGGCCTTGCGGCTGGTGTCGAGCAGGCGGCGCGACAGCTGGGCGCCGATGGCGTAGATCAGCTGGGCGGCATCGCCGCCGAGCGGGCCTTCGAGGAGCTGGTACAGGCGCTCGTAGCCGATCTCCGCCAGTTCGCACTGGGTCCGGGTCCGCAGCACGACCTCCCGCCGGTCGCTCTCGACGAACAGTCCCATCTCGCCCACGAATTCGCCCGGACCGAAATAGCCGAGCACCAGTTCGCGGCCGTCTTCCTCTTCCGTGATGATGCTGACCGAGCCGGAGATGACGTAATAGAGCGTCCCCGCCGGGTCGCCGGGACGGAACACTTCGGTCCGGGGCGGATAACGGCGACGGTGACAGTGCGAGAGGAACCGCTCGATCGTCGCCACCGTGGGCGCGAGCGGATTGGCGTTGCGTCGGAGGGGAGTCAGCGTGGCCACGGGGGGTCGGTTCATGCGAGCCTGAACGTAGGAAAGGGCAAGAGTAGGCCTTTGTCACGATTCGGGCAAACGGCAATGTCATGCTGCGCTGCGGGCGCCTCGTCCGGTGCTGCAACGCGGCAACGTCTCGCCCCCGTTGCCGCAATGCCGCATAATCGCGCCCCCGAACACCGCCCCCAGAGGAACCGATGCCGTGGTCAAGCCGCTGCCGCGCCTGAAGCTGCAAGGTTTCAACAACCTGACCAAGTCGCTGTCCTTCAACATCTACGACGTCTGCTACGCCGCCTCCGAAGAGGAGCGCCAGCGCTACATCGCGTACATCGACGAGGAATACAACGCCGACCGCCTCACCCAGATCCTCACCGACGTGGCGGAGATCATCGGCGCGAACATCCTCAACATCGCACGCCAGGACTACGACCCGCAGGGCGCGTCGGTGACCATCCTCATCTCCGAGGAGCCGGTGATCGACAAGAAGGCGGCCGGCAAGGAGATCATCTCCGACGCCGTGGTCGCGCACATGGACAAGTCGCACATCACGGTCCACACCTATCCGGAAACCCACCCGGACAACGGCATCGCCACCTTCCGCGCCGACATCGACGTGTCGACCTGCGGCGTGATCTCGCCGCTGAAGGCGCTGAATTACCTGATCGAGAGCCTCGAGTCCGACATCGTGGTCATGGATTACCGCGTGCGCGGCTTCACCCGCGACATCAAGGGCAAGAAGCACTACATCGACCACAAGATCAACTCGATCCAGGACTACCTGGCCAAGAACATCAAGTCGCGCTACGAAATGCTCGACGTGAACGTCTACCAGGAGAACCTGTTCCACACGAAGATGCACCTCAAGGACTTCGACCTCGACCAGTACCTGTTCGAGGAGAAGGCCAAGAACCTCTCGTTCAAGGAGCGGATGAAGGTCGAATCGCGGCTGCGTCGCGAGATCGAGGAGCTGTACCAGGGGCGCAACCTGGTCGAGTGACGGGCCACCGCGCGGGTCATCCGGCCCGCGCCAGCCCCAAGGACATTGCGGGACGGCCCGCACGCCTGCGGCGACATGCGCAGCGCGAACCTCCCACCGACGGCGGTCCGGACGAAAGTCCGGGCCGTTGTGCGTTTCGGCCTTCCGGAACCGGCGGCTCCGGATCGGAGAAACGACATGGCGTGGTTCTGTTTGCTGCTGGCGGGTGCGTTCGAGATCGTGTTCGCGCTGGGACTCAAGTGCACCGAGGGCTTCACGCGCCCGTGGCCCACTGCGTGGACGCTGGCGGCCGCGATGGCCAGCCTCTGGCTGCTCACGCAATCCTTGCGCACGATTCCGGTCGGCACCGCCTACGCGATGTGGACGGGCATCGGCGCGGTGGGCATGGCGGTGCTGGGGATGGCGCTGTTCGGCGAAAGCGCGTCGCCGGTGTGATGGCTGTGCGTGGGTCTGATCGTCGTCGGCGTGACCGGGCTGAAGCTGGCGTCGTCGTGATCGCCGCGCGCGACGATCACAACCGGTAGGCCACCGCCTTCATCAGCTTCGACGCCGCCGCCATCAGCGTCGGGATCGGCGGCGGCAGGCGCTTCGCGCCGGCGGCTTCGGCATGCTCGGCATGGCGCGCCTCGTCGTCCTTCATCGTCGTGAGGATCGCCCGGCTGCGGGCGTCCGCGGCGGGCAGGGTCTGCAGGTGCTCTTCAAGGTGCGCCTCGACCTGGCGCTCGGTCTCGACCACGAAGCCGAGGTTCCAGCCGTCGCCGCGCAGACCGGCGGCGACGCCGATCGCGTAGCTGCCGGCGTACCAGAGCGGGTTGAACAGGCTGGGGCGGCTGTCGAGTTCGCGCAGGCGTTTGGCGCACCAGGTGAGGTGGTCGGTTTCCTCCTGCGCGGCCGCCTGCAGTTGCGCGCGCGTGGCCGGATCGCGCGCGACCGCGGCCTGGCCGACGTACAGCGCCTGCGCGCAGATCTCGCCGACGTGGTTGATCCGCATCAGCCCGGCGGCATGGCGGCGCTCGTCGTCGTCGAGCACCACGTCGGCTTCGGCTTCGCCCGGGTTCGGGCGCGCGGCGCGCGGTGCGCCGGCGACGGTCTCCAGCGCATTCTGCGCATTGGCGAGCAGGCGATCGAAGGCGGTGAGCTGGCGAGTCGTCATGCCAGACATTCTGCAAGGAATTCGAGGGGATGTCGCACCGGGACTTCCGTGCCGTTCGCCAGGTGCAGGCGGCAGCCGATGTTCGCGCTGAGCAGCACCGACGCGCCGCTGCCGGCGAGCTGGTCGAGCAGCGGCTGGCGGAAGCGGGCCGCGCGGTCCGGATCGGTCAGCATCGCCGTGCCGGCGGCGCCGCAGCAGCCGAAGCCGGCGTCGAGGTCGACGATCGTCAGCCCTGGCACCTGCGCCAGCAGCGCGCGCAGGGCGCCATCGCTGCGGACGACGTTGCGCTGGGTGCAGGGCAGGTGCAGCGCGATGCGCTCGGTGCGCGGGGCGAAGCGCAGACGGTCGGCGCGTTCGGCGAGGACATCGATGGCATCGCGGACCACGGCCTGCCCGGCGAGGCCGTCGGCCAGGGCCTCGTGGCAGCCGCTGGCGAGCCCCAGCACGAGCGCATCGCCGGCGAAGGCGCGGCGATTGGCCTCGGCCAGCGCCGCCGCGCGGTCGGCGTCCCCGGCATGGGCATGCAGGCTGCCGCAACAGGTCTGGGTGTCGGGCACCCGCAGGGCGATGCCGGCGGCGGCGCACAGCCGGCCGACGGCAGCGTGCAGGCCGCCGTCGTAACCA
>JAEWNA010000076.1 GCA_023392975.1 Pseudomonadota bacterium | reverse complement strand
CCTCGCCACCGAGGCGCACGCCGGGGCCGCGGCGATCGACGCCCTCGCCGCCGACGCCGGCAGCGACACCGTGGTGGCTGCCATCGTCGGCGCCGCCGGGCTGTCCTCGACCCTCGCCGCCGCCCGCGCCGGCAAGCGCCTGCTGCTGGCGAACAAGGAATCGCTGGTGCTGGCCGGCGAGCTGCTGATGGCCGCGGTCCGCGAGCACGGCGCGACCATCGTCCCGATCGACAGCGAGCACAACGCGATCTTCCAGTGCCTGCCGAACGCCGAGGCCCGTGCCGGGCTGGCGCGGATCCGGCTCACCGCCTCCGGCGGGCCGTTCCGCGGGCACAGTCGCGCCGAGCTGGCGGGCGTGACCCCGGCCCAGGCTGTCGCCCACCCGAAATGGTCGATGGGCCCGAAGATCTCGGTCGATTCGGCGACGCTGATGAACAAGGGGCTCGAAGTCATCGAGGCCCACCACCTGTTCGGCCTGCCGGGCGAGCGCATCGGCGTGCTGGTCCACCCGCAGAGCCTGGTCCACTCGCTGGTCGAGTTCATCGACGGCTCCACGCTCGCCCAGCTGGGCCTGCCCGACATGCGCACCGCGCTCGCGGTGGGCTTCGCCTGGCCGGAGCGGATCGCCTCCGGCGTCGAATCGCTGGACCTGCTGGCGCAGGGTCGGCTCGACTTCGAAGCGCCGGACACGGACGCCTTCCCCTGCCTGCGCCTGGCCTATGCCGCGCTGGCTGCGGGCGGCGCCGCGCCGGCGACCCTCAACGCCGCCAACGAGGAGGCGGTTTCAGCCTTTCTTCAGGGCGAAATCGGTTTCCTGTCCATCCCCGACCTGGTCGAAGACGCCCTGCAACGCATGCCGAACGCCGCTGCCGGATCGCTCGACGCCCTGATCGCCGCCGACGCCGCCGCGCGCGCCTCGACCCGCGCGGCGATCGCGGACATGGCGGCCGCACACGGTACTGCCGCCCGCGAGGCCCGCGCATGATGATCGCCGAAGGTCTGAAATCCGCCTGGTGGCTGATCGTCGCACTGGGCGTGCTGGTCACGTTCCACGAACTCGGCCACTACCTTGCCGCGCGCTGGTGCGGGGTGAAGGTGCTGCGCTTCTCGGTCGGTTTCGGTCGGCCGCTGTGGATGCGGAAGGACCGCCACGGCACCGAATGGGCGATCGCGATGCTGCCGCTGGGCGGCTACGTGCGCATGCTCGGCGAGCACGACCTCGTCGATCGCAAGACCGAAGTCTCCGAGGAGGAGCGCGCACAGTCGCACGACCACAAGCCGGTCGGCCAGCGCATGCTGATCAGCTTCGCCGGCCCGTTCGCCAACCTCGTCCTGTGCGTGACGCTGCTGTGGCTGATGTTCGTGATCGGCCGCCCGGACTACGCGCCGGTGGTCGGCGAGGCCCGAGGCATCGCCGCCGCCGCAGGTCTGCAGCGGGGCGACACCCTGCTGTCGGTCGGCGACCGCGCGACCCCGACCTGGACCGAGGCCAGCATGGCCCTGCTCACCTCGGCGATCGACCGCGGCCGGGTGCCGGTGGAGATCCGCACCGCGGGCGGCCTCGAGACGCGGCGCACCCTGGATTTCTCCCGGATGCCGGCCGGCAACGACCTCGGCAACGCGATCGAGCACCTCGGGATCGTGCCCCGCCACCAGTTGCAGGTCCCGCTGGTCGAAACGGTATCGCCGGGCTCCGCCGCCGACGGCGTGCTGCGCCCGGGCGACCGGATCCTCGCCGTGGGCGGCACGCCGCTGACCTACTGGGACGAACTGCCGCCGCTGGTGGCCCGGCTGGGCGAGGCGGGCGGCGGGCCGATCGAGTTCGAACGCGACGGCGCCCGGCAGACCGCCACCCTCGTCCCCCGCCTCGGCGCCCGACCGAAGGAGGCCGGAGGCGGCCAGGCCTGGCTGCTCGGCATCGGCGCCCCCAAGGACATCGCCAAGGCCCCGAAGGACGCCCTGTTGCGCTACGGACCGCTGGACGCGGTGCCGGCGGCCTTCCGCGAGACCTGGTACCAGCTCGGCGAGCTGGGCGGCATGTTCCAGCGCGCCTTCGACGGCCGGCTGGCGGTGAAGGACACGGTCTCCGGCCCGATCGGCATCGCCCGGGCGGCCAATGCCTACGCCAAGAACGGCCTGGCCTGGTACATCAGCCTGCTCGCGCTGCTGAGCCTGAGCCTCGGCGTGCTCAACCTGCTTCCGGTCCCGGTCTTGGATGGCGGGCACCTGCTGTATTACCTTATCGAGTTGATCAAGGGCGGGCCATTAAGCGACCGTGCGATGGCCGCCGGGCAATATGTCGGGCTCGCCCTGCTGCTGGGGCTCATGGGCCTGGCGTTTTTCAATGACTTGCAGGGGCTGATCCGATGACACCCGCCAACCCGGTACGTCGCCCGCCGCCTGCCTGCGCCGGGCCGTCCCGCTGACGTTCCCGGCCGCCCCGCCGCACGGCTCCTCCTTCGCTCCACTTCCGCACCACCGCACCTCTACCGGATGTCCTGATGACGCGCACGCCCCATCGCCGCCTGCTCGCACTCGCCCTCGCCACGAGCCTGGCTTCGCTCCACGCCGCGCCGACCCAGGCGCAAAGCGCGTCCCCGGCCTCCGCTTCCGCCTTCACCGTTTCCGACATCCGCGTCGACGGCCTCCAGCGCATCGGCGCGGGCACCGTCTTCACCTACCTGCCGATCGAGCGCGGCGACACGGTCGACTCGACCCGCATCGGCGAGGCGATGCGCGCGCTGTACAAGACCGGGTTCTTCGAGGACATCCGCTTCGACCGCGAAGGCAGCATCCTGGTGATCTCGGTGACCGAGCGCCCGGCGATCAACACCCTCAAGATCTCCGGCAACAAGGACATCAAGACCGAAGACCTGATGTCGAACCTCAAGGAGATCGGCATCGCCGAGGGCGAGACCTACGACCGCCTCGCGCTGGACCGCGTCACCCTCGAACTCAACCGCGCCTACAACAACCGCGGCAAGTACAACGTCCAGATCAATCCGACGATCACCCGCCTCGACCGCAACCGCGTCGACGTGACCATCAACGTCAACGAGGGCAAGGCGGCGAAGATCCGCCACATCAACCTCATCGGCAACGAGAAGTTCGACGAGGAGACCCTGCGCGAGAGCTGGGAATCCAACGAGAGCAACTGGCTGAGCTGGTACCGCCGCGACGACCAGTATTCGCGCGAGAAGCTCAGCGGCGACCTCGAGAAGCTCAACGAGTACTACCTCGACCGCGGCTACGTCGACTTCAGCGTCGACAACACCCAGGTCGCGATCAGCCCCGACAAGCGCGACATGTTCGTCACCGCCAGCATGACCGAAGGCGAGCAGTACACCGTCGACGACGTGCAGGTCACCGGCGATACCGTGCTGTCGCAGGAGCAGATCCAGCGCTACGTGTTCATCCGCAAGGGCCAGACCTTCTCGCGCGCGCTGCTGGAGCTGACCTCCGACGCGATCACCAACACGTTGGGCAACATCGGCTACGCATTCGCCTCGGTCAATCCGATCCCGACCATCGACCGCGAGAAACGCACCGTCGGCATCAACCTGCAGGTGGTGCCCGGCCCTCGCGTGACCGTCCGCCAGATCCGCTTCAAGGGCAACACCCGCACCACCGACGAGGTGCTGCGCCGCGAGATGCGCCAGTTCGAAGGCTCCTGGTATTCGCAGGCGGCGATCGACCGCTCGAAGGTGCGCCTGCAGCGCCTGGGCTTCTTCGAGAGCGGCTCGGTCGAGGCCCAGACCGTGCCGGTGCCCGGCAGCAACGACCAGGTCGACGTCGTCTTCAACGTCAAGGAGACCACCTCGGGCAGCTTCACCTTCGGCTTCGGCTATTCGCAGCTGTCGGGCCTGACCACCACGCTGCAGCTGTCGCAGAACAACTTCCTCGGCACCGGCAACCAGATCAGCACCGAGATCCAGCGCAACGCCTACCTGCAGCGCTATTCGTTCTCGTTCCTGAACCCGTATTTCACCGACGAGGGCATGTCGCTCGGCTACAACCTGTGGTGGCGCGAGTTCGACAACTCCGACTTCAACACCGCGCAATACTCGTCGACGAGCGCTGCCGGCCAGGTGGTATTCGGCGTCCCGCTGACCGAGAACGACAGCATCTCGGTGGTGTTCGGCATCGACCGCAACCAGATCCTCGCCTATCCCGGTTCGTCGCCGCAGTCCGTGGTCGACTACATCGACGCCTTCGGCAAGAGCACGTTCCACTCCTGGCGCACGGAACTGGGCTGGGCCCGCGACACCCGCAACGACTTCTACGCGCCCAGCTACGGCACCTACCAGCGCGCGTCGGCCGAAATCACCCTGCCGGGTTCGACCGCCGAGTACTACAAGCTCAACTACGAGTTCTCCAAGTACTGGCCGCTCAACCGTGCGCTGGTGCTGAACACCCGGTTCCAGCTCGGCTACGGCGACAGCTACGGCAAGGACACGATCCGGATCACCTGCACGCTGCAGGGCCAGCAGCCGCCGATCCCGAAGGCGACCTACAGCGACGCGGACTGCGCCCCGGGCAGCACGTTCGAGCGCGCGCTGGTCGGCACCGGCCTGCCGTTCTTCGAGAACTTCTACGCCGGCGGCGTGCGTTCGGTCCGTGGCTACCGCGACAACACCCTCGGCCCGGTCGATTTCGCGGCCTACAGCACCCTGCGCCAGCCGATCGGCGGCTCGCTGAAGACGGTCGGCTCGCTGGAAATGTTCTTCCCGACCCTGCTGGACACGACGTCGGCCCGCGTCTCCGCGTTCGTCGACGTGGGCAACGTGTTCAAGGACGTGCACAGCTACAACACTTCGGAGCTGCGCGCCTCGGCGGGCGTGGCGCTGCTGTGGCGCGCCCCGGTGGGCCCGATCTCGATCAGCTACGCGTTCCCGTTCCGCAACCAGCCGGACGACGAACTGGAGCGGCTGCAGTTCACCTTCGGCGGCGCGTTCTGATCGCACCGCCCCGCGCGGATGCGAGGCCCCGGCCCCCCGGCCGGGGCCTCGTCGTTTCGGGGGCCCGGATGCCCACGGCGACCGCGAAGCCATCGCCCAAGATGCCGGCGAACGCCCCCGAAGCCCGCCGCCGGGCACCTATAATCCCGATTCCAGTCCCGCCGAGGTCCGCCGTGCCCGATCCAGGCTCCTTCACCGTCGAGACGCTGGCCGAACGCTTCGCGCTGGCGGTGCGCGGCGATGCGACACGCGGCATCGACGGCGTCGCCACCCTCGCCCGGGCCGGCGGGTCGCAGCTGGCGTTCCTCGCCAACCCGCGCTACCGCAGCCAGCTCGCCGCCAGCGGCGCCGGTGCCGTGGTGATGCGCGAGGAGGACGCCGCCGACTACGCCGGCACCGCGCTGGTGGCGAAGGACCCGTACGCCGCCTTCGCGAAGATCGCGGCGCTGTTCGACCACCGCCCGGCCGCGACGCCGGGCATCCACCCGTCCGCGGCCATCGACCCGACCGCGATCGTCTCGCCCGAAGCCTGCATCGGCCCGTTCGTCAGCGTCGGCCCGCGCACGCGCGTGGAGGCGGGCGCCATGCTTGGCCCCGGGTGCGTGATCGGCGAGGACTGCGTCGTCGGCGAAGGCAGCGAGCTCGTCGCGCGGGTCACGCTCGTGCGCCGCGTGCGCCTAGGCCGGCGCGTGCTGATCCACCCCGGCGCGGTGCTCGGCGCCGACGGCTTTGGTCTGGCGATGGAACACGGCCGCTGGCTGAAGGTGCCGCAGCTCGGCGGCGTGGTGGTCGGCGACGACTGCGAGATCGGCGCCAACACCACCATCGATCGCGGCGCGCTCGACGACACCGTGCTGGAAGAGGACGTGCGCCTCGACAACCAGATCCAGATCGGCCACAACGTCCGCATCGGCGCGCACTCGGCGATGGCCGGCTGTTCCGCGGTGGCCGGCAGCGCCACGATCGGCCGCTACTGCCTGATCGGTGGCGGCGCCGGCGTCCTCGGCCATCTGGAGGTCTGCGACCGCGTGGTGATCACCGCGATGAGCCTGGTCACGAGCAGCCTCCGCGAGCCCGGCGAGTATTCTTCCGGCACCCCGCTGATGGACAACCGCAGCTGGCGCCGGAGCGCCGCCCGTTTCAAACAGCTCGACGCCCTGGCCAGACAGGTCGGCGGGCGCAATCAGGACCCACGATGACCTCGACCGACACCGCCGCCAAGCCCGTCCTGCCCCTGGGCGCGAACGAGATCCGGGCGCTGCTGCCGCATCGCTATCCGTTCCTGCTGATCGACCGCGTGGTCGAGTTCGAGCCGGGCTCGCGGATCCTCGCGTTCAAGAACCTCACGATCAACGAGCCGTTCTTCCAGGGCCATTTCCCGAGCCGGCCGGTGATGCCGGGCGTGCTGGTGGTGGAGGCGCTGGCGCAAGCCGGCGGCGTGCTCTACCAGCTGACCCAGCAGCAGGCCGGCGCCGCGGTCGACGACAAGCTGTTCTACCTCGTGAAGATCGACAACGCGCGCTTCAGCCGCATGATCGTGCCGGGAGACCGCCTCGACCTCGACGTCACGCTCAAGCGCCGCATCCGCAACATGGCGCTGTACACCGGCGTCGCCCGGGTCGACGGCGAGGAAGCCGCCTGCGCCGACATCCTCTGCGCGGAAGCGCGGGACTGAGGCGGCCGGGATGAGCGCAGCCTCGATCAGCCCGCTGGCGCACGTCGACCCGTCCGCGAAGCTCGGCGACGGCGTCGTCGTGGCGCCGTTCGCGTCGATCGGGCCCGACGTCGAGATCGGCGACGGCACCCACGTCGGCCCGCACTGCAGCATCGTCGGACCGACCCGCATCGGCCGCGACAACCGCTTCCACGGCCATGCCGCGATCGGCGGGGATCCGCAGGACAAGAAGTACGGCGGCGAGCGCACCGAGCTGGCGATCGGCGACGGCAACGTCTTCCGCGAGTTCGTCACCGTGCATCGCGGCACCGGCGGCGGCGGCGGGACCACCCGCATCGGCCACCGCAACTGGTTCCTCGCCTACACCCACGTCGCCCACGACTGCCAGGTCGGCGACGACTGCGTGTTCTCAAACAACGCCACGCTCGCCGGCCATGTCGAGGTCGGCAACCAGGTCATCCTCAGCGGGTTCGCCGGCGTCCACCAGTTCTGCCGGATCGGCGACCACGCCTTCATCGGCATGGGCGCGCTGGTCAACGGCGACGTGCCGCCGTTCCTGATGGTGGCGCAGGAGGACTACGGCCGGCCGCGCGGCATCAACGGCGAAGGCCTCAAGCGCCGCGGCTTCGACGCGGCACGGGTGGCGGCGATCAAGCGCGCCTACCGCGCGCTGTACGTCTC
>JAEWNA010000060.1 GCA_023392975.1 Pseudomonadota bacterium | reverse complement strand
GCATCGACGCGAGCGACGTGCGCGCCCGGCAGGCGCCCGAGGACAAGCTCGCCTACGTGCGCGAACGCCAGGCCGCGGGCGAGATCGTCGCGATGGTCGGCGACGGCCTCAACGACGCACCGGTGCTGGCCGGCGCCGACGTCTCGCTGGCGCTGGCCGACGGTGCCGCGCTGGCCCAGCGCGCGGCCGATTTCGTGGTCGCCGGCGGTGCCCTGCGCCGCATCCCGCAGGCGGTGGCGCTGGCCAGGCGCAGCCGCCGCATCGTCCGCCAGAACCTCGGCTGGGCGATCGGCTACAACCTGCTGGCGCTGCCGCTGGCGGCGTCCGGGCAGGTCACGCCGTGGATGGCCGCGCTGGGCATGGCGCTGTCGTCGCTGCTGGTCACCCTGAACGCGCTGCGCCTCAACCTCGCGTCGCGGAATTGATCGGGCTCAGGCCGCGCCGACCCCGCCCGCGTAGACTCCGCGCATGGCCATCCTCCTCGTCCTCGTCCCGATCAGCCTGATCCTGCTCGGCGTCGCCATCGCGGCGTTCGCCTGGGCGGTGCGCAAGGGCCAGTACGACGACCTCGACACCCCGGCGCTGGACATCCTCGTCGACGACGACAAGCCGCGCGCGGACCGCCGCAGCGCGCAGCCGACGCATGGCGATCCCGACGCCTGAGGTGCTGCACCCGCGGCAGCCGATCCTGTGGGAGCGGCGTGAGCCGCGACTCGCCTCGTTGCCATCCGCGCCTGTTGTCGCGGCTTACGCCGCTCCCACAACAGCGAGCGGAGGGCGTGCAGCGCCATGACGTTGGACTGGCTCGTACTTTCCGCCGCGCTGCTCAGCGGCCTGCTCGGCGGCGTGCACTGCGCCGCGATGTGCGGTGCCATCGCCACCAGCCTGTCGTTCGGCCAGAAGGTGGCGTCGCCCGCGACGCAGTGGCTGCATGCGCTGCAACCGAACCTTGGTCGCATCCTCGGCTACACGATTGCCGGCGCCATCGTCGGCGGCTTCGGCCATGGATTGGTCGCGATCGCGCAGACGCCGACGCTCGCGCTCGCGATGCGCGTCGCGGTCGGCGTGATGATGATCGTCGTCGCCATCCGTCTGCTCGATCCGACCGGCCGCTTCAATCCGCTCGCACGCCCCGCTGCCGCGCTGTGGCAGCGCCTGCAGCCGCTGCAACGCGCGCTGCTGCCCGCCGACACCGCGGCCAAGCGGATCGCGGTCGGCCTGCTCTGGGGCTGGTTGCCTTGCGGCCTCAGCGCGACGCTGCTCGCCACCGCCTGGCTGCAGGCCAGCGCCGCGGGCGGCGCGCTGACGATGGCCGCGTTCGGCCTCGGCACCCTGCCGGTGATGTTGCCGCTGACCTGGAGCGGCGCCCGCCTCGGCCAGCGCCTGCAACGCGGCGGCCTGCGCGCCGCCGCCGGCGTTTTCGTCCTGCTCGCCGGCGCCCTGACCATCGCCGCACCGTGGCTGATGCACATCCCAGCGCTGCATGGGGTGTTGTCGGCGTTTGGGTGCAAGCCGGCGGGGTGAGGATGAACCCTATACTTCTCATGCTGGCTTTTTATTCTTGGGGGGCGTATGGCTTTTGGTAAGTCCGTCCGTATTTTTTTGCCGGATGCATCCGTCACCGGGATGCGTCATGCCGAAATCATGAACAGAACTGGGCAAGCCATTGCGTGTCCAAGGAGCCGCTTGGAGGAGCTCAGGCAATGGCCTGAAACGGCCAAGCCCGGGGTGTATTTCCTTTTTGAAGCACGCCTCGGTGATTCAAAGCCGATGGCTTACATCGGCGAATCCGAGAATGTTTCCGAGCGACTGCTGACCCACGACAGGAAAAAGGATTTTTGGAACGACGTGGTCGTTTTCTCGAGCAAGGATGACAATCTCAACAAATCTCATATCAAGTACCTGGAGTCGAGGCTCGAGTCAATTGCAAAATCGGCGGACCGGTATTCCCTCGAAAACGGGAATACGCCAACGATGTCGGTCTTGTCTCGCGCGGAGCGCGAGGCAATGGAAGAGCTGCTTGAAGATATCAGGCTGGTCTTGGGTACGCTCGGCTATCCCATACTGGAGCCGCTGCTGAAATCATCCTTCACTCTCCCTGTCGAAAAGCCAGCATCGTCTCCTGCCTCGTTTGCGGGCGATGAGCTCGTTTTCAAAGTGCACAAGATTGTCGCCAAGGGGGTCCAGACCGATGAAGGTTTTGTGCTGAAGAGAGGCTCCATGGCATCAAAATCCAATACGGACAGCCTAAGCACGAAATTGGTGAAGTTGAAGGAACAACTGATCTCTGATGGACGGTTGGTCGCGGAGGATGACCATTTTCGCCTGACAGAAGATCTCTTGATGAGCTCGCCGAGTTATGCCGCTGCGCTGATCGCGGGTACTGCTCGCAGTGGTCCTCAAAGCTGGTATACGCCGGAAGGGAAATCGCTGAAGGAGATTGAAGATATGGCGGCCGGAGCGGCAGTGGGAGTCTGAGCGGTGTGTGACGATTTCCCCGCTATGGAATGGTTGCCGAACGGCGCTATTTCTGTACCTTTTTCGTGAAAGTTAGCCCGAGAGCGGCTGCATGACGACGCATCGCCTTTTCGCCATGCCTTTCGCCGGGGTCCATCAGGCCTACGTGAACAAGGCCGCACGCAAGGGCCGCACGCGCGAGGAGGTCGACACGATCCTCCGCTGGCTGACCGGTTACGACGACGCCGGGCTCGCGCGACAGCTCGAAGCGAAGGTCGACGTCGCGACGTTCTTCGCGCAGGCGCCCGTGCTGCATCCGAATCGCGAGGCGATCACCGGCACGGTGTGCGGCGTGCGCGTGGAAGACGTCGAGGATCCGCTCATGCGGATGATCCGGCAGCTCGACAAGCTCATCGACGAACTGGCGAAGGGCAGGGCGATGGAGAAGATTCTCCGGGCGTGAGCGGGAGGGCCGGAAAAGCAGGTCCCTCGCCTGTGGCTCGGGATGACAAGGTGACGGCGCTCGGGATGACAAGGTCGGGAGCTGCAGCGTCGACGAACGCAATCGCCGCCGTTCACCCCTGTCCCAACACCACCTCCAGCACCGCATCGCCGTAGCGGGCGAGTTTCGCGCCGCCGATGCCGGGGATGCGCGACAGGGCGTGCAGCGAGTCGGGCCGGCGTTCGGCGATCTCGCGCAGGGTGCTGTCGTGGAAGATCACGTAGGCGGGGACGTTCTGGTCCTTCGCGAGGCGGGCGCGCAGGTCGCGCAGGCTGCGGAACAGCGGCAGTGCTTCCGCAGTGACCGGCACGCCGGTGCGCGGGCCGTCGTCGCGGTCGCGGCGCGGTTTCGCGGCGAGGTCGCGGCGCATCGAGACGCGCTGGCCGCCGGTGAGCACGGCGCGGCTGGCGTCGGTGAGGCGCAGGCCGCCGTAGGCTTCGGCGTCGACCGCGAGCAGGCCCATCGCGACGAGCTGGCGGAACACGCCGCGCCAGACCTTCGCGTCGAGGTCGGCGCCGATGCCGTAGGTGCTGACGCGGTCGTGGCCGAACTGGCGGATCTTCTCGCCTTCGCCGCCGCGCAGCACGTCGATCAGATGCACGACGCCGAAGCGCTGGCCGGTGCGGTACACGCAGCTCAGCGCCTTGCGCGCGGCGTCGGTGGCGTCCCAGCGGTCGGGGGGCGTCAGGCAGTTGTCGCAGTTGCCGCATTCGTGAGCATAGGTTTCGCCGAACGCGGCCAGCAGCACCTGCCGGCGGCATTGCAGCGTCTCGCAGTAGCCGAGGAGCTGGTCGAGCTTGCGCCGTTCCGACTGCTTGCGTTCCTCGCCCGCCTCGCCCTGCTCGATCATCTGCTTGAGCAGCACCACGT
This sequence comes from Pseudomonadota bacterium, assembly GCA_023392975.1. Taxonomy (GTDB): domain Bacteria; phylum Pseudomonadota; class Gammaproteobacteria; order Xanthomonadales; family Xanthomonadaceae; genus Lysobacter_I. The sequence goes on along the minus strand of JAEWNA010000060.1, from coordinate 7,706 downwards.
CGCCGAGGCCGTAGCACAGCCATGCCTCCGCGGCCTCGCCGTCGCGGCCGGCGCGGCCAGTCTCCTGGTAGTAGCCTTCCAGCGATTTCGGCAGGTCGACGTGCGCCACGAAGCGCACGTCCGGCTTGTCGATGCCCATGCCGAAGGCGATGGTGGCGACGACGATCACGCCGTCCTCGCGGATGAAGCGCCGCTGGTGTTCGGCGCGCACCGCGGCATCGAGGCCGGCGTGGTAGGGCAGCGCCTTGAAGCCGTGGCCGGCGAGGAATTCCGCGGTTTCCTCGACCTTGCGCCGCGACAGGCAGTAGACGATGCCGGCCTCGTCGCGGTGGTCCTTGAGGAAGTCGAGCAGCTGCCGGCGGCCGTTGTCCTTCTGCACGATCGTGTAGCGGATGTTCGGGCGGTCGAACGAGCTGACGAACCACTGCGCCTGCTCCAGCTGCAGGCGTTCGGCGATCTCGCGCTGGGTCGGCGGGTCGGCGGTGGCGGTGAGCGCGATCCGCGGCACGTGCGGCCAGCGTTCGTGCAGCACGGTGAGTTCGCGGTATTCGGGGCGGAAGTCGTGGCCCCACTGCGAGACGCAGTGCGCTTCGTCGATCGCGAACAGCGCGACGTTCGCGCGGTCGAGCAGCGACAGGAACCGCGGCGTGAGCAGGCGTTCGGGCGCGACGTAGAGCAGGTCAAGCTCGCCCGCGAGCAGCGCGCGCTCCACGCGGGCGGCTTCGGCGGCGTCGAGCGTGGAGTTGAGGAATTCGGCGCGCACGCCGAGCTGGCGCAGGGCATCGACCTGGTCCTGCATCAGCGCGATCAGCGGCGACACCACCAGGCCGACGCCGTCGCGCAGCAGCGCGGGCACCTGGTAGCACAGCGACTTGCCGCCGCCGGTGGGCATGAGCACCAGGGCGTCGCCGCCGGCCGCGATGTGTTCGACGATGGCCCGCTGCGGCCCGCGGAAATCTTCGTGGCCGAAGACGCGGCGCAGCAGGTCGGTGGGGGACGCCTGCATCGCATCAGGGTAGCAGGCGGCGCAAGCGCCCCGGTTTGGCAGGCGTCGCCGCAGCCGCGATACTGGGCGCCGTTACGCGCATGCGACCGCCCGATGACCCGCACCCTGCAGCTGAAAGTGCTCGACCCCCGCTTCGGCGATGAATGGCCGCTGCCGGCCTACGCCACCGAGGCCAGCGCCGGCATGGACCTGCGCGCCGCGCTGGACGCGCCGCTGACGCTGGCGCCGGGCGACGCGGCACTGGTGCCGTCCGGGCTGGCGCTGCACATCGGCGATCCGGGCCTGTGCGCGGTGGTCCTGCCGCGCTCCGGGCTGGGCCACAAGCACGGGATCGTGCTCGGCAACGGCACCGGGCTGATCGACGCCGACTACCAGGGGCCGCTGCTGATCAGCGTCTGGAACCGGGGCCGGGAGGCGTTTTCGATCCAACCGGGCGACCGGATCGCGCAACTGGTCATACTTCCCGTGGTGCGCGCGACCTTCGAGGTCGTGGATACTTTCGAGGACAGCGCCCGGGGCGCCGGCGGCTTCGGCCATACCGGCGTGCGCTGACCGCCCGCAGGCCACCTTCCGCCGCCGTCCCGGTGGCGATCGTGACCGGCCATCGTCACAGGCAAGAGACCGCAATCGATGAAAGACAGCCTTCGCCAGCAGCTCCTCGTGCTCCGTCCCGCGATGAAACCGCTGGCGGGTCTTTGTCTGGTGCTGGCGGCATGGCTGACCTGGACGGGCATCGCCCAGTTCATCTACGAATCGCGCCAGTCCGACCTCGGGGCGATCCGCGACAGCGGGGTGCAGCTGACCCACCAGGCGCTCAAGCAGCAGCAGGAGCGCCTGAGCAAGGCGCTGGCGCTGCAGGACACCCGCGACGCCCTGGCCGCGGGCGATCTGGTCACCGCCCAGAAGGTCATCGCCGCGGGCTGGCCGAACCTGTCCAAGCTGCAGCTGCTGCCGCCGGACCTCGAAGAGGCCTACGCCGAGCTGCCCAAGGGCGGCTACGGCCGGCTGGCGGTGGTGGAAGCGGCGCTGCAGGCCGACGGCATGCGCACCTGGGTCACGACCGGCCTGGGCAAGCCGCAGCTGGCGCTGGCCGCGCCGGCCAAGAGCGGCGACAAGGTCGTCGGCGTGGTCTATGCGCAGTTGCCGCTGACCGAACTCACCGCCGGCCTCGACACCCTGGGCACGGTGGGTGACGGCTACCTGGCCCTGCGCCAGGGCGGCACGACGCTCTGGGAGCGCGGCGATGCCGGCTACGCCAGCGGCGCCGAGCGGCTGGCAGTGCAGATCGGTGAATCCGGTCTGCGCCTGGTTGCGGGCACCGATTCGGCGCCCGGCCAGGCCCTGGGACTGGGCCCGGTGCTGTCGCTGGTGGCTGCGGCGCTGTGCGTGCTGCTGGCGATCCTCGCCTGGCGGCTGTCGTCGCTCAGCGGCGAGGCGGCCGGCCCGGCCGCCGAAGACGCGCCGACCCTGCTGGACGCGGTGGCGAATGCCCCGCAAGTGCCGGGCGAGACGGTCGCGCTGGACATCAAGGAACGCCCGAAGCCGGTGCCGGTGGCCGTCGATCGCACCATCTTCCGCGCCTACGACATCCGCGGCGTGGTCGGGCGCACGCTCGACCGCAACGTCGCGGAGCTGATCGGCCAGGCCATCGGCACCGTGATGCAGGAGCAGCGCCTGCGCGAGATCGTGGTCGGCCGCGACGGCCGCCTGTCCGGTCCGGAGCTGATGGAAGGGCTGATCGCGGGCCTGCGCACCGCGGGCATCGACGTGGTCGACGTCGGCATGGTGCCGACCCCGGTGGTCTATTTCGGCGCCTACCACCTGCGTACCGGCTGCTGCGTCTCGCTGACCGGCAGCCACAATCCGCCGGACTACAACGGCTTCAAGATCGTGATCGGCGGCGAAACCCTGGCCGGCGACGCAGTGATCGACCTGCATGCGCGGATCGCCGAACGCAAGCTGCACACCGCCGACGTGCCGGGCGCGCTGAGCGAGCGCGACGTGACCCCGGATTACGTCCTGCGCATCGCCTCCGACGTGCAGCTCGGGCGGCCGCTGCGGGTGGTGGTGGACGCCGGCAACGGCGTCGCCGGCGAGGTCGGTCCGCGCGTGCTGGAGGCGATCGGCGCCGAGGTCGAGGAGCTGTACTGCGAGATCGACGGCACCTTCCCGAACCACCACCCGGACCCGAGCGAGCCGCACAACCTCACCGACCTGATCAGCATGGTCCAGCGCCGCGGCGCGGACCTCGGCATCGCGTTCGACGGCGACGGCGACCGCCTCGGCGTGGTCACCCGTGACGGCGAGAACATCTTCCCCGACCGCCTGCTGATGCTGTTCGCGGCCGACGTGCTGGAGCGCAATCCCGGCGCGATGATCGTCTACGACGTGAAGTGCACCGGGCGGCTGGCCTCGCACATCCTCCGCCACGGCGGCAGCCCGCTGATGTGGAAGACCGGGCATTCGCTGATCAAGGCCAAGATGCGCGAGACCGGCGCCGAGCTGGCCGGCGAGATGAGCGGCCACTTCTTCTTCGCCGAGCGCTGGTACGGCTTCGACGACGGCATCTACGCCGCGGCCCGGCTGCTGGAGATCCTCGCGACCGCGCCGGAAGAACCCGACGAGGTGCTGCGTGCGCTGCCCAAGGGCGTGTCCACGCCGGAACTCAAGGTCGAGGCGCCCGGCGGCGATCCGCACGCCTTCGTCGAGCGCTTCCGCGACGGGGCCTTCTTCGAGGGCGGGCGGCTGTCGACCATCGACGGCCTGCGCGTGGACTGGCCGGACGGCTGGGGGCTGGTGCGCGCGTCCAACACCACGCCGGTGCTGGTGATGCGGTTCGACGCCGACAGCGCGGACGCGCTGGCGCGCATCCAGGGCATGTTCCGCGCGCGCCTGCAGGAACTGGCGCCGGAGATTTCGCTGCCGTTCTGAGCCGTCTCGGTGGCGGTGCGCCGTCTGCTGTCGTCGGCGCGGCCGGCGGGCGTGGCCGTTCAGCCGCCGGGGGTCGCCGCCAGCGGCACGGTCCCTTCGTTCTGGGCCTTGAGCGCGCGGTAGCGCGCCACCGCCTCCTTGAACTCGGCGTCCAGGGCCACGCGATCGGCTTCCTGGCGCTGTTTCAACGCCCGCAGCGCCAGCAGTTCGGTGTGCTGCGTGCGGATCTTCTCGCGCAGCTTCTTGCCCACCGGCTGCGACTGCAGCTCCAGCTCGTTGGCCTGCTGCAGCAGGCTGACCAGGCTCCTGTGCAGGCTGACCAGCGCCAGCGACGACCCCTTGAGCGACTCCTCGATCAGCTCGAAGCGATTGCGGAACGAGCGCTCCAGATCGGCCTCGGTCTGGTAGGACATCACCATCGCCATCTCGCGGCGGGTCTGCGCTTCCTGCGCCTTGCGGGCCTGCGCTTCGGCGGCGGCGCGCTGCTGTTCCTCGGCGGTCAGCTGGCGCCCGACCTGGTTCACGGTGCTGCCGGTCTTCGTGTCGAACTCGGTCCGCGCGCGCCCGACGGCCGACGGCGGCAGCGCGTCGCTGCAGACGTGGTGGCCGCCTTCTTCCCAGCAATACAACTTGCCCTTGGCGGTCGGCGTGGACGCGGCCCGCTGCTGGGCCGTGGCGGACCCGAGGCAGGCGAGCGCGACCACGACCGCCAGGGCGAGGCGGCGCGGAACGGCGTGGCGATGGCGTGGCATGGCGGTCATGTCGTCCCCGTCCCCCCGACGGGCGCATCGGTCTGCGGTGCGGCGCGGCCGTAGCGGGCCCGGTAGGCCTCAAGGCGTGCGCGCTGGACGTGAAGTTCGGCGCTTTCGCCGGCGAATGCAAGCAGATCCTCCAGTCCTGCGACCGCGATCACGGGAATCCCCGCCTCCGCGGTGACTGCCTCGGCTGCCGACAGCCCGCCGCCGTCGGGGGCGACCTCCTGGCGGTCGAGCGCGATGACGATGCCCGCCGGAATCCCGCCGGCCTCGCGGATCAGGGCCAGCGCCTCGCGGATCGCGGTGCCGGCGGTGATCACGTCGTCCACGATCAGCACCCGCCGGCCGGCCAGCGGCGCGCCGATCAGCATCCCGCCCTCGCCGTGGGCCTTGGCCTCCTTGCGGTTGAACGCCAGCGGCAGGTCGCGCCCGCGGCGGGCGAATTCGCAGGCCAGCGCGGTCGCCAGCGGGATGCCCTTGTAGGCCGGGCCGAACAGCAGGTCGAAGCCGAGCCCGGCCGCCTCCACCGCATCCGCGTAGCAGGCCGCCAGCCCGGCCAGCGCGGCGCCGGAGTCGAAGCGGCCGGCGTTGAAGAAATAGGGACTCTCGCGGCCGGACTTGAGCGTGAACGTGCCGAACCGCAGCGCCTCGGCGCGCAGGGCGAGCTGGAGGAAGCGGGAGCGATGGTCGGTCACGGCGGGATCGTGCGGAAGGCGGCGCGGCGGGGAACCGCAGGGGCGTCCATCGTAATGCCGGGGCAACGGAAATGCCCGCCGGCCGGGCTGCGAGTGCCAACCCGGGCACGATCGGCTAGGCTGCGGGGTCGGTATCGACGTCCGCAGGACTTCCCCCGCGCCATGCGCATCATCAGCTTCAACGCCAACGGCCTGCGCTCCGCGGCCACCAAGGGTTTCTTCGACTGGTTCCGCGGGCAGGACGCCGACGTCCTCTGCGTGCAGGAGACCAAGGCCCAGGAACACCAGCTCGGCGCGCCGGAACTGCGCCCCGACGGCTACCGCGCCTTCTTCAAGGATGCGATTACCAGGAAGGGCTACAGCGGCGTCGGCATCTACGCCCGCCGCGCGCCGGACGAAGTGCGCACCTCGCTGGGCTGGGCGCCGTTCGACGACGAGGGCCGCTACATCGAGGCCCGCTTCGGCAATCTCAGCGTGGTCTCGTTCTACATCCCGTCGGGGACCTCCGGCGACGAACGCCAGGCGTTCAAGTACGAAGTGATGCGCTGGCTGAAACCGATCATGGACGAATGGCTGCGCAGCGGCCGCGAGTACGTGCTGTGCGGCGACTGGAACATCGTCCGCGCCCGCAACGACATCAGGAACTGGTCGTCGAACCAGAAGAATTCCGGCTGCCTCCCCGACGAACGCGCCTGGCTCAACGGTCTGGTCGCCGATGCCTGCGGCGACGGCACTCCGGCGCCGAAGCACGGCTGGCTCGACAGCTACCGCGTGCTGAAGCCCGAGGGCACCGACTACACCTGGTGGTCGCAGCGCGGCGCCGCGCGCGCCAACGACGTCGGCTGGCGCATCGACTACCAGTTCGTCACGCCCGGCCTGCGCGGGAAGATCGAGGCCTGCGCGATCCACAAGGACCCGCGCTTCTCCGATCACGCGCCCTACGTGGTGGATTATTCCGAAGGAGCGGGCGCGGAATGAGCGGGCCCGCGTCCGCCGCGGGCGGCAAACCGTCGTACAAGGGCTGGGCCGGCATCCGCCGCGCCTTCGGCACGCCGTCGGCGGCGACCATGGCCTTCTTCGGCTTTGGTTGCGGCCTGCCGTTCCTGCTGATCGCCTCGCAGACGCTGTCCACGCGGCTGCGCGACGTCGGGCTCGACCTCGGCAGCATCGGCCTGATCAGCCTCGCGAGCTTCTTCTACCTGCTGAAATTCCTGTGGGCGCCGATCATCGATCGCTACGCCTTCCCGGTGACGGCGTTCCTCGGCCGGCGCCGCTCGTGGCTGCTGGTCGCGCAGGTCGTGGTGCTGGTCGGCCTGCTCGGCCTCGCGTACGTGCATCCGGAGCGGGGCGTGACCTCGCTGGTCGTCTGGGTGCTGATCGCCTCGTTCGCGGGCGCGACCCAGGACTCCGTCGTCGACGCCTACCGCATCGAGATCGCGCCCGAGGAAGCGCAGGCCGCGCTCGCCGCGACCTACACGCTGGGCTACCGCATCGGCCTCATCCTCGCCGGCGCCGGCGCGCTGTACCTGGCCCAGTTCGAAGGCTGGACCACGGCCTACCTGGCGATGTCGTCGCTGATGGTGCTGCCCATCGTCGCCACGCTGCTGAGCCGCGAACCCGAGGTGCCGGTGTCCACCGTGACCCGCAGGATCGATTTCCTCGGCGCGTTCTGGCAGCCGTTCAGCAGCTTCTTCACCAGCAACGGCGTCGCCATGGCGCTGGCGCTGCTGCTGTTCGTCGGGCTGTACAAGTTTCCCGACCAGGTCATCGGCGTGATGGCGGGGCCGTTCTACCTCGATTCCGGCTATACCAAGGCCGACATCGCCACCGTCTCCAAGCTTTACGGCGTGTGGATGGGCATCGCCGGCGCGTTCCTCGGTGGCGTCGCGGTCGCCGCGTTCGGGTTCCGGCGGATGCTGCTGGTCGCGGCGCTCGGGGTCGCGCTGTCGAACCTCGCGTTCCTGCTGATGGCCCACCATCCGTCCGAGATCTGGGCCTTCTACGCCGCGCTGACCGCCGACAACCTCTGCCAGGGCTTCGCCGGCACGGTGCTGGTCGCCTTCATGTCCTCGCTCACCGACCGCAACTTCACCGCGACCCAGTTCGCGCTGCTGGTGTCGCTGGCGAACCTCCCCGGCAAGTTCGTCGGCGGCGCATCGGGCTACATCGTCGAGGCGACGTCCTACGGCACGTTCTTCATGCTGAGCGCGACCACCGTGATCCCGACCCTGCTGGTGCTCGCCTGGCTGTGGCCGCGCATCCGCGAACAGCCACGACCATCGGTGGCTGCGGAAGGCTGAGTCATGACCGACCTCGTCC
>JAEWNA010000054.1 GCA_023392975.1 Pseudomonadota bacterium | reverse complement strand
CGCGGGTCGGCAACGCCGGCGACTATCTCGCGCCGCCGGCGGGGGCCGAGTTGATGTACGGCACAGCGGTCCGCGCGCGGACCGCCGCGTCGCGGATCGTCATCGCGCCGGCGCCGTGACCCGCGCGGGCCGACGCTGCCCTGGCGTGGCATGCTGCCGCGACAGGGCGGCCGGGTGCCGCCACCGGAGTCCGAGGATGAAACGACGCCTCCCGTTGGCGGCTGCACTTTGGCTCCTGTTCGCCTGCACGGCCGCCGCACAGCCTCCGAAGGTCGCCGATGCCGCGCTGCGCAAGGCGGCCGCGGACGGCTCGGCCCGTGTCCTGGTGATGCTGCAGCCGCGGGCCGGGAGGGCGACGACGCCCAGCCTGCGCGGCAAGCGCGTCGGCGAGGCCGCGCCGTCGCCGACACTGCATCCAAAGGTGCAGGCGCAGGTCGATCGGGTGTTGTGGTCTCTGCCGGCCGGGCGGGCGCGGGTCCTGCGCCGCTTCGAGCGGATCCCCGCGGTCCTCGTCGTCGCGGATGCGCGCGCGCTGGCGACGCTCGCGCGTGACCCGCGCGTGCTGCGCGTGGATCTCGACACGGACGGCGGCATGGCGTCGGCGCCGGACGAGTCCACCGTGCTCAACCAGGCGCACCAGTTGCCCGAACTCGGGGTCTCCGGCAGCGGCATGAAGGTGGCGGTGGTCGACACCGGCATCGACACCGACCATGTCGACTTCCGCAACCGGATCGTCGGCCAGCAGTGCTTCTGCGCGGCGAACTGCTGTCCCAACGGCACGTCGACGCAGTCCGGTGCGGGCGCCGCGGAGGACGACCAGGGGCATGGCACCAACGTCGCCGGCATCATCGGCGGCGACGGCACGCTCGCGCCGCGCGGCGTGCTGCCGGCGGCGTCGCTGGTGGCGGTGAAGGTGCTCGACCGCAACGGGCGCTTTTCCGGCACCGCCGACGTGCTGTCGGCGCTGGACTGGATCGCGAGCCACCATCCCGACGTGGACGCCGTCAACCTCAGCCTCGGCACCGACGCGCTGTTCTCCGGCGATTGCGACAACATCGCGGCCTGGAGCCAGGCGCTCGCGGTCGCGGTCGCCAATCTCGAGGCGCTGGGCGCCGTCGTGACCGCGTCGGCGGGCAACCAGGCGAATCCGAACGCGATGAGCGTCCCGGCCTGCCTGCGGGAGGTGGTGTCGACCAGCGCGACCTGGGATTTCACCGGCGGCGCGATCACGTTCCTCGGCTGCACCGAGGCGTCCACCGCACCGAAGCAGGTCGCGTGCTTCACCAACCGCAGCGCAACGACCGACCTGTTCGCCGCCGGTGCGTTCGTGCGCGCACCGGGCTTCAACGGCGGCACGTCGAACTTCGGCGGCAGTTCGCAGGCGGCGCCGATGGCCGCGGCCTGCGCGGCGGCGTTGAAGCAGGCCGCGCCGCTGTCGACCGTGGCGCAGCGCATGGAGGCGATGCGGCTGTCGCCGGACCGGGTCGTCGACCCGGCCGGCAACGGACGCGACTATCCCTTCCTCCACTGCCGCGATGCGCTGCAGCTGCTGGCGCCGGCGCTGTTCGCGCCGATCCCGCTCGAAGGCGCCCTGCCGAAGCTGCCGCCGCGCGCGCGTCCGGCGCCCGGCGGCTGAGCGACGGCCGCGCCCCGGCTCAGGGCTTCGCCTTCTGCGCCGGGATGAACTGTTCGCGCACCGCCTTCGCCAGCAGGTCGGGGGGCAGCATGCCCTGGTCGATGACGAAGTTGTTGAAGGCGAGGCGGTCGAACTTGTCGCCGAGCGCGAGTTCGGTCTCGGCGCGCAGTTCCAGCAGGCGCGAATAGCCGTAGAAATAGCTGCCGGCCTGGCCCGGGGCGTTGAAGGTGTAGCGGTCGAGTTCCTGCCGCGCCATCGCCTTCGACAGGCCGACGTCCTCCATCAGCACCTTCTCGGCACGGGCGCGATCGATCATGCCGAGGTTGAGCATCGGGTCGAGCATCGCACGCGCGGCGCGCATCAGCCGGAACTGCAGCGCGATCAGCTGCCCGTCCAGCGGCTCGTACGGCACCATCTCCGCCTCGGCGTACAGCGCCCAGCCTTCGACGTTGACCGAGTTGAACGCGAACAGGCTGCGCGCCAGCGACACGCCACGCTCGACCATCGCGGTGAACTGCAGCTCGTGGCCGGGGCGGCCTTCGTGCGCGGACAGCGTCCACGCCACGGACGGGAAGTTGAAGTCGTCGTACTGGTCGGCGTCGCCGGCGGCCGGGTTGGCCAGCGGCAGCACGAACTGGCCCTGCTGCCCGGTGTTGCCCACCAGCGGCGCGGGCAGGAAGTGCGGCGCCGGCTGCTGCGCGTTCTCGGCGTCGGTGCCGAGGCGCATGATCATCGGCCGCTGCGGCACGTCGACGATGCGCTCGCGGCGGATGATCGGGTCGATCGCGTCGATCACCTGGCGATAGCGCGCTTCGAGCTGGTCGTTGGGGATCGTGTCCTTCTTCAGCGCGCGGATCACGTCGCGGTAGTCGGTGGCGTCGATGCCCTTCGCCTTCGCGACCAGCGGCGCGAGCTGCTGCATCGCCGCGCGGGTCTCCATGAACTCCAGGCGGGCGCGCTGGATCAGCGTCTCCGGCGGGATGTCGATGCCGACGTTCTTCAGCTGCAGCGCATAGAGTTCGCGCGGCAGCTGGGTGTCGGCGCGGGCCTGCGGCAGCACGGTGGCGCGCACCCAGGCGAGATAGTCGGCGGTCTGCGCGTCGAGGGCCTTCAGCGCGGCCTCGCCGCCCTTGATCTTGTACTTGTCGAACAGCTTGCGGATGCCGGCGGCATAGGTCTGGGCGTTGTTCAGCGCCTGCTCGACCTCCAGCTTCGACGGCCGCAGCAGCTTGGCGTCGCCGGCGCGTTCCTCGTAGCGCTGGCGGGCGAGCGACATCATCGGCGTGGTGCCGGGCTGAAGGCCGACGTAGGCCTTCAGCCGGTCCAGCGCCTTGGCGCGGCGATCGGCGGGTGTCTGGTCGGACAGCAGGCCGCTGATCCCGCCGAACACCAGCTGCGGCGCGTCGTACCAGGGCAGCAGCAGGCGCTCGTTGACCTCGCTGGATTCGATCGCGTCGCCGGCGGCGCCGATCATGATCTCGAGGTCCTGGCGCACGTTCGGGTCGCGTTCGAGCTTCAGCTTCTCCTGCAGCGCGGCGCGGGCCTCGGCGATGGCCGCCCGGGCGCGCTTGCCATTGTCCGGACCGAGGTCGGTGACCTTGGCGTCGTAGCCGGGCACGCCGAAGAACGAGGCCGATTCGGGCGAGAACCGCAGCTGGGCGTCGAGCAGGATGCGGGCATCCGCGTTGCTGGTCTGCACCCACGCAGGCACCGGGCGGGCGGACGCGACGGGGGCGGGCTTGGCCGCATGCGCGGGCGAGGCGGCGGCGAGCAGGCCGGCGAGCGCAGCGGCGAGCGCAGCGGCGAGCAGGGTCGTTTTCATCGAGGCAATCTCCACGGAGGTGCAGGAACGCTACGCCTCGACGGCGGGCACGCCCACGGTCGAAGGTCATGCCAGGCATGCTCCTGCGGGACCGGCGCAACGATTGAGACCCCGGCAGTGACGCAACCCGGGATTGCGGGCCCGCGTGCGCCCGCGATCAGGGCCTCAGGCAGCGATCCAGGAAGGCCTCGGTCGTGCGATAGCGGTGCAGCGCGTCGCTACCGCGCAGGCCGTGCTTGGCGCCGGGGTAGGTCATCAGCTGGAAGGGCGTGCCCTGCTTCTGCAGCGCGCTCATCAGCCTGGTCGAATTGAGGAACAGCACGTTGTCGTCGGCCATGCCGTGGAGCAGCAGCAGTGCGTTCGGGCGGATCCCGGCGAGGTGCGTGAACACGCTGGCCTCGCGGTAGCCGTCGGCGTTGTCCTTCGGCAGGTCCATGTAGCGCTCGGTGTAGTGCGTGTCGTACAGCGCCCAGTCGGTGACCGGCGCGCCGGCGACGCCACAGGCGTAATCGTCGGGTCGCTTCGACAGCAGCATCAGGGTCATGTAGCCGCCGTTTGACCAGCCGTAGACGCCGATGCGCGATGCGTCCACCCACGGCTGCGCGCGCAGCCATTCGATGCCGGCGTGCTGGTCGTCGACTTCCACCGTGCCCTGCCTGCCGTACAGCGCGCCGCCGAAGGCCGCACCGCGCCGCGGCGTGCCGCGGTTGTCCAGCGTGAACACGACATAGCCCTGCTGCGCGAGGTACTGATTGAAGAAGTGGTCGCCGCGGCCGGGCCAGCTGTCGGTGACGGTCTGCGCGGCGGGGCCGCCGTAGACGTAGACCACGACCGGATAGCGCTTCGCCGGATCGAAATCCGCGGGCTTGATCAGGCCGTAGTGCAGCGGCGTCCTGCCGTCGGCGGCGGTCAGCGTGCCGAATTCCGTTGGCCGCTGCGCGGCGAGGTATTTCGCGTACGGGTGTTCGGGCCTGGCCGGATCGTTCTCGATCAGGTTCGCCACGAACGTGCCGTCGGCGCGGTGCAGCGCGATCTGCGGCGGCGTGCGCGCGTTCGACCAGCTGTCGACGTACACGCTGGCGTTCTTCGCGAAGCTGGCGCCGTGCATGCCGGGCTCGGTCGACAGCGTGCGGATCGCGCCGCCGGCCAGCGGCACGGCGTGGATCTGCGACTGGCGGGCGTCGGCCTTGCCGTCGGCGGTGCGGCCGGCGCTGAAATAGACCAGCCCCTTCGCCTCGTCCACCGCCAGCAGCGCGTCCACCGGCCAGTCGCCGCGGGTCAGCGGCTTCAGCGACTTGCCGTCGGCGCTGGCGAGGTACAGGTGCTCGAAGCCGCTGCGCTCGCTCATCCACAGGAAGCGGCCGTCCTTGAGGAAATGCAGGCCGTCGTGCAGCGGCACCCAGGTCTTCGCGGTCTCGGTGACGAGGGTGCGCTGCTTGCCGCCGGCGAGATCGGCCTCGATCAGCGCGAGCCGACGCTGGTCGCGCGACTGGCGCTGGAACGTCAGGTGCTGCGGATCGCGCCAGTCGACGCGGGCGAGGTAGATGTCTTCGTCGGCGCCGAGGTCGATCCACGTCGGTTTGGCACCGTCCTTCGGCGCGATGGTCCCCAGTTCGATGGCGACGTTGGTGTCGCCCGCTGCCGGATAGCGCTGTTCGACCACTTCGGTGCGGTCCGGGTAGACCTCGTAGCGCTTCTGCACCGGCACCTTCGCCTCGTCGATGCGCGTGAACGCGATCGCCGAGTCGTCCGGCGCCCACCAGTAGCCGGTGTGGCGATCCATCTCCTCGTCGGCGACGAATTCCGCCACGCCGTTGCCGATGGTGTCGCTGCCGTCGCGGGTCAGGCGGATCTCCTGGCCGGTGCCGAGGTCGATCACCCACAGGTCGCGATCACGGATGAAGCTGACGAAGCCGCCTTTCGGCGAAACCTTCGGATCGGTGGCGAAGCCGGTGCCGGTGGTGAGCTTGCGCACCGCGGCCTTGCCCGACTTCGACAGGTCGTACAGGTACAGCTCGCCGCCGAGCGGGAACAGCAGCGTCCTGCCGTCCGGCGACCACTGGTAATCGACGATGCCGGAAAGCGCCGAGGTGCGCTGGCGCTCACGGCGCGCCTTCTCGGCGTCGCTCAGCACTTCCTCGCCCGGGAGCACGTCGGTGGAATCGACCAGCATCGCGACCCGGCCGGTGGCGACGTCATAGGCCCAGAGATCGAGCTTGTTGCGGTCGCTGTCCTTGCCGCGCAGGAAGGTGACGCGCGAGCCGTCCGGCGCAATCTTCGGCTTCAGCAGGGTCGGCCCCGACAGCGGCGCGTCGCCGGTGATCGCTTCGAGCGTGAGCCGCTGCGGGGGCGGCGGTGCGGACGGCGCGGCGGCGGCGGACGTGGTAGCGAGCATGAGCGTGAGCAGGCAGGCGGAAAGGCGCATGGCGGAACCCGGAGTGCGGCAGGCCCGCAGCTTAGCCGCAACACGCCGGACCTGCCTGCCTCCTGTCCTCGTAGAGCGGAGCAGAGCTCCGCTGCGGCCTCTCCGGAGCCGGGGCAGCGGAGCTGTGCTCCGCTCTGCAGGCGCTGCGTCAGCGCCCGAACAGCACCTTGCGCTGCTCGTCGCTCAGCGGCTGGCCGGCCTCGGGGTTCACCTGCGTCGCGAGCGCGTAGGCGCGCGCGGTCGCGGGACGCGCGGCGATCGCCGCCTGCCAGCGGCGCACCTCGGGGTAGGGCTCCAGGTCGATCGGCGCGGTGCGGTACGGGCTGATCCACGGATAGCTGGCCATGTCGGCGATGGTGTAATCGTCGCCGGTCAGGAACGCGCGGCCGGCGAGGCGCTTGTCGAGCACGCCCAGCAGGCGCTGCGCCTCGCGGGTGTAGCGGTCGATCGCGTAGGCGATCTTCTCCGGCGCGTAGACGTTGAAATGCCCGTATTGCCCGGTCATCGGCCCGAGGCCGGCCATCTGCCAGTACAGCCACTCCAGGGTCGCGGTGCGGCCGCGCAGGTCGGCCGGCAGGAAGCGGCCGGTCTTCTCGGCCAGGTACTGCAGGATCGCGCCGGACTCGAACACGCTCAGCGGCGCGCCGCCGTCGGCGGGCGCGTGGTCGACGATGGCCGGCATGCGGTTGTTCGGCGCGATCGCGAGGAAGCCGGGCTGGAACTGTTCGCCGGTGCCGATGTTCACCGGCTTGATCGTGTACGCCAGCGGCGCGCCGGCCTCGGCCAGTTCTTCCAGCAGCAGCGTGACCTTGTGGCCGTTGGGCGTGGGCCAATAGTGCAGATCGATCATGGCGGCGTCCGTCTCGGGAGAGGGCGCCAGTCTAGGCCGCGGTCCCGCGGGCGAGGGCGCCGGTGCCCGGGATGCTGTTTTCCGTGGCGGTTGGCGCCGCCGCCGCGCACCGGTAGGCTAGCGCGGTTTTTCGCCACCGCCGCCCACCGCCCATGTCGAACCCGCAGAACGTCCGCCTCGGCCCCCTGCCCGCCCTGATCTTCAGTTCCAGGTGGCTGCAGCTGCCGCTCTACCTGGGCCTGATCGTCGCCCAGGGCGTGTACGTGTTCCTGTTCCTCAAGGAACTGTGGCACCTGATCCACGACGCCAACGCGCTGAGCGAGCAGGGGATCATGCTGATCGTGCTCGGGCTGATCGACGTGGTGATGATCTCCAACCTGCTGGTGATGGTCATTGTGGGTGGCTACGAGACCTTCGTCTCGCGGATGAACCTCGACGGCCATCCCGACCAGCCGGAGTGGCTGAGCCACGTCAACGCCAGCGTGCTCAAGGTGAAGCTGGCGATGGCGATCATCGGCATCTCCTCGATCCACCTCCTCAAGAGCTTCATCGAGGCCGGCTCGCTCGGCATGCCGCTGTGCACGCCGGAGCTGCTGCAGGCGACCGCTCCGTGTGCGAAGGTCACCGCACCCGGCGTGATGTGGCAGACCATCATCCACTGCGTGTTCATCCTGTCGGCGATCGGCATCGCCTGGACCGACCGGCTGATGTCCGCGCCGGCGCACGACGACCACTGATCCGCGCATCGACCACGAAGTCGATCGCGGGGTCGATCCGCGAAGCCGGTCGACGCGGGCCGCCGGCACGTTCGCGTAAACTGCGCGGATGGATGTTTCCCACCTGCTCGACGGCCTGAACGCCGCACAGCGCGAGGCGGTCAGCGCCGGTCCCGGCCACCAGCTCGTGCTGGCCGGCGCCGGTTCCGGCAAGACCCGCGTGCTCACCCATCGCATCGCCTGGCTGCACGAGGTGCACGGCGTGCCGATGCACGGCATCTTCGCGGTGACCTTCACCAACAAGGCCGCGGGCGAGATGCGCCACCGCGCCGATGCGCTGCTGCCGCAGGGCACGCGCGGCATGTGGATCGGCACCTTCCACGGCCTCGCGCATCGCCTGCTGCGCCTGCACTGGCAGGACGCGAAGCTGCCGGAAGGCTTCCAGATCCTCGACAGCGACGACCAGTTGCGGCTGGTCAAGCGCGTGGTGCAGGCGCTGGAGCTGGACGAGGCCCGCTTCCCGCCGCGGCAGATCGCGTGGTGGATCAACGCGCAGAAGGACGAGGGCCGCCGCCCACAGCACATCCAGCCCGAATCCCGGAACGGCGCCGACGAATGGGCGTCGATCATGCTCCGCGCCTACACGCTGTACCAGGAGCGCTGCGACCAGGCCGGGCTCGTCGATTTCGCCGAGATCCTGCTGCGCGCGCACGAGCTGCTGCGCGACCATCCGGCGCTGCTGCAGCATTACCGGCACCGGTTCCAGCAGCTGCTGATCGACGAGTTCCAGGATACGAACACGCTGCAGTACGCCTTCGTGCGCCTGCTCGCCGGCGACAGTGGGCAAGTGTTCGTGGTCGGCGACGACGACCAGGCGATCTACGGCTGGCGCGGCGCCAAGGTCGAGAACGTGCAGAAGTTCCTGCGCGACTATCCCGGCGCCGTCACCATCCGCCTCGAGCAGAACTACCGCTCCAGCGCCAACATCCTCGACGCCGCCAACGCGGTGATCGCGCACAACCCCTCGCGGCTGGGCAAGCGCCTGTGGACCGACAGCGGTGAGGGTGAAGCGATCGATCTGTACTCGGCGTTCAACGAGATCGACGAGGCGCGGTTCGTGATCGAGCGCATCCGCCAGTGGGTGCGCGACGGCGGCAGCCACGGCGAGTGCGCGATCCTCTACCGCAGCAACGCGCAGTCGCGGGCGTTCGAGGAAACGCTGCTGGGCGAGCAGATCCCGTTCCGGGTCTACGGCGGCATGCGCTTCTTCGAGCGCGCCGAAATCAAGGACACGCTGGCCTACCTGCGGCTGATCGCCAACCGCGACGACGACGCGGCGTTCGAGCGCGCGGTGAACACGCCCACCCGCGGCATCGGTGAGCGCACGCTGGACGAAGTGCGGCGGCTGGCACGCGTCGAGCGCGTGTCGCTGTGGCAGTCCGCCGCGCGCATCGCCTCGGGCGACGGCCTGCCGGCGCGTGCGCGCAACGCGCTCGCCGGCTTCCAGCAGCTGATCGAGGCGATCGGCGAGGAAACCGTCGACCTGCCGCTGAAGGACAAGATCGACCACGCGCTGGCGCGCTCCGGCCTGCGCGAGCACTACGAGCAGCAGTCGAAGGGCTCGCTGGATTCGCGCACCGACAACCTCGACGAACTGGTGTCGGTCGCGTCGCGCTTCGTGCGCGGCGACGACGAGGAATCCGCGGCCCTGACCGAACTCGTCGCCTTCCTCGCCTACGCTGCGCTGGAAGCCGGCGAAGGCCAGACCGAGGCCGGCGAGGACGGCGTGCAGCTGATGACGCTGCACAGCGCGAAGGGCCTCGAGTTTCCGCTCGTGTTCCTCGTTGGGCTGGAGGAAGGCCTGTTCCCGAACAACAAGTCGATCGAGGAATCTGGCCGATTGGAAGAGGAGCGCCGGCTCGCCTACGTCGGCATCACCCGCGCGCGCCAGAAGCTGGTGCTGACCTACGCCGAGGCCCGCCGCCTGCATGGCCAGGACATGTACGGTCTGCCGTCGCGGTTCCTGCGCGAGATCCCGTCCGCGCTGATCCACGAGGTGCGGCCGAAGATCCAGGTCGCGCGGCCGATGTATCAGGCCCAGCCGCGCCGCGACTGGGGCCACGCCTCGCTGCAGGAGACGCCCGGCCTGCGCCTCGGCCAGAACGTGAGCCATGCGAAGTTCGGCATCGGCGTCGTCACCGACATCGAAGGCAGCGGCGCCCATGCCCGCGTGCAGGTGAACTTCGACGACGCCGGCAGCAAGTGGCTGGTGCTGGCGTACGCCAATTTGCAGCCGGCGTGACCCTCGTAAGGTGGGGGGTCCACGGGACACACCACGCTTGTGCCTTGTTACGCTGAGCCAAAAATCCTATCTACTTCGGCCTTTTCATCATTCGAGTACGGTTTGCCGAGGAATCTATCAGAATAGTTCATTGCTATGGCGAGAAATCTGTGCATAGTCATGCTTGCTTTTCTATTCTCAAGATTTAGGTGCATTCCAAAAGCAAATCCTGACTGTACGGACAGCATGCCAATTTCTTCTAAGAGAGCACGAAATGCAGTGATGTCAGAGAACGGTCCGATGGTTGCATCCATGTTTGCGGGGCGCAGCATTGCGAACCCATCTGCAGTTGGGTGTGCAGCTAATGAGCAAAATTTTATGTAGATTTCTTCTCTTCGACTTTTTTGGAAGCCCGCGTGCGTATCAAGTGCTTTTCTGATATCCGCCGGCCCAAATTTTCTTTTGAGTTCTTTTCGGTTTGCCGAACGCCAATCGGCGATTTTTGATGGCTCTAGGTGGAAGTAACTTGCCAGGTTGCTGGTTTCTATCAAGTCTCTCAGAATCATTGCTGATGCTTGGTAGTAGCCGGACGAGGTCAACTTCCATGCCGTTGCAAATGAGTTGAATGTTCTCATAGCAAGACTTCCGATTGTTCTGCCATCTTGTGTGTCAGGAACGGTTTGTCTAAGCACATCAAGAATATCCATCGACGACTCCATTATTTCCAAATGTTTTTGGAAGTCTTCGTTTTCTTCGACAAATAGCAAAGATCTCTTATAAAGAATTTCTTCGCCGGCATGTAGAAGAATGAGATTTTTTGGCACTTTGTTCACCGGATGTCATTTCCCATATAGTCTTTTATCAAGAGTAACAAGGTCATGAGTGCACAGGATATGCGGCAAGAAGATTTCCTCCGAGTCCGCGACTACCTCACGGGTCTGCAGGACCGCATCTGCGCCGCGATCGAAGGCGCCGACGGCGCCGCGACGTTCAAGCAGGACGCGTGGCAGCGCGCCGAGGGCGGCGGCGGTCGTACGCGGGTGCTGCGCGACGGTGCGGTATTCGAGCAGGCGGGGATCGGCTTCTCCGACGTCTCCGGCACCAAGCTGCCGCCGTCGGCGACTGCGGCACGGCCGGAGCTCGCGGGCGCATCGTGGCGTGCGGTCGGCGTGTCGCTGGTGTTCCATCCACGCAACCCGTACCTCCCGACCACGCACGCGAACGTGCGCCACTTCCGCGCGTTCAAGGACGGCGAGACGGTGGCCTGGTGGTTCGGCGGCGGCTTCGACCTGACGCCGTTCTATCCCGTCGACGAGGACGTGGTGCACTGGCACCGGGTCGCCCGCGACCTGTGCGCGCCCTTCGGCGGGCAGGCGCGCTACGACGCGCACAAGCGCTGGTGCGACGAATACTTCTTCCTGAAGCACCGCGGCGAGACCCGCGGCGTCGGCGGGCTGTTCTTCGACGACCTGCATGAGGACTTCGAACGCGACTTCGCGTATCAGCGTGCGGTCGGCGACGGCTTCCTCGATGCCTACCTGCCCATCGTGGCGCGCCGCAAGGACACTCCGTATGGCGAGCGCGAGCGCCAGTTCCAGCTCTACCGGCGCGGCCGCTACGTCGAGTTCAACCTGGTGTTCGACCGCGGCACGCTGTTCGGCCTGCAGTCGGGCGGGCGCACCGAGTCGATCCTGATGAGCCTGCCGCCGCTGGTGCGCTGGGAATACGGCTACGCGCCGGAGGCCGGCAGCGACGAGGCGCGGCTGTCCGACTACCTCAAGCCGCGCGACTGGCTGTCCGAACTCGCGTGACCGCAACCCGGTAGAGCGAACGTCAGGCCGCTTTGCCGATCAAGCCTCGTCCTTCAGCAGGATGCTGATGCGGCCGTTGGTCTCCAGCACGGCCAACTTGATCCGTTCGATCTCGCTGCAGCCGGTGCCGCGCATCGCCTCGCGGAAGTCGGCCTTGCTCACCAGTTCCCGGCGCAGCACGTCGTGGAGCACGCGGCCGTCCTGCGCCAGCACCACCGGTTCGCCTTCGATCCATTTCCGCGCACGGGGCACGCGGGCCGACAGGAACGCCGTGGCATAGTTCAGCGCGATGAGGCAGGTCGCCAGCAACGCGGCGCCGGTCAGCGAGTTGTCGCCGCCGTTGAGTCCGTTCTGGACGGCGTTGCCGATCAGGATCAGCAGCACCAGGTCGAACGGCGTGAACTGGCCGACGGCACGTTTGCCGGACAGCCGCACCAGCACCATCACCAGCAGGTAGATGGCCATCGCGCGCAGCACGAAGGCCCACCATGGCGCGGACAGCGACAGCAGCTCGGTCATGGTGGGCCCCGGGGCGACGACGCGCGCAGTCTGGCGTCCGGTCGCGCAAATAAAAAGCCCCGCAGGCGGGGGAACCGGCGGGGCTGGGAACGGGACTTGGGGAGAGTCTTACGTTCCGGGGCCGCCCTAGGGGAGAGAGCGGCTGCGACAGACGTTGCATCTGTCGCGGGATAGTTGACCACGACTGCGGGGCCGAGTTCGTGAAGTTTCCGATAGCGCTCGGGGAGAATTCAGGACGGATTCATGCCGTGTGCAACGACCGTTCAGTTTTGGCTGTAGACGACTGAAAAAACCTGTCAGAACGGACAGGAAGGGATGCCGGAAGTCATGCCCATCGATGCATCGGGAAAGGCATCGCACGCATTTCCGGAACGCTGCATGCCGACGATGGTGCGCATGCGGATTGCTGCGTCGCCGCATGCCGCTTCACACACTGTGGCGCAGTGCGGACGCCATCAGTGCGCCTCGTCCCAATTCGCCCCGACGCCGCTGTCGATCACCAGCGGCACCCGCAGCGCGGCCGCGTCGGCCATGCGCGCGGTGACTTCCGGCACCAGGGTGTCGACGAAACCGGCATCGCACTCGAACACCAGTTCGTCGTGCACCTGCAGCAGCATCTTGGCTTCGGTCGCGTGCTTCCCGATCCAGCCGTCGATGGCGATCATCGCGCGCTTGATGATGTCGGCGGCGGTGCCCTGCA
Organism: Pseudomonadota bacterium; assembly: GCA_023392975.1. GTDB lineage: Bacteria > Pseudomonadota > Gammaproteobacteria > Xanthomonadales > Xanthomonadaceae > Lysobacter_I. Next base: position 3,990 of record JAEWNA010000054.1, on the reverse strand, counting down.
TCGGCGCGTTGATCGCGGCGCGCTCGGCGCCGGCGCGCAGCCCCTGGTTGCGGGCGTTGATGTTGTCCAGGTACAGGCGCCGGCCGAACACAGTCTCGACGTAGCCGCGCTCGTGCGCCTCCTTGCGGGTGCGTTCCATGAAGTCGCGCACGCCGGGATAGCGGTTGAAGTACAGCGCGATGTAGTCCTGCGCCTCGCCGCGACCGATGCCCAGCTGCTTCGCCAGACCGAACGCGCTCATGCCGTACATCAGGCCGAAGTTGATCGCCTTGGCGGCGCGGCGCTCGTTCGCGCTCACGTCCTCCAGCGTCTTGCCGAACACTTCGGCGGCGGTGGCGCGGTGGATGTCGGCGCCGGCCGCGAACGCGCGCAACAGGCCGGCATCCTCGGACAGATGGGCCATGATCCGCAGTTCGATCTGCGAGTAGTCGCAGGCCACCAGCTTGCGGCCCGGCGGCGCGATGAAGGCCTTGCGGATGCGGCGGCCGTCCTCGGTGCGGATCGGGATGTTCTGCAGGTTGGGATCGTTCGACGACAGGCGGCCGGTCGCGGCGCCGGCCTGGTGGTAGCTGGTGTGCACGCGGCCGGTGTCGGAATTGACCATCTCCGCGAGCTTGTCGGTGTAGGTGCTGCGCAGCTTCGCCAGCCCGCGGTATTCGAGGATGACCCGCGGCAGTTCGTGCTGGTCGGCGATCGCCTCCAGCGCTTCCTCGTTCGTCGACGGCTGGCCGGTCGGCGTCTTCACCAGCACCGGCAGCTTGAGTTCGTCGAACAGCAGCGCCTGCAGCTGCTTCGGCGAATCGAGGTTGAAGGTGCGGCCCGCCAGTTCGGTCGCCTGCTTCTGCGCCGCGAGCATGCGCCGCGACAGGTCCGCGCTCTGCCGGCGCAGCTCGTCGGCGTCGATCAGCACGCCGTTGGCTTCCATGCGCGCCAGCACCGGTACCAGCGGCATCTCGATCTCGCGGTAGACCTTCTCCAGCGACGGCTCGCCCGCCAGCTTCGCCGACAGCACGCGATGCAGGCGCAGGGTGACGTCGGCATCCTCGGCGGCGTAGCGGGTGGCGTCGTCGATGGCGACCTCGGAGAACGGGATCTGCTTGGCGCCCTTGCCGGCGACGTCCTCGAACTTGATGGTGTCGTAGCCGAGGTAGCGCCTGGCCAGCGTGTCCATGTCGTGGCGGCTGGCGCTGGCGTTCCAGACGAAGCTCTCCAGCATGGTGTCGTCGTGGTAGCCGGCCACGTCCACGCCGTGGCGGCGCAGCACGTGCAGGTCGTACTTGCCGTGCTGGCCGAGCTTGCGGTGCTTCGCGCTTTCCAGCAGCGGACGCAGCACATCGAGCGTTTCGCGCAGGTCGAGCTGCGCGGGCGCGCCCGGATAGGTGTGGCCGACCGGCACGTAGCAGCCGTTGCCGGGTTCGGTGGAGAAGCTCAGGCCGACCAGGTTCGCGCGCATCGCGTCGAGGTCGTCGGTCTCGGTGTCGAAGGCGAACTCGTCGGCTGCCTTCAGCCGCGCGATCCAGGCGTCGAGCTGCTCCGGCGTCGACACGGTCTCGTAGGTGCCCGGGGCCGCGAGCGCGGGGTCGGGAGCGTCCTCGGGCGCCTGCGTGCTGCGCGCGTAGCCTGCCTGCGTGCTCCGCAGGCTCGCGCGCGAGTCGTCCGCAGCCGGGGCCGCGCCGTTGCCGCCGTCGAGCTCCTTCAGCGCCTGGTTGAAGCCGTAGCGTGCGTAGAGCCGGCGCAGGTCGTCGACGTGGCGCTCGCGCAGGCCGAGATCGGCCGGACCCTGCTCCAGGGCCACGTCGAGCCTGATCGTCGCCAGCTGCTTGTTCAGCGGCAGGCGGTGCAGCGCGGCGCGCAGGTTCTCGCCGATCTTGCCCTTGATGGCGTCGGCGTTCGCGATCACGTTCTCGAGCGTGTCGTATTCGCCCAGCCACTTGGCCGCGGTCTTGGGCCCGCACTTCTCGACGCCCGGGATGTTGTCGACGCTGTCGCCCATCAGCGAGAGCAGGTCGATCACCTGGTCGGCGCGCACGCCGAACTTCTCGATCACGGCCGCGTCGTCGGCCATGCGGCTGCCGGTCATGGTGTTGACCAGCGCGATGCCCGCGCCGTTGTCCAGCTGTCGCACGAGCTGCGCGAAATCCTTGTCGCTGGTGGAGATGGTGACGGCCATGCCCTGCGCCGCACCCTGCACCGCCAGCGTGCCGATCACGTCGTCGGCTTCGACGCCCGGCACGCGCAGGATCGGGATACCCAGCGCCTGCACGATCTCCAGCATCGGCTCGATCTGCGCGCGCAGCTCGTCCGGCATCGGCGGGCGATGGGCCTTGTACTGCGGGTCGAGGTCGTCGCGGAAGGTCGGGCCGGAGGCGTCGACCACGAAGGCGAGGTGTTCGGGTCGTTCCTTCAGGTGCCCGCGCAGCATGTTGACGACGCCGAACAGCGCGCCGGTCGGTTCGCCCTGCGCGTTGCTCAGCGGCGGCAGCGCATGGAAGGCGCGGAAGAGGTACGAGGAACCATCGATGAGGACGAGTCGTGTCATCGGGCGATTCTACTCCCCGGGTCACGGGCCGGACGGTTGCGCCGGCGTATGATCGAAACTCCCCCCGCCAGCAGGAACACATCATGCGCACCGTCCTTCCTTTCGCCCTGCTGCTCGCGCTCTCTGCCTGCGCCACCACGCCGCCGCCCGCGTCCGAGGCCGGCATGGACCTGCCGCCCGATGCCGTCGCCGCCGAACGCACCATGGACAACGGCGACGTGATCACCGAATACCGCGTCGCCGGCCAGCTGCGCATGGTCCAGGTCAAGCCCAAGCGCGGCCCGGCCTACTTCCTCTACGACCGCAACGGCGACGGCCGCATCGACCACGACCGCAATTCGCCGACGGTGTATTTCAAGTTGTTCGGGTGGTGAGGGTGCGCGGCCGGCCTTGTCGAAGGGTCGGCCGATCGCGGACGATGCGGCTTTCCGGCCGGAGTGTGCGCATGTCTCGCATCGTCGTGGGTCTGTTGCTCGTCGTGTGGTCGTCGATGGCCAGCGCCTGCATCAACACCATCGGCACCGACCGGACCGGGCAGCGGTTCGAACCAAACTGGTATACCGGCGACGAACTGGTCACGCTGCTCACGTCACGGACGACGCGTGACGGCCGCAGTGGTCTGGACCGGCAATCCCTGCGGCTGGCGAAGGAAGTGAGGGCAGCACCAGACTTCGCGAATCGCAACGATCTGGCCGTCAACCTGATCCGGCAGAGCGAAACCACGGCTGCCATGCGGTTGCTGATCGCCAACAAGCGCGACTTCCCGGGTCGCCCTGAGACGGCCGCGAATCTGGGCACGGCGCTCGAACTCGCCGGTTTCGACGACATCGCCCTGCGCTGGATCCGGATCGGGATCCGGCGCAACGCGAACGAGCACTTGGGCACGGAGTGGCTGCACGCCCGCATCCTCGAAGCGAAGATCGCGGCCCGGCGCGACCCGACCTACTTCGCCACGCATTCGGTCGCCGGCGTGCGGTTCGAGGACACGGTCCTGCCACCCTTGCCGACGATGTATCCGCCCGGCAACGATGATCGGCCCGTAAGTCCCTTCGGCCTGAACCAGGCCCTGAACTACCAGTTGTTCGAACGCTTGCAGTTCGTGCAGGCGCCGGACCCGGTGGTCGCCAATCTGTTGATGGACTGGGGCACGCTGAACCTGGCGGGCGGCTCGGTCGAGGACGCGAAAGTCGTGTATGGCCTGGCGGTCCGCTACGGCGCCCGGTCCACGCCGCTGATGCAGGCCAGGCTCAAGCGCATCGACGCCATCCTCGCTGGCCCGATCCGGGATGCCGACGGCCCCTGCGCGATCTGCGCGCCTTCGCACTGAGGCCGCCGCCTCACGCCACCCGCGCGCACACCCACGCCTCCACCCGGGCGACGCCCGCGCGCCGCAGCGCCTCGGCGGCGGCGTGGAGCGTCGTGCCGGTGGTCATCACGTCGTCGACCAGGGC
>JAEWNA010000354.1 GCA_023392975.1 Pseudomonadota bacterium | reverse complement strand
CCCCAGCACGATGCCGAAGTGCGCCGTGCCCAGCGTGGCCAGGAACACTGCCGACGCGGTGAGGGTCACGAAGAATTCCACGGCATTCACGCTGCCGACGGTCAGGCGCAGCGCGTGCCCGCGGGCGAGCAGGTTGCTGGTCACGATCGGCCCCCAGCCGCCGCCACCGATGGCGTCGAACAGCGCGCCGAAGAAGCCGAGCGTGGTGACGTGCGCGGTGACCTCGCGCGGCACCAGCTCGCGGAAGGATTTGAACAGGATCACCACGCCCATCAGCAGCAGGTAGCCGGCGATCCAGGGCTTGAGCATGGCGCCGTCGACCGCGCTCAGCAGGTAGGCGCCGACGCCGGCGCCGATCATGCCCGGCAGCAGCAGGCGCCGGAACAGCTTGCGGTCGATGTTGCCGAAGGCATGGTGCGAGGCCGCCGAGACGCCGGTGGTGAAGCATTCGGCCGCATGCACCGTGGCGCTGCTCACCGCCGGCGACACGCCCATGCCCAGCAGCAGGCTGGAGGCGGTCACGCCGTAGGCCATGCCCAGCGCGCCGTCGACCAACTGCGCGGCGAAGCCGATGACGGTATGGAGCAGGAAGTCCGGTGGGAGGTCCATCGGGGCCCGGGGGCGGTGGGCGTTCCAGTATCCGCGACCGTCCCGGCCGCCGGAAGGCCGCGACGGCATGAGCGCATAACCACCGCGCCTTTCCGTCGCCCCGGGGCCGGGCCCTAGGCTGGATGCCCGTTCGCTCCCGCGCGGATTCCCGTCATGTCCCCCGCCTCTTCCGCCGTCGCCCTGGCCGACCTGCCACCCGCCCCGCTGCCGGCGGAGGCCCAGGCCGTGCTGGTCCCGCTGCTCGACGGGCTGGACGCCGGCGGCCTGTGGTGGCTCTCGGGTTACGCCGCAGGGCTCGCGCGCGGCCGGGGAGCCGTCGGCGCCGCACCGACGACCGCCCCCGCCCCTGTGGCCGTCGCCCGCGAACGCCTGACCATCGTCTACGGCAGCCAGACCGGCAACGCCCGCCGCGTGGCCGAGGCCCTGACCGCCCGCTGCGAGGCCGACGGCCTGCCGGTGCGCCTGCTCCGCGCCGACGCCTACCCGGTGCGCGAACTGAAGGACGAGCGCTTCCTCGCCCTCGTCATCAGCACCCAGGGCGACGGCGACCCACCGGACGACGCCCGCGCGCTGGTCGAATTCCTCGACGGCCGTCGCGCGCCGCAGCTGCCGCAGTTGCGCTACGCCGTCCTCGGCCTCGGCGATTCCAGCTATCCGCAGTTCTGCGCGATCGGCCAGCGTCTGGACGCGCGGCTCGAAGCCCTCGGCGCCCAGCGCTGGCTGGTCCGCGGCGATGCCGACCTCGACATCGACACTATCGCCGGCCCGTGGTCGGACCGGCTGTTCGCCGAGGCCCGGACCGCCCTCGAAACGAAGGTGCCCGCGACGCCTCGCGCCAGCGTCACGCCGCTGCGCCCCCATGCCCCGGTCGCCTGGACGCGCGAGCGCCCGTACGCGGCCGAGGTGCTGGCGAACGTCCGCATCACTGGCCGCGGCTCGGATCGCGACATCCGCCATCTCGAGGTGGCACTCCCCGAGGGCGGCCTGGGCTACGAACCGGGCGACGCGCTGGGCGTGTGGATCGAGAATCCCGCGGCGCTGGTGAACGCCTTCGTCGAGACACTCGGACTCGACCCCGACACGGCCATCACCCGCGGCGACGACACCCTGCCCCTGCGCGCATGGCTGTCGGGCAAGCGCGAGATCACCCGGCTCAGCCGACCGTTCGTGGCGGCGCATGCGGCGCTGGCCGGCGATGCCGCGCTCGAAGCGCTGCTGACACCGGAAGGCCGCGAGGCACTGACGGCACGGATGGCCAGCGACCAGACCCTCGACCTGCTGCGCGCGCATCCGGCGCCGTGGACTGCCGAGGCGCTGGTCGATGCGCTGCGCCCGCTGCAACCGCGGCTGTACTCGATCGCCTCCAGCCGCCGCAGCGTCGGCGACGAAGCGCACCTCACCGTCGCCCATGTCGAATACGCTCGCGAAGGCGACACCCGCTGGGGCGCCGGTTCGCATTTCCTCGCCGCGCGCGAGGAAGGCGCGACCGTTCCGGTGTTCATCGAGCGCAACGACCGCTTCCGCCTGCCCGCCGACGGTGCGCGCGACGTGATCATGATCGGGCCGGGCACCGGCGTCGCCCCGTTCCGCGGTTTCGTGCAGGAACGCGAGGCGATCGGCGCGACCGGCCGCCAGTGGCTGCTGTTCGGCAACCCGCACGCGCGCAGCGATTTCCTCTACCAGGTCGAATGGCAGGACGCGCTCAAGCGCGGCAGCCTGCACCGGCTGGACCTCGCGTTCTCCCGCGATCAGGCGCAGAAGGTCTACGTGCAGCACCGCCTGCGCGAGCACGGCCGCGACCTGTTCGCCTGGCTCGAAAGCGGCGCCCACCTCTACGTCTGCGGCGATGCCACGCGCATGGCGAAGGACGTGCACGCGGCGCTGATCGACGTCATCGCCACGCACGGCGGCAAGTCCGCCGAGGACGCCACCGACTACCTCAACGCGCTGCAGGCGCAGGGTCGCTACGCGCGGGACGTGTACTGATGAGCGCGCACTCGGTCGAAGACATCAAGCGCCAGAGCGGCCGCCTCCGCGGCACGCTGGTGGAATCGCTGTCGAACCAGATCACCGGCGCGCTGGCCGACGGCGACCAGACGCTGATCAAGTACCACGGCAGCTACCAGCAGGACGACCGCGACGTGCGCGACGAGCGCCGCCGCCAGAAGCTGGAGCCCGACCACGCCTTCATGATCCGCACGCGCACGCCCGGCGGCGTGGTGACGCCGGCGCAGTGGCTGAAGCTGGATGCCATCGCGACCACCTACGCCGAGCGCGGTCTGCGCGTGACCACGCGCCAGGCGTTCCAGTTCCACGGCGTGATCAAGCGCGACCTGAAGAAGACGATGCAGGCGATCAACGCCGCGATGATCGACACGCTCGCCGCCTGCGGCGACGTCAATCGCAACATCGCCGTGGCCGCGAATCCGTACCTGTCGCAGGTCCACACCGACGTGCAGGCGCAGGCCGAGGCGGTGTCGAAGCACCTGCTGCCGAACAGCCGCGCGTACTACGAGATCTGGCTGGACGAAGAGAAGATCGCCGGCAGCGGCGAGGAAGAGGAGCCGATCTACGGCGCCACCTACCTGCCCCGCAAGTTCAAGATCGGCTTCGCGGTGCCGCCGGACAACGACGTCGACGTGTTCGCGCAGGACCTCGGTTTCATCGCCATCGTCGAAAACGATGCGCTGGCCGGCTACGTCGTTACCGCCGGCGGCGGCATGGGCTCGACGCACGGTGATCCCGAGACCTACCCGCGCGTCGCCGACGTGCTGGGCTTCATCGCGCCGGCGGACGTGATCCGCGTCGCCGAGGCCGTCGTCACCACCCAGCGCGACTGGGGCAACCGCGCGGTCCGCAAGCGCGCACGGCTCAAGTACACCATCGACGACCGCGGCCTGGACGCGTTCCGTGCCGAAGTCGAACGTCGCGCCGGCATCGCGTTCGCGCCGGCGCCCGCGTTCGCCTTCGACCACAACGCCGACCGCTTCGGCTGGTCGCAGGGCGACGACGGCCTGTGGCACCTAGCGCTGCGCATCCTCGCCGGCCGCATCTGGGATCGCGACGGCCTGCGTCATCTGTCCGGCCTGCGCGCGATCGCCACGGCGCTCGACGTCGAAGGCGGCCGCGCCGAATTCCGGCTCACCGCAAACCAGAACCTGCTGATCGCGAACCTCGACGACACGCAGCGCGACGCCGTCGATGCGCTGGTGCGCGAGTACGGCCTCGACACGCACGTCGCCGCCTCGCCGGTGCGCCGCGCCGCGCTGGCCTGCGTCGCGCTGCCGACCTGCGGGCTGGCGATGGCGGAAGCCGAGCGCTACCTGCCCGCCTTCATCGACCGCATCGACGCGCTGCTGGCGACGCATGGCCTCGCCGATGCGGAGCTGCACATCCGCCTCAGCGGCTGCCCGAACGGCTGCTCGCGCCCTTACCTCGGCGAGATCGCCCTCGTCGGCAAGGCGCCGGGCCGCTACAACCTGATGCTCGGCGCCGGCCATCGCGGCGACCGCCTGAACACGCTGTACCGCGAAAACATCGACGAGGCCGCGATCCTCGACGCGCTGGATCCGCTGTTCGCCCGTTATGCCGCCGAGCGGACGACCGGGGAGCGCTTCGGCGATTTCCTGGTCCGCGCCCGCGTCATCGGCGTCGACGACACCGGCCGCAGGACGCTGCCACTGGAGCTGGTCGCATGAACCTTCCCGACCCCGTCACCGCCGCCGAATCGCCGCAAGCGCTGGCGGAACTCAACGCCTGGCTGGCGACGCGCACCGCGGAGCAGCGCACGGCGTGGGCGCTTGAACATCTCGCCGGCGAACACGCGCTGTCCTCGAGCTTCGGTGCGCAGGCCGCGGTGGCGCTGCACATGACCACGCGCCAGCGGCCGGACATCCCGGTGATCCTGATCGACACCGGCTACCTGTTCCCCGAGACCTATCGCTTCGTCGACGACCTCGTCGACAGGCTGTCGCTGAACCTCAAGGTCTACCGGCCGCAGGTCGGGATCGCGTGGATGGAGGCCCGTCACGGCAAGCTGTGGGAAGGCGGCGTCGAAGGCCTGACCCGCTACAACCAGCTGCGCAAGGTCGAACCGATGCAGCGCGCGCTGCGCGAACTCGACGTCCGCACCTGGATCGCCGGCCTGCGTCGCGGCCAGTCCAGCAGCCGCGCGAACATCGATTTCCTCGAACTGCGCGACGGCCGCTGGAAAGTCCATCCGATCGCCGACTGGACCGACCGCGACGTCTGGACCTACCTCCAGGCGCACGACCTGCCCTACCACCCGCTGTGGCACGAAGGCTACGTGTCGATCGGCGACGTGCACACCACGCGGCGGCTGGAAGACGGCATGAGCCCGGAAGACACGCGCTTCTTCGGCCTCAAGCGCGAATGCGGCCTGCACGAGGACTGGGGCGAGCTCGCGAAGAGCGCGTGAGACCCGTCAGGGCGGTGCGTCGGCGATCGCCGAGAGGAACGCGAGCACGAACACCACCAGCAGGAACGCGATCACCACCGCGAATCCCACCAGCAGCGGCACCGCCCAGCCGCGCCGCGGGTAAACGCTGCCGAATCGCTGCCTGACGTGTTCGACCTGCGCCTTGCCGTTGCCGTAGTACCAGGCCAGCAGGATGCCGAGGCCTGAGAACCGGAACAGCGCGTCCAGCGCGGGCGATTCGGGCAGCAGCATCGCCAGCACGGCGGCCGCGAGCGTGAACGCCGCAGTGCCGATCGCCCAGCGTTTCGAGGCGTCGGCGCGCGCGGCGTCGCCCAGCGCGCGCCAGTTCTTCATGTGCAGGATCGCGCTGAAGGTCGGCGTCAGGACCAGCCCCCACAGCGAGGCGGCGTTCGGATTCCACAGCGGCGGCGCCGGTTCGCCGTGCGCGCCCTGGGCGACTGGCGACTGGGGCGGCGCGTACGGATTGCGGTCGTCCATGCGTGGCGTCTCATCGGGGAAGGAAGCGGCCGGCGCGATTCAGGGCGATCCGGCGGCATCGGCAGTGTCCGCTGTCGGCCGCGGCCGTCGCAATGCCCGCACCGCGATCGCGACCCCCAGCAGCACGAACGGCACGCTCAGCCACTGGCCGACCGTGAACGTCTGTCCGGCCTCGTAGGCCGCCTGCGGCGTCTTCACGAATTCGACCGCGATGCGCGCCGCGAACACCAGTGCGAGCAGCACGCCGGTCAGCAGCCCGTGCGGCGTGCGTGCGCCGAAGCGGCGATACAGCACGACGAGCATGCCGAAGATCAGCAGGTAGGCCGCGGCTTCGTACAGCTGCGCCGGATGCCGCGGCAGCGCGTCGACCGATTCGAACACCACGCCCCAGTCGCCCGAGGTCGGCAGGCCGACGATCTCGGAGTTGAGGAAGTTCGCCACCCGGATGCAGATCGCGACGAAGGCGCCGGGGATCGCGACCCGATCGAGCAGCCACGGGAACGACGGGCGCGGGTCGAGCCGGCGCCAGCCCCACCACACGCCCAGCACCAGCCCGGCCACGCCGCCGTGGCTGGCGAGCCCGCCTTCCCAGATGCGCAGGATCGCCAGCGGATGCGCGAGGTAGTAGGCCGGCTCGTAGAACAGGCAGTGCGCCAGCCGGGCGCCGACGATGGTGCCCAGCAGCGCATACATGAAGAGGCGTTCGGCCTGCGCCGGATCGCGCCCCTCGGCGCGGAAGATGCGCTGGATCATCATCAGTCCGGCGTAGAAGCCGCCCACGAACAGCAGGCCGTACCAGCGCACGGTCAGCGGGCCGAGCTGGAACAGGACGGGATCGAAATGCCAGTGCAGGATCATGGGAGCATCGGATCGGAGGGAAGGAGGCGCCGACGACATTGCGCCGCAGGGGTCGCGCCGCAGCGGACATCGGTCACCTGCGACACGCGGGCCTGCGCACGACCGGGGACGATGCGCGCACCGGTCAAATCCCGGCGGCGTGCCGCCACAGCGCGCGGTTCAGCGGCGCGATGGCGCCGGCGAGTCCCAGCGCGTGTCCGCGCAGCAGGGTCGACGGCAGATCGTCGTTGGAGAACACCCGGTTGATCAGGCTGAAGGCCTGCGCCGAGGCCGTGGCGTCGCTGCGACGGGCACGCGCCCAGCGCGCGAGCCGATGCGGCGCGGCCCAGTCGACGCGCTTGGCCTGCGCGTCGGCGACCAGTGCGCGCAGCGCGGACACGTCGCGCAGGCCGAGGTTCACGCCCTGCCCGGCCAGCGGATGCACGACGTGCGCGGCGTCGCCCATCGCCAGCACGCGCCCGGCGACGTAGGCCTCGGCGAGCTGGCGGCGCAGCGGGAAGCCGATCCGCGGCGTCAGCGGCCGGCAGGCGCCGAGTCGCGAGGCGAAGGCGCGGGTCAGCTCCTCCGCGAACCGCGCGTCGTCGAGCGCCAGCACGCGCAGGGCCTCGGCCTCGGGCAACGTCCACACGATCGAACTGAGGTGCGGCGCGCGTTCCCCGGCATCGGGCCACGGCGCGCACGGCAGGAACGCCAGCGGCCCGGTGGGCAGAAAGCGCTGCCATGCCGTGTCCTCGTGCGGCCGCTCGGTGGCGATGTAGGCGACCACGCCGCGCTGGGCGTAGTCCTCGATGGTCGTGGCGATGCCGGCGAGATCGCGCAGCGTGGAACGGCCGCCGTCGGCAGCGATGGCGATGCGGGTCTCGACGCGCAGGCCGTCGTCCAGTTCGAGCGTCGCACCGTCCTCTTCCTGCTCCAGCGCAACCACCTCCACCGGGCAGCGCACGGTCACGCTCGACGCGCGCACGGCGGCCCACAGGCGATCCTGCAGCAGCGCGTTCTCGACGATCCAGCCGAGCTGCGGCTCGGCGAGCGCGTCCGAGTCGAACCGCAGCTCCTCGCCGCCGGCCGCATCGTGCACGCGCATGCGCCGGTACGGCTGCGCGCGCGCGGCAGCGACCGCGTCCCACACGCCGAGCGCGTCGAGCAACGCGGCATTGTCCGGGGCGAAGGCGTAGACGCGCGGGTCAGGCGTGTCCGCCGACCACGGCGGGGGTTCGGCGCGCTCGATCA
>JAEWNA010000315.1 GCA_023392975.1 Pseudomonadota bacterium | reverse complement strand
GTCGCTGGTGCCGCAGGCGAACGCGCACTGGATCGCGCTGCTGCTGCCGCTGCACCTCGCGCTGCTGGCCGGCGCCCGCCGCACCGCGACGCCGGCCTGACCGGCCACACGTTGCCGGCGACGGGTTGCCGCCACCGGTCGATCGCGGCACGATGCCGCGCATGCAGACGCCGTCCCCCGTGCCCGTTTCGCCCGCGCCTCCGCTGCCGGCCTGCGTCGTCAACTGCGCGGTGTACCGCGACGGCGGCCGGGCGGACATCGGCCTGGACGAGATCAGCGACATCCTTGCGGTCGACGACGGCAGCTTCATCTGGGTCGGCCTGTACGAACCGGAAGAGGCGCTGCTCGACAAGCTGCAGGAGGAATTCGGCCTGCACGACCTGGCGATCGAGGACGCGCACCACGCCCACCAGCGCCCGAAGATCGAGGCCTACGGCAAGTCGCTGTTCCTCGCCGTGCACACCGCGCAGCTGATCGACGGCCACGTGCGCTTCGGCGAGACCCACATCTTCATCGGCCCGCGGTTCCTGGTCACCGTGCGCCACGGCGCCTCGCTGTCGTACCGGCAGGTGCGCGACCGCTTCGAGCGCGAACCCGAGCTGCTGGCGCAGGGCCCGGCGTTCGCGCTGTACGGGGTGCTCGATTTCATCGTCGACAACTACCAGCCCATCGTCAACGACTTCCGCGACGAACTGAACGCGCTGGAGCACGAGATCTTCGCCGAGACCTGGCAGAAGGACACCATCGTCAAACTCTATGAGCTGAAGAAGGAACTCACCCAGCTGCGCCTGGCGGTGGCGCCGCTGCAGGACATCCTCGCCCAGCTCACCCGTACCCAGATGACCCAGGTGACCGAGGAAGCCAAGCTCTACTTCCGCGACGTGCTCGACCACGTCGTCCGCGTCAACGACGTCATCGACACCCAGCGCGAGATGCTGAGCGCGGCGATGAGCGTGAACCTGTCGATGGTGACGATCCATCAGGGCGAGGTCGTCAAGAAACTCGCCGGCTGGGCCGGCCTGCTCGCCGTCCCGACGCTGCTCGCCAGCTGGTACGGCATGAATTTCGAGCACATGCCCGAAGTCCATTCCCGCCACGGCTACGCAGTGATGATCGGCGTCGTCGCCGTGGTGTGCATCGGGCTGTACCGCTATCTCAAGAAGGTGAAGTGGTTGTAGGGCACGGCCTCACGGTCGCCTCCGCCCGTCGATCGGGCCACTGACTGAGCGAGCACGCGGCGTTCGCCGACATCCCTTTCGGACGATCCCGACGGCCATGCATCGAAGGTGCCCGAAGGCCGGATGAGGGGCCGGGACGACTGGATGCCGCACCGCGCATTGACCGCGGGCCGGTTCGGCGACACCCTGCGCGCACGGTCGCCAAGACCGGACACGACACCTGGGCGGGGCATGACGATGACGGCGATGAAGACGGTGGGCTGGGGACTCGTGTCGCTGCTGGGCGCGTTCGCGCTGGGGACGGTGGCGCTGTCGCGCGGCGAGACGATCAGCGCGTTCTGGATTCTCGCGGCATCGCTGTCGATCTTCGCGATCGGCTACCGCTTCTACTCGAAATACATCGCCGAGCACGCGCTGCGGCTGGACCCGACCCGGGCGACGCCGGCGTGGCGGCGCAACGACGGCCTCGACTACGTGCCGACCGACAAGCGCGTGCTGTTCGGCCACCATTTCGCGGCGATCGCCGGCGCGGGACCGCTGGTGGGGCCGGTGCTGGCGGCGCAGATGGGCTACCTCCCGGGCATGCTCTGGATCCTGTTCGGCGTGGTGCTGGCCGGCGCGGTGCAGGACTTCCTGGTGCTGTTCCTGTCGGTGCGCCGCGACGGGCGCTCGCTGGGCGACATGATCCGCAGCGAGCTCGGCCATGCCGCCGGGCTGGTGTCGATGGTCGGCATCCTCGCGATCATGGTGATCCTGCTGGCGGTGCTGGCGCTGGTGGTGGTGAAGGCGCTGGCGATCAGCCCGTGGGGCACGTTCACGGTGGCCGCGACCATCCCCATCGCGCTGCTGATGGGCGCGTGGCTGCGCTGGCTGCAGCCGGGGCGCATCCTCGAAGTCTCGCTGCTCGGGCTGGTGCTGTTGCTGCTGTCGATCTGGCTGGGCGGCCAGGTCGCGGCCTCGCCGGAATGGGCCGCGCGCTTCACCTTCGACGGCAAGGCGCTGGCGTGGATGCTGATCGGCTACGGCTTCGTCGCTGCCGTGCTGCCAGTGTGGCTGCTGCTGGCGCCGCGCGACTACCTCAGCACCTTCCTGAAGATCGGCACAGTGGTGCTGCTGGCGCTGGCGATCTGCGTCGCCCTGCCCGACCTGAGGATGCCGGCGATCACCCGCTTCGCCGACGGTACCGGGCCGGTGTTCGCGGGGAAACTCTTTCCGTTCCTGTTCATCACGATCGCCTGCGGTGCGATCTCCGGCTTCCACGCGCTGATCAGCAGCGGCACCACGCCGAAGATGCTCGAGAACGAGGGCGATGCGCGCCTGATCGGCTACGGCGGCATGCTGATGGAGGCGTTCGTCGCGGTGATGGCGCTGATCGCCGCCTGCGTGCTCGACCCGGGCCTGTACTTCGCGCTGAACGCACCCGCCGCGCTGATCGGCACCACGCCCGAATCCGCGGCGCAGGCGATTTCCGGCTGGGGTTTCACGATCACGCCAGACATGCTGACCGTCACCGCTCGCGAGATCGGCGAGACCACCGTGCTCTCGCGCGCCGGCGGCGCGCCGACGCTGGCCGTCGGCATGGCGCAGATCCTGCACGGGCTGTTCGGCGGCGATGGGATGATGGCGTTCTGGTACCACTACGCCATCCTGTTCGAAGCGCTGTTCATCCTCACCACGATCGACGCCGGCACCCGCGTCGCGCGCTTCATGATCCAGGAAGTGATCGGCGTGGCCTACCCGCCGTTCCGCCGCACCGAAAGCTGGACCGCGAACCTAGTCTGCACCGCGCTGGCGGTCGCCGGCTGGGGCTGGTTCCTGTACCAGGGCGTGATCGATCCGCTGGGCGGCATCAACACGCTGTGGCCGCTGTTCGGCATCGCCAACCAGATGCTCGCCGGCATGGCGATGATCTTCGTGTGCGTGGCGCTGGTGAAGATGAAGCGCGAACGCTACCTCTGGGTCGCGCTGCTGCCGACCGCATGGCTGCTGGTCTGCACCATGACCGCCGGCTGGCAGAAGCTCTTCCACGACGATCCGAAGATCGGCTTCCTCGCCAACGCCCGCAAGTACGGCGATGCGCTGGCGAAGGGCGACCTGGTCGCGCCCGCGAAATCGATGCAGGACATGCAGCGGATCGTGTTCAACAACCAGCTCGACGCCGGCCTGTGCGTGCTGTTCATGAGCGTGGTGACGCTGATGGCGGTGCTGGGCCTGCGCGCCGCCCTCGCCGCCTGCCGGCAGGCGCAGCCGACCGCGCAGGAGACCTCGTATGTCGCGCTCGACGCCGTTCGCTGAGCGCCTGCGCGGCCTGTGGCGCTGGCTGGCACAGACCGGCCGGCTGCTCGTCGGCGTGCCCGATTACGACATCTACCTCGCACACATGCGGCGCCGACACCCGGAGCGTGCGCCGATGACGCGCGAGGCGTTCTTCGCGGACCGGCTGCAAGCGCGCTATGCGCGCGGGACTTCGCGCTGCTGCTGAGGCGCGGGCGGTCGTGCCGGTGGTGTAGGCTGGACCGCCCGCACCACCGTCGCTCTGCATGCATCGCCTGATCGTCGCCCTGCTGTCTTCACTCGCGCTGTTCGCCGCCGCGCCCACCATCGCGGCGGCGACGAAGCCCGCGCCGGAACCGATCCTGGTCTTCGCCGCCGCCAGCCTCCAGGGCAGCCTGGACGAAGTCGCCGCGGCGTGGACGCGTCGCAGCGGGCAGGTGGTGAAGATCAGCTACGCCGGCAGCTCGGCGCTGGCGAAGCAGATCACGCAGGGGGCGCCCGCGGACGTCTTCGTCTCCGCCGACGAGCAATGGATGGACACGCTGCAGACGCAGGGCGCGATCGATCCGGCGACGCGCTTCGATCTCGTCGGCAACCGGCTGGTGCTGGTCGCCCCCGCGGAGGGCGGTCCGCGCACGGTCGCGCTCACGACACGGGGATTGGCGGGCGCGCTCGGCGACGGCCGTCTGGCGATGGCGGAAACGACCGCGGTCCCGGCAGGCCGCTACGGTCGCGCGGCGCTGACCGCATTGAACCTGTGGCCGACGGTGTCCTCGCGCCTCGCCGAGAGCGACAACGTGCGCGGCGCGCTGGCGTTCGTGGCCCGCGGCGAAACGCCGCTGGGCATCGTCTACGCCACCGACGCGGCCACCGAACCGCGGGTGCGCGTGGTCGCGACCTTCCCCGCACGCACGCACGCGCGCATCGCCTACCCGGTCGCCCGCGTGCGCACCGCCGACGCGCGCCGCAGCGCGGGCTTCCTCGCGTACCTGCGCGGTCGCGACGCGCAACGCGTGTTCGCACGCGCCGGCTTCACCGCGCCCTGACGTGTTCGCGCCGGAGGAAACCTCGGCCATCCTGCTGAGCCTGCGCGTCGCGGGGCTGGCGGTCGCGGTGTCGCTGCCGTTCGCGCTGTTCGTCGCGCACGTGCTGGCGCGCTGGCGCTTCCGCGGCAAGGCGCTGTTCGACGCCCTGATCCACCTGCCGCTGCTGATGCCGCCGGTGCTGACCGGCTATGCACTGCTGGTGCTGCTCGGGCGCCACGGCGCGATCGGGCGCTGGCTCGACGCCTGGTTCGGGGTCACCTTCGCCTTCCGCTGGACCGGCGCGGTGGTCGCCGCCGCGGTGATGGCGTTCCCGCTGTTCGTGCGCGCGATCCGGCTGTCGATGGACGCCATCCCGCGCGAGGTGCACGAGGCCGCCGCCGGCCTCGGCGCACGGCCCTGGGCGGCGTTCTGGCACGTGACCCTGCCGCTGAGCCTGCCCGGCATCGCCGCCGGCATGGCGCTGGCCTTCGCGAAGGCGCTGGGCGAGTTCGGCGCCACCATCACCTTCGTCTCCAATATCCCCGGCGAGACGCGCACCATCGCGCTGGCGATGTCCACGCTGATCGAACGCCCCGACGGCGGCGACGGCATGCTGCGACTGGCCGCGGTGTCGCTGGCGCTGGCCTTCGGCGCGCTGCTGGCGTCGGAATGGCTGGTGCGGCGCTCGGCCTATCGTCGCCCGCCGGAGTGACGCCCCCGGATGCCTGACACGACGAAGCCCCGGCGTGTGCCGGGGCTTCGTGTCGGCGCGATGCGGACGGCGTCAGTCGCCGATGTGCTGCTTCAGCCAGCCGTTCACCGTCTCGTGCCACTGCACGCTGTTCTGCGGCTTCAGCACCCAGTGGTTCTCGTCGGGGAAATACAGGAACTTCGACTCGATGCCCTGACGCTGCAGCGCGGTGAACACGCCGATGCCCTGCTCGACCGGGATGCGGAAATCCTGCTGGCCATGGATGACCAGCATCGGCACCTTCCACTTCGACACGTGGTCGACCGGGTTGAACTGCTCGTAGTTCTTCGGCACGTCGTACGGCGTGCCGCCCTGCTCCCACTCGGTGAACCACAGTTCCTCGGTGGCGTAGCCCATCATGCGCTGGTCGAACACGCCGTCGTGGCTGACCAGGCACTTCCAAGGCGAATTCCAGTTGCCGGCGATCCAGTTGACCATGAAGCCGCCGTAGCTGGCGCCGAGCGCGCAGGCGCGGTCGCCATCGAGGAACGGATACTTCTTCAGCGCCGCCGCCCAGCCCTTCTGCAGGTCTTCCAGCGGGCGGTCGCCCCAGTGCTGGCTGATCGCGTCGGTGAACTTCTGGCCGTAACCGGTCGACCCGTGGAAGTCGATCATCACCACCGCGTAGCCCTGGCCGGCGTAGGTCTGCGGGTTCCAGCGGTAGCTCCAGCCGTCGCCGAAGCTGCCCTGCGGGCCGCCGTGGATCAGGAACGCCACCGGGTACTGCTTGCCGGCCTCGTAGTTCCACGGCTTGACCACGTAGCCGTGCACGGTCTCGTCGTTCCAGCCGGGGAAGGCGAACTGCTCGTAATCGCCGAAGCGCACCGCCGGCAGCATCTGGCTGGCAGTCGGCGTGATCGCGCGCGGCTTGCGACGGCCGTCGGCGCTGGTGACGCTGATCGCATCGCCGGTCTTCAGCGAATTCGCGGAGATCGCGAGCGTGTCGCCCGCCAGCACGAACGACGACACCGTGCCGTCCTTCCAGATCGACGTGACTTCGCCGTTCTGCAGCGACACCGAGAACAGCGGATGCCGGCCCAGCTCCTGCGCCGTGGTGTAGATCGACTTGCCGTCGGGCGAGAGGGTGATGCCGTCGGCCGAAGCGTCCCACTTCGACGCGATCTCGCGGGTCTTGCCGGTGGCGAGGTCCATCGCGGTCAGCGCAAAGCGGTCGGCCTCGAAACCGGGCCGCGCCATCGCCCGGTAGTACAGCGTCTTGCCGTCGGCGGAGAACACCGGGCCGGTGTCCCAGGCCTTGTTCGCCTCGGTGAGGTTGCGCGCGGCGCCCTTGCCGTCGGCAGAGACGAGATAGAGATCGAAGTTGGTACTCCACGGCTCGGTGCGATCGGCCTTGCGCGCCGAGAGCACCAGCGACTTGCCGTCGGGCGACCAGGTGAATTCGTCGTCGCCGCCGAACGGCTTCGACGGCACGTCGCCGATCACATCGGCACCGACCAGCGTGGCGGTCTTGATCGGGGCTTCGCCTGTCTGCGCGACGAAGATTCGGTTGAGCTTGCCCTCGTTCCAGGCATCCCAGTGACGGATGAACATGCGCTCGAACACCACGCCGGTGGTCTTGCGCTTGCCGGCGGCGTCGGCCTTCTGCCTGGTGCAGGCGAGGTCGGAAGCGCAGTCCGGATAGGTTTCCAGGCCCAGCGCGACCTGCGCGCCGCCGGGCGCGAACTTGTAGACGCCGACATCCACCGGCAGGTCGGTCAGCTGCTTCGGCGTGCCGCCGCCGGCCGGAATCGCGTACAGCTGCTGGCTGCCGGACTTGGCGCTGAGGAAGTAGACCGTCCTGCCGTCGGAGGAAAACGCCGGCGAGTTCACGTTCCACCCTTCCGGCGTCAGTCGCACCGGCGGCGCCGCGTCGCGCGCGACGAGGTTCTCGATCCACAGCCCGGTGCTGCTCTTGTTGGCGTCGAAATCGACCGAGCGCTTGGCGAACACCAGCAGGCGGCCGTCCGGCGACAGCGCCGGCGACGAGTAGCGGTCGAGCGTGGCGAGTTCGCGCGGCTGCAGGCCATGCGGCGCATCCGCGGCATGGGCGGCGACGGGCAGCAGCGCCAGCGCTAGGCTCAGGGAAAGGCGGGTCGGGGACATCGGGGCGTCCTGTAGTCGGGAAACGTTCGATGGTAGGCCCGACGCCCCCGGCGGGCATAGCCCGAAAGGCACGCCCGGCCGGCAACGGTGCGGGATCCTGCAGAACGCCCGACCGGACGGCCGGAGGCCCGAGGCTATACTCCTCCGTCGCCCGCACGCCCCGGAGTCCGCCTTGTCGTCCACCGCCGTCGCCACCGCAGCGCCGCCCTCCGACGAGTTGTTCGGGCATCCCAAGGGCGTCTACGTCTGCTTCTTCACCGAGATGTGGGAGCGGTTCTCGTTCTACGGCATGAAGGCGCTGCTGCTGCTGTTCCTGCTGCAGCACCACAAGTTCGGCGACAAGTCCGGCCTCGACCTGCTCGGTGCGTACGGCGGCCTGGTCTACTGCGTGCCGGTGTTCGGCGGCATGCTCGCGGACCGCTTCCTGGGCATGCGCAAGGCGGTGATCTTCGGCGGCCTGCTGCTGGTGCTGGGCCATGCCGGCATGAGCATCGAGGGCGCCGCGGCGACCACGGTGAACGGCCAGGTCGTCCGCGACGAGGGCGCGCTGCGCGCAATGT
This sequence comes from Pseudomonadota bacterium, assembly GCA_023392975.1. Taxonomy (GTDB): domain Bacteria; phylum Pseudomonadota; class Gammaproteobacteria; order Xanthomonadales; family Xanthomonadaceae; genus Lysobacter_I. Next base: position 5,379 of record JAEWNA010000315.1, on the reverse strand, counting down.
ACCTGTCGCTGGCGCTGATCATCATGGGCGTGGGCTTCCTCAAGCCCAACGTCTCGACGATCGTCGGCCGCCTGTACCGCGACGACGACCCGCGCCGCGACTCGGGCTTCTCGCTGTTCGTCGCCGGCATCAACCTTGGCGCGCTGTTCGCGTCGATCGTCTGCGGCTACCTCGGCCAGACCTTCGGCTGGACCTACGGCTTCGGCGCCGCCGGCATCGGCATGGTGCTCGGCCTGATCCAGTTCCTGTGGGGCCGCAAGTACCTGCGCGGGATCGGCGAACCGCCGGCGCCGCTGGCGAAGGGCCGCGAGTTCGGCATCTACGCGGTCGCGCTGGCCGCGGTGTTCGCGGTGGCCTGGCTGATGCAGGCGGTCACGGTGATCAAGCTCGGCCCGGACCTGGTGCGCTGGACCTTCGGCATCGTGGTGATGGCGCTGGCCGGCATCGTCTGGTCGATGTGGCACTCCTCGCGCCGCGACGACGCCGCGCCGAAGCCGGTGCTGTCCTACGCGCCGTCGATGGCGGTGTTCGCGCTGCTGGGCCTGGGCACGATCTGGCTGTCGGCGAACGTGGGCGTGCTCGCCTTCTTCGTCGAGGAGTCGACCCTGGCGCTGATCCTGATGTCGGTCGTGTTCCTGCTGGTCGGGTTCTGGTACGTCGGCTTCGTCACCCGCCAGTGTTCGCGCGTCGAAGCGCAGCGCATGGGCGTGACCATGGCGCTGATCTTCGCGGCGCTGGTCTTCTACACCCTGTACGAGCAGACCTACGGCTCGTGGGTGACCTTCACCGAGCGCATGCTGACCAAGGACATCGTGCCGTCTATGGTGCAGCCCACGCCGACGCTCGACTGGAGCGGCGGCTTCGGCAGCGACCTCGCGACCTTCGCCGGCAGCGCGCCGTGGTCGATCGTCTCCCTGCTGCTGGCGCCGCTGGCGTTCGTGGCGTCGGCGTCGCTGTCCGACCGCGATGCGCGTTCGCAGGCGCCGAAGTGGCTGTTCGGCGTGTCGATGCTGCTGATGCTGGTGTTCCTGCTGCGCGACGCGCTGGTGCTGCCGCAGACCGCCGGCTCGCTGACCTACCTCGGCGCGCTGTTCATCGTGCTGCTGGCGCCGCTGTTCTCGGTCGTCTGGACGTGGCTGGACAAGCGCGGCCTCGATCCGTCGAAGCCGACCAAGTCCGCGTACGGGCTGCTGTTCGGCGGCCTGAGCTTCATCCCGCTGGCGCTCGCGGCGCAGCAGGCCGGCGCGACCGGCCAGATGGCCAGCGTGTGGTGGCTGGTGCTGGCCTACCTGATCCTGGAAGTCGGCGAGATGTGCCTGCAGCCGGTCGGGCTGTCGGCGGTGACGCAGCTGTCGGTGCCGCGCGTGGTCAGCATGATGATGGGCACCTGGTTCCTCGCCACCGCGTTCTCCGAAACGCTGGCCGCCCTGCTCGGCAAGCTCGCCGCGCTGGAAATCCCCGAAGGCGAGGCCGTCAACATGGTCGAGGCCGGCGCCAAGTACGCGCACCTGTTCTGGCTGCTGATGTGGATGGGCATCGGTTGTGCGGTGATCGCGTTCATCGCCTCGCCGATCCTGCGGCGGATGATGCATGGGGTGCGCTGAGCGCCCCCTCCTCCGGATCTCCGGTCCGGAACGCGCATCGGCTCGGCCTCTTCGTCGGAACGACGCGCGGACGGGCCTTCAGGACCGTTCGCCGAGGGAACGCCTGCAATAGTGTCCGGCCCTGCGCCGGTGACAGGATTTCGCCATGACTTCGCACGACCACGACCACGCGCACGGCCCCGATGACGTGCACGATCATGCGCACGACCACGCCCACGGTCATGCGCATGCCCTCGCGAGCGGCACGCGCGCCTTCGCGATCGCGACCCTGATCAACCTCGCCTACACGGCGCTGGAGGCCGGCTACGGCTTCGCCACCGATTCGCTGGCGCTGCTCTCCGACGCGGTCCACAACTTCGGCGACGTGCTCGGCCTGGCGCTGGCTTGGGGCGCCGCGGTCATGGCCCGGCGGCCGCCCACCGGGCGACACACCTACGGCTGGCGGCGCGCCACCCTGCTCTCGCCGCTGGGCAACGCGCTGCTGCTGGTCGGCTTCAGCGGGGCGCTGGGCTGGGAGGCGGTCCGCCGCTTCGCCGCGCCACCGGAGATTCCGGCGGTGCCGGTGATGGTGGTGGCGGCGATCGGCATCGCGGTGAACCTCGGCGCGGCCTGGTTCGTGCATGGCGGACACGACCACGGCCACGACCTCAACCGCCGCGGCGCCTTCCTGCACCTGATGGCCGACGCTGCGGTGTCGCTGGCGGCGGTGCTGGCCGGCGCGGGCATGCAGTGGCTGGGCTGGCGCTGGCTGGATCCGGCGACCGCGGCGCTGGTCGCGGTGGTCGTCGCGGTGGGCTCGTTCCGGCTGCTGCGCGACGCCTTCGACGCGGCGATGGACGCCGTGCCGCGCGGGCTGGACCAGGCCGAAGTGGAGGCCTTCCTCGCCGCCCGGCCGGGCGTGCAGGCGGTCCACCACGTGCACATCTGGTCGCTGGGCGCGGGCGAGATCGCCATGACCGCGCACCTGGTGCGGCCGGACGATGAGGACCATGACGGCTTCCTCGACACCCTGCATCACGCACTGGACGAGCGCTTCGGGATCAACCACGCGACGCTGCAGATCGAGCATGGCGCCGGCTGCGGCCACGATCGCCACGACCGGGCGCCGCACGGCCACGCCGCGACGCACTGACCCGGCCGCGTCGCAGGACGGGCCGGGGCGGGGGCGGCGGCGTATAATCGCCGGTCTTGGCGCTCCGGCCGCGCCCGCTTCCCGCGCACGGCCGCCTCCAGACCGATACAGGAACCGGCATGCTCAACGACATCAAGAAAGACGCACAGACCCGCATGGCGAAATGCGTGGAATCCCTGCGCCACAACCTGACCAAGCTGCGCACCGGCCGCGCCTCCGCCTCGCTGGTGGACCACCTGAAGATCAACTACTACGGCTCGGACATGCCGCTGTCGCAGGTCGCCGCGATCGCCGTCGTCGACGCCCGCTCGCTGACCATCACGCCCTGGGAAAAGACCATGGTGGCCCCGATCGAGAAGGCGATCTACGCCTCCGACCTCGGCCTCACCCCGAACACCGCCGGCACCGTCATCCGCATCAACCTGCCCCCGCTGACCGAAGAGCGCCGCCGCGAGCTGGCCAAGGTCGTGCACGGTGAGGGCGAGGACGCCAAGGTCGCGATCCGCAACGTCCGCCGCGACGCCAACCAGCACGTCAAGGAACTGCTGAAGGACAAGAAGATCACCGAGGACGAGGAGCGCCGGGCCGAGGAAGAGATCCAGAAGCTCACCGACAAGGCGATCAAGGACGTCGACGAGGTGGCGAAGGCCAAAGAGCAGGAACTGATGGCCGTCTGAGGCCGCACCGGCATGCCTGCGCCGCCGCAGCCCGGAATCCCGCGCCATCTCGCCGTGATCATGGACGGCAACGGCCGCTGGGCCGAACGCCGCCACCGTCCGCGCGCGCTGGGCCATCGTGCCGGCGCCCGCGCGGTCAATCTGTGCATCGACTGGTGCCTGCGCCGCGGGATCTCCGCGCTGACCCTGTTCGCCTTCTCCAGCGAGAACTGGGGCCGCCCCGAGGACGAGGTCGGCGCGCTGATGAAGCTGTTCCTCAACGCGCTGGAGCGCGAAGTCGACGAACTGCACCGGCGCGGCGTGCGCCTGCGCTTCATCGGCGAACGCGAGCGCTTCCCCGCGGACATCCTGGCGCGGATGGCCGAGGCCGAGACCCGCACCGCCGGCAACGATGCCCTGCACCTGACCATCGCCGCCAGCTACGGCGGGCGCCAGGACATCGCCCGCGCCGCGCGCGCCGCGGCCGAGGACGTCGCCGCCGGCCGGCTGTCTCCGGCCGACATCGACGAAGCCGCGATCGGCCGACGCATGGCGCTGGCCGACCTGCCGCCGCCCGACCTCTTCATCCGCACCGGCGGCGACCACCGGATCAGCAATTTCCTGCTCTGGCAGCTGGCCTACACCGAGCTGTGGTTCACCGACCTGCTCTGGCCCGACCTCGACGACGCCACCCTGGAGCGCGCGCTGGCGGATTTCGCCGGTCGCGAACGCCGGTTCGGCCTGACCAGTGCCCAGGTCGCGCCCGCCGGCGCGGTCCCGCCGCCCCTTCCCACCCTCGACAGGCCCGACGCATGCCCCGGACGCGTTTGCTGGCCGCTCTGGTCATGGCCCCGCTGGCGATCGCCGCCGTGCTGCTGCTGCCCACCCCGTGGATGGCCGCGGTCAGCGCCGCCGCCTTCCTGATCGGCCTGTGGGAGTGGCTGCGGCTGACCGACATCGAGGATCCGATCGCCCGCGGCGTGCTGCTGGTGGTCAACCTGCTGGTGATGGTCGCGCTGGTCTGGGCCTCGCGCTCCAACGGCGGCGCCTCGCTCGTGCTGTTCAAGATCGCGGTGCTGCTGGGCGTGATCTGGTGGCTGCTGTCCATCCTGTGGCTGCGCCGCTACGAATTCGCCTCCGACCACGACACCCATGCCCGGGTGTTCAAGCTGGCCGCGGCCACCCTCAGCGTCATCCCCGCCTGGTGCGCGCTGGTGCTGATCCATGCCGGTCAGCTCGGCGCGGAGCCGGTGAAGACCGGCATCCCCGGCGGGCATCGCTGGCTGCTGCTGGCACTGGCCATCGTCTGGGCGGCCGACACCGGTGCCTACTTCGCCGGGCGCGCGTTCGGCCGCAACAAGCTGGCGCCGAGGATCAGCCCGAACAAGACCATCGAGGGCCTGTTCGGCGGCCTCGCCGCGGGCATGGCGCTGGCGCTCGCCGCCGCGCCGTTCGCCGGCGCCACCCTCGGCCAGCTGCCCTACGTCGCCATCGTCGCGCTGTGGACCATCCTGTTCTCCGTGGTCGGCGACCTGTTCGAGAGCCTGCTCAAGCGCCACGTCGGCGCCAAGGATTCGAGCCACCTCATCCCCGGCCACGGCGGCGTGCTCGACCGCATCGACAGCCAGCTCGCGGCGCTGCCGGTGTTCGCGCTCGGCAAGCTGCTGTTCGGCTTCTGAACTCCGCCGCCCGCGCCCGGTCCATCCGTCCCATGCCTCCCGTCGCCCCGCCCGCCCGCCCTTCCAGCCGATCCCGGGGAATTCGCCCGTGAGGCGGGTCGCGGTCTTCGGCGCCACCGGCTCGATCGGCACGTCCGCGCTGGACGTGATCGCCCGCCATCCGGAGCGCCTGCGCGCCGAGGCGCTGGTCGCCGGCGGGAATGCGGCCGCGCTGGTCGAACTCTGCCGCCGGCACCGTCCCGCACACGCCGCGGTGGCCGATCCGGCCGCCTACCCCGCCCTGCGCGACGGCCTGCGCGCTGCCGGCC
>JAEWNA010000235.1 GCA_023392975.1 Pseudomonadota bacterium | reverse complement strand
CGCGGTCCCGGACGGCATGTTGCAGAAGGCGCTGCAGCGCCTGAGCGAGGACCTGCTGGCCGGCGGCAACGAGTTCTACGGCAAGGATCACCGCGAGCACCTGAAGTTCGCGTACCAGGCGCACGCCGGCTACGTGCTCGCGCGCGTGAACCGTGCGCCGCTGGGCACGCTGCGCGCGCTGTACGACAACGACCGCGGCAAGGCGATGAACGGCCTGTCGCTGGTGCACCTCGGCCTGGCGCTGTCGCTGCAGGGCGACCGCACCCGCGGGGCGAAGGCGATCAAGGCGGGCTTCGATTTCGATACGGCGAAGAACCGCTACGGCTACCTCGGCGACTACAGCAGCGACATCCGCGATGCCGCGCTGATGATCGCGCTCACCCACGAGCGCGGCCTGCCGAACGCCGAGAACGATGCCAAGGTGATCGATCTGGGCAAGGCGCTCGACGCGCGTCGCAGCTACCGCTGGTTCTGGCTGAGCACGCAGGAGCAGGTCGCGCTGGCGCGGGTCGGCCGCGCGCTGCTGGCGGACCAGAAGAAGACCGTGGCCGGCGTCTGGAAGCTCGGCGACGTCGCCGATCCGGTCGACGCGCGGCGGATGCAGAGCCGTCGCGTGGACTTCACCACGCTGGGGCGCGGGTTCCGGTTCGAGCCCGCCGCGGGCAGCGCCTCGCCGCTGTATGCCAGCCTCGAGGTCGCCGGCGTGCCGCGCACGGCGCCAGCCGAGGACAAGTCGGACATCGGCATCGAACGCAAGTGGTACACCACCGACGGCAAGCCCTGGAAGCCCGGCCCGATCGCCGAGGGCGAAGCGCTGATCGTCTCGGTGAGCATTACCGCCGACCAGAACATGCCCGACGCGCTCCTGACCGACCTGCTGCCCGCGGGCCTGGAGATCGAGAACTTCAACCTCGGCGACGAGAAGCAGTGGGCCGATGTCGTGGTCGACGGCATCGAGATCACCGATCGCGGCAGCGCCGCCGACGTGGTCCACGAGGAATACCGGGACGATCGCTACGTCGCCGCGCTGAAGCTCGACGCCGGTTCCAGGGCGCGGGTCTTCTACCTCGTGCGTGCGGTGACGCCGGGCACGTACACGGTGCCGCCGTCGCTGGTCGAGGACATGTACCGTCCGCAACTGCGCGGCGTCGGCAAGTCGACGCCGGCGACGATCACGGTCGTGCAGCCGAAGTGACCCGCCCGTCCCGGTCTCCCGTCGCCGATGCGGCGGCGGGAGACCGGCGATCCTCTCTTCCTTCCGTTTCCGACAGCGTCGTCCGATGACCCGCGCGCCCGTTCCCCGTCCACGCTGGCGCCGCCTGCTCGTCCGGTTGCGATGGGGGCTGGCCGCGACCCTGTCGCTGCTCCTGCTGCTCGACCTGCTGTTTCCGCCGCAGTTGCCGAAGGCCCGCGACACCAGCACGCTGGTGATCGCCGCCGACGGCACGCCGCTGCGGGCCTTCGCGGACGCCGACGGCGTCTGGCGCTATCCCGCGACGCCGGACACCGTGTCGCCGCTGTACGTCGAAGCGTTGCTGAATTACGAGGACCGCTGGTTCTGGAAGCACCCCGGCGTGAATCCCTACGCGCTGCTGCGCGCCGGCGGGCAGATGCTCGGCAGCGGCGAAGTCGTCTCCGGTGGCTCCACACTGACGATGCAGGTCGCGCGCATCCTCGATGCCGACCACGGCACGACCACGCGCACGCCCTGGCGCAAGCTCCGGCAGATCCTGCGCGCGCTGCAGCTCGAAGCGCACCTGAGCAAGCGCGAGATCCTGACGCTGTACCTGGAGCGCGCGCCGTTCGGCGGCACCATCGAAGGCGTGGAAGCGGCGAGCTGGGCCTATCTTGGCAAGCCTGCGTCGCGCTTGTCCCGCGCGGAGGCCGCGCTGCTGGCCGTCCTGCCGCAGTCGCCGAGTCGCTTGCGCCCCGACCGTCATCCGGAGGCCGCGCGCGCGGCCCGCGACAAGGTGCTCGATCGCATGGCCGATCTCGGCGTCTGGCAGCGTGCCGACGTCGATGACGCGAGGATCGAGCCGGTGGTCGCGCGGCAGTTGCAGCCGCCTTTGATCGCCGCGCTGCTGGCCCAGCGCCTGCGCAGCGCGTATCCAAAGGCCTCGCGCATCGCCTCGACCATCGACGCCAACCTGCAGCGCACGCTGGAGGAGCGGGTCGCGGCCTATTTCTCGGGGTTGCCGGAACGCACGTCTGCCGCGTTGCTGGTGGTCGACAACACGACGCTGGAAGCGCGCGCCTATGTCGGTTCGGTGCGCTTCGGCGACAAGGAGCGGCTCGGGCACGTCGACATGGTCCAGGCCTGGCGTTCGCCCGGCTCCACGCTCAAGCCGTTCCTCTACGGCATGGCGATCGACGACGGGTTGATCCATTCCGAGAGCCTGCTGATCGATGCGCCGCAGAATTTCGGCGACTACCGCCCGGGCAATTTCGGCGAGACCTTCAATGGCCCGGTCGGCGCGGCCGAAGCGCTGCGCCTGTCGCTCAACGTGCCGGCGGTGGATCTGCTCGATCGCGTGGGCCCGCAGCGCTTCTCCGCGCGGCTGGGACATGCGGGGCTGGCGCTGAAGTTCCCCGCGGGCGCCAGGCCCAATCTCGCGCTGATCCTCGGCGGCACCGGCGCGCGCCTGGAGGACCTGGTCGGCGCCTACGCCGGGTTGAACCGCGGCGGCATCGCAGGCCGCGTGCGCTACACCCCCGGCGATCCGCAGGTCGATCGGCGGGTGCTGTCGCCGGGCGCGGCGTGGATCATCCGCGAGATCCTGGAATCCAATCCGCGGCCCGGCGAACTGCTGCAGTTCGATCGCGGATCGCGGCCGAAGGTGGCCTGGAAGACCGGCACCAGCTACGGCTTCCGCGATGCCTGGGCGCTCGGCGGCACGCGGCGCTACACGGTCGGTGTGTGGGTGGGCCGGCCGGACGGGACGCCGCTGCCGGGCCAGTACGGCGCGATCACCGCGCTGCCACTGCTGTTCGAAGTCGTCGATTCGCTGCCGCGCGATCGCACCACGGCCGTCTCGCCGCCGCCCGCCGGGGTGGCGGAGATCGACGTCTGCTGGCCGCTCGGCATCGGTGCCGACCAGCAGCCGTCCGCGCTGTGCCAGCGCAGGATGAAGGCGTGGACGCTCGATGGCGCCGTCCCGCCCACCTTCGCCGAACGCGGTGCGCGGCTGTGGAACGCCGGCCGCGAGCGCTTCGACGTCGATCTCGACAGCGGCCGGCGCGTCTCGGCGACGTG
>JAEWNA010000232.1 GCA_023392975.1 Pseudomonadota bacterium | reverse complement strand
GCGGGGGCGGCACCGGGGCGGGCGGCGCCGGGCGCTCCACGACCACGGCAGGCGGCGCTGCCGGGGGCGGCGTCGGTGCCGGTGCCGGCGGGTCAGGTTCCTGGACCACGCCGCCGAGTTCGCTCAGCAGCACCGCCAGGGCATCGGCATCGAACGGCCGCGGCAGGCGGTAGTCGGCCTGGGTGCGCGGCGCGCTGGTCAGCCCGATCACGTGCTTGCCGGCGGCATGCAGCCGCAGCCAGCTCATCGGGCCATACATGCTGTCCATGTCGACGACGACGTAATCGGCATCGTTCTCGCCCAGCAGCGACCAGCCGCGCACGCGCGTCGCGGCCTGGCCGAAGGCGCTCCGCAATTCGGATTCGGTCGCCTGGTCCATGCCGGTCAGGCCCAACGTCAATGCCATGTTGTCTGCCCGCTCTTGCCTGGCCGCACAGTGTCGCGAAGCGCATTTTCCGCGTCAACGCGCGTGTTTCGGCCGTTTGCGGCGCTGTGCGTCACTTTTCCGTAGCGCCGGCGACCGGATTGCGACGGACGCCTCGGAACCGGCATGGCGTCCGTCGCATCGGCGAGGCCGGCTGTCGCGGGCGCAGGGCGTTCGGACACGGGGGGGGACGCAGGCGGACGCGATCGACTGCCACGATCAACTCGTGATCGATGTGCCCCGGGGATTCTTCGGCAGGTGCGTCTTCAGGAACGCCATCTGGTCGGCCAGGATGTTCCGGTTCGACAGGATCAGGTGCTCGATCCAGCTCGGCCGGTAAGGCACCGCCAGCAGCGGCATCGACGCCTGTTGCGGCGTGCGCCCGCCCTTGCGCGAATTGCACTGGAAACAGGCGGCGACCACGTTCTCCCACACGTCGCGCCCGCCGCGGGAGATCGGCATGACGTGGTCGCGGGTCAGCAGCTGCCGGCTGAAATGCTTGCCGCAGTAGAGGCACAGGTGCTGGTCGCGGGCGAACAGCGCGGTGTTGGTCAGCGCGGGCGTCGGGTCGAGCGCATGCGCGCGCGCATGGCCGCGCGAGGCGACGATCGGGTGCAACTGCAGCACGCTGCGCTCGCCGGTCATGCGGCTGATGCCGCCATGCAGGCTCAGGCAGGGCTCGCCGAGGGTCCAGGCGACGGCATCGCGCGCGTACAGGCAGGCGGCGTCCTGCCAGCTGATCCAGTCGAGCACGCGGCCGTGGGCGTCGAGCGACAGCAGGCGCACCGCATCCAGCCGGACGATGTCGGCGGAGGCGACGATGGCATCGGAGGAAAAGCCGGAGGGCGTGGCAACACCGACGGCGACGGGCGCATCAGGCTCCCGGCGAACGGGCGTCCCGTGACGTGGATCCACGGGGATCGGGCGCAACGCGAGTGTGTCGGCCTCCATATGGAAGCCGAGCATATACCCATTCCGTGACGATTTGCGAACCGGGCCGGCCGCTGCGGCCGGCCCCGGTGCGATCAGTCGCCGAAGCCCGCGTCGGGCAGCGTCATCAGCGACGCGGTGCCGGCGGCGATGCCCGCCGCGTGCGTGCGCGTGCGCGGCAGCAGGCGCGCGAAGTAGAACCGCGCCGTCTCGCGCTTGGCGTCCTTGAACGCCTGCGGATGCGAGGAGGCATCGGCCGCCGCCACGCTGCGCGCCCACCAGTAGGCGAGGGCGGCGTAGCCCGAGTAGAACAGGTAGTCCCACGCCGCGGCGCCGATCTCGTCGGCGTCGGCCATCGCGCGCTTGCCGATCTGCATCGTCAGCGCCTGCCACTCCTGCGCCAGCTCGCGCAGCGGGCCGATGAACTCGCCCAGCGCGTCGTTGCCCGACTGCGCCGCGCAGAACTCCTCGATCATGCCGAGGAACACGCGCAGGCCGGCGCCCTGCAGCTGCATGATCTTGCGGCCCATCAGGTCCAGCGCCTGGATGCCGGTCGTGCCTTCGTACAGCGTGGTGATGCGGGCGTCGCGCGCCAGCTGTTCCATGCCGTGCTCGTGGATGTAGCCGTGGCCGCCGAAGCACTGCTGCGCGTGGTAGGTGCACTCGATCGACCACTCGGTGAGGCAGGCCTTCACGATCGGCGTAAGGAAGCCCAGCAGCGCGTCGGCGCGCTTGCGGGTCTCCTCGTCCGGATCGTGCGACACGACATCGACCAGCGACGCGCCGTGGTAGCCGAGCAGGCGACCGCCTTCGATCAGCGCCTTCTGGGTCAGCAGCATGCGCCGCACGTCGGGATGGACGAGGATCGGATCGGCCGCCTTGTCCGGGAATTTCGCGCCGCTCAGCGAGCGCATCTGCAGGCGTTCGCGGGCGTAGCGCAGCGCGTTCTGGTACGCGCGATCGGACAGGCCCAGGCCTTGCAGGCCGACCGCGAGGCGCGCGGTGTTCATCATGGTGAACATCGCCATCAGGCCCTTGTGCGGCTCGCCGATCAGCCAGCCTTCGGCGCCGTCGAAGTTCATCACGCACGTGGCCGAGGCGTGGATGCCCATCTTGTGTTCCAGCGCGCCGCAGCGCACGGCGTTGGCGTCGCCGAGCGTGCCGTCGCGACCGACCTTCACCTTGGTCACGATGAACAGCGAGATGCCCTTGCTGCCGGCGGGGGCGTCGGGCAGGCGGGCGAGCACGAGGTGGACGATGTTGTCGGTGAAGTCGTGTTCGCCGGCGGTGATGAAGATCTTGGTGCCGGTGATCGCGTAGCTGCCGTCGCCGTTGGGCACCGCGCGGGTCTTGAGCAGGCCGAGGTCGCTGCCGCAGTGCGGCTCGGTGAGGCACATGGTGCCGGTCCAGCGGCCTTCGACGATGGGCTTCAGGAAGACCTCCTTCTGCCAGTCCTCGCCGTGGTGCATCAGCGCCTCGGTGGCGCCGTGCGAGAGCAGCGGGAAGTTGCCCCACGCCAGGTTGGCGGCGTCGATCATCTCCTTCACCGGCACGCCGACGGCGTGCGGCATGCCCTGGCCGCCGAACTCGGTCGGGGAGGTCAGGCCGCACCAGCCGTTCTCGGCGAACTGCTGGTAGGCCTCGCGGAAGCCCGGCGGCGTGGTCACCTTGCCGGTGGCCTTGTCGAGCGTGCAACCCTGCTCGTCGCCGATGTGGTTGATCGGGGCGATCACCGTCTCGGTGAAACGCGCGCCCTCCTCGAGGATGGCGTCCACCAGTTCGCGGTTGGCGTCGGCGAAACCGAGGCGGGCGAAGGCGGCTTCGCTGTCGAGCACGTCGAACAGCGCGAAACGGATGTCGGCGAGGGGGGCTTTGTAGGCATTCATGGCGAGCGGCAGGAGATGTGGGGAAAGGGAGGGCGTGAAGGCGGCAGGACCGCCGTCGGCCGGAGGGATCGGCGTCAGCGCAAGGTGCCCGGCAGCCCCGGGACGGGGCTGAGGGCGCTGTTGCGGCGCAGCGTGTAGTCGCGGGCCTTCTTGTCCTTGGCGCCGGCGCTGAGCGTGCCTTCGAGGACGTAGTCGAGGTTGCGGCGATCGGCCAGCGCACTGGCGACGGCGATCCGCGCCCCGGCCTGCGGCGTCAGGGCGATCACGATGGTGTCGGCGGACTCCGGCCCGACGGTGAGCGCCGGCTCGGCGCGGAGGTCGCCGGCGGCCTCGTCGGCGGTGCGCAGGGTCAGGGCGACCCGGTCGAACCGCATCGGCACGTTGCTGTAGTTCTGCAGGCGCAGTTCGACCGTCCAGCGGCCATCGGCGCCCACGGCGAGCTGCTGGATGCTGGCGGAGGGCTCGGAGACCCGGCGCACGGGGCCGGAGGCGCAACCCGTGACGGAGAGGACCACCACGGCGAAGGCCACGGCCATCGCCCGAACCATCCAACGCTGCATCGCACGCTCCACGACAGGACCTGCGGCAATACTAGCGCGACCGGACGGCGGACCGTACGCCCCGGTAGGTTCGGGCGGGGTTCAGCGGACGGGGCCGCTGACCACCAGCGATTCCAGGTCGTAGCCCATGGCCTCGGCCTGCGCCTTGAGCGCGTCGAAGCGCGCGCGCTCCATCTCCGGCGTGCGCGACAGGATCCACAGGTAGTCCCGCCCCGGCTCGCCGACCATCGCCCACTGGTAGTCCGGGTCCAGCGCGATCACCCAGTAGTCGGCCCAGGTCAGCGGCAGCCACGACAGCCAGTCCGGCGCGAACCGCACCTCCAGCCGGCCGGGATGGTCGGGGTCGCGGCGGGCCACGCCGTCGGCTTCCAGGACCTCGCCGTCCGCGGTCGCGCAGCGGTTGGACACGCCGACCAGGTCGTCGTCGCGGAGGGTGTACTGCGCGATCACCTCGCCGGTGCACTTGCGCTGGAAGAACATCGGCAGCCGGGCGATCTCGTGCCACTCGCCGGCGTAACGGGTGATGTCCAGGGTGTCGACCGAGGTGACCTCGGCGGGATCGGCCGCCTGCGCGGTGGTCGACAGGGACAGCCAGGTGCCGAGGAGGAGCACGACCGCACGACCGAAGCGTCCCATGGCGTCCTCCCGGCGCCGCGGCGGCGCGGCGGGTCGATCTTAGCGCATGGCGGCCCGCGGTCCGGTGGCGCGTGGCCCCGTGGCGGTCCCGGCGGCCGTTCCGATCGCGTGCCAGACAGGCGAGATCAGCCCGCCGCCGCGTCTCCCTTCAACCCCCGCACCACCACGCCCTTGATCGTCAGCCCCTGCACCAGGATCGAGAACACCACCACCACGTAGGTCAGCGCCAGCAGCAGGTCGCGCGCCTCGCCGGCGGGCAGGGACAGCACCAGCGCCACCGAGATGCCGCCGCGCAGGCCGCCCCAGGTCAGCACCTTCCACGCGCCGGCCGGCAGGCGGAACACCCGCGGCATCACCGCCACCGGCAGGCCCACGGCCAGCAGCCTCGCCAGCAGCGCGATCACGATCGTCACCAGCCCCGCGGTCAGCGTCTGCATGTCGAACGCGATCACCACGATCTCCAGCCCCAGCAGCACGAACAACACCGCGTTGAGGATCTCGTCCAGCAATTCCCAGAACAGGTCGACGTGGTGCCGCGTGGTGTCCGACATCGCGTAGGCACGGCCCTGGTTGCCGACGATCAACCCGGCCACCACCATCGCCAGCGGCCCGGAGACGTGCAGCATGCTCGCCAGCTCGTAACCGCCCAGCACGCCGGCCAGCGTCAGCAGCACCTCGACCTGGTAGTTGTCGATGCTGCGCAGCAGGACGAACATCGCCAGCCCCAGCGCACCGCCCAGCAGCAGCCCGCCGCCGGCCTCGTGCAGCAGCAGCGCCGCGCCTTCGCCCACGCCCGGCACCTCGCCGCGTGTCGCCATCGTCAGCAGCAGCGAGAACAGCACCACGCCCACGCCGTCGTTGAACAGCGACTCGCCCGACACCACCAGGTTCACGCTGCGCGGCGCGCCCGCGGACTTGAGGATGCCGATCACCGCGATCGGGTCGGTCGGCGAGATCAGCGCGCCGAACACCAGGCAGTAGCCCAGCGACAGCTCCAGCCCGACCATCGGCAGCAGCCAGTGCAGCCCGAAGCCGACGATCGCCGTCGACAGCGCCGTGCCCACCACCGCCAGCAGCCCCACCTGCCAGCGATGCGCCCGCAGCTCGCTCAGGTCGATGTGCAGCGCGCCGGCGAACAGCAGCAGCGACAGCATCCCCTCCATCAGCAGGTCGGAGAAGTCGATCGAGCGCAGCATCGCCGCCTCGTAGTCGCGCAGCTCGCCGAACCCCAGCCGGTCCAGCACGATCAGCCCCAGAGACAGCAGCAGCGCCACCGCCATCACCCCGATGGTGGTCGGCAGCCCGATGAAACGGTGGTTGACGTAGGCCAGCAGCGCGGTGAGCACCAGGCAGACGACGGCGATCTCGAACATCGGTTTCCCCCGCGCCCACGGCAGGCGCAACCCGGCAAGTTTACCTGCCCGGCGCCATGCGCTCGCCCGTGCGCGGGTGCCCGCGCCCACGCCCACGCCGATGTGCCCGCACGCGCTTGCGTGCCCGCGCCCGTGCCGCAGCGACCGCCATCGCGACAAGACCTTCCTCGCAGGAGCGCCGGGAGGCGCGACCACCGCCGTGGCAAGACTCACCCGTGGGAGCGACGGGAGTCGCGACGACCGCGAAGGTAGACCTCTCCCGTAGAAACGCCGGTAGGCGCGACCATCGCCGCGGCAAGGCCCCCTCGTGGGAGCGACGACAGTCGCGACACACCACCGCGCCCCCAAACCCGTCATCCCGAGCCAACGGCGAGGGACCTGCTTTCCCCTGTCATCCCGGCGCAGGCCGGGACCCAGCTTTGCCCCTTCGAGGCGCAGCGTTGACCCTCCAACCCGCATCCGTGCCCCTTTTTGGCGCAACGCTGCCGGTCCAAGGCGCAACGTCGGCCCTTTCACCGCCATCGATGCCCCTCAAACCGGCAACGCTGTCCCGCGCGGGCGCACGCCTGCCCCCGCAAGCGCCATCGCCCGCCCGTACCTGCACGAAGCCCCGGCATCGAAGCGCTCCCTTCAAGGGGAGGGTTGGGTAGGGATAGGGTCAAGGTCTGTCTCGGCATCCGTCGAGCCTCCCGATGCCCTGCGGATACGAATGAGCCTCGCCATTGCGCAGGGTGCGGCTCGGCCCATCCCGTAGGAGCGCCGGAAGGCGCGACCACCGTTGCGGCAGGTCCCCCATGTGGGAGCGACGGGAGTCGCGACGATCGCGGTGCAGAACCTCTCGTCCCCTGTGCAAGCGCCGAAGGCATGGCCCGTCCCCCTCGACTTGTCATCCCGAACACCCGCGCAGCGGGTGGAGGGATCTGCTGTCCGCCCTGTCCCATCCGACAGGGCGGACAGCCGTGCCCGCCTCGCCCCCTCCGGTAAGATGCCCGCAGCACAAGGGGAGCCCGCATGGACGAGATCACGCGCGACGCCGTCGACGCCTTTATCGGCAAGTGGAACGGCGTTGTCGCCTCCGAACTCTCCACCTCGCAGAGCTTCCTGATCGACCTCTGCCGCCTGCTCGGCGTCGACGCCCCGCATCCCACGCCCGAGCAGGACTACATGTTCGAGCGGCCCATCACCATCCAGCACGGCGACGGCAGCGCCAGCGCCGGCCGCATCGATCTCTACCGCCGCGGCGCCTTCGTCCTCGAATCCAAGAAGCTGAAGGCCGCCACCCACACCCGCGGCTTCGACGAAGCGCTGCTGCGCGCCCGGACCCAGGCGGAGCAGTACGCTCGCGCGCTGCCGGCCGAAGAAGGCCGGCCGCCGTTCGTGGTCGTGGTCGATGTCGGCAATCGGATCGAGCTGTACGCCGAGTTCTCGCGCAGCGGCGGCACCTACACGCCATTCCCTGACCCGCGCAGTCACCGCATCGCGCTCGCGGACCTACGCAACGGCGCCCTGCGCGAACGCCTGCGCCGGGTCTGGACCGATCCGCTGTCGCTGGACCCCAGTCGCGAATCGGCCCGCGTCACCCGCGGCATCGCCGAGCAACTGGCCGAATTGGCGAAAAGCCTCGAAGCCGCCGGCCACGGCGCCGAGGCCGTTGCCCAGTTCCTCATGCGCTGCCTGTTCACCATGTTCGCCGAGGACGTGCGCCTGCTGCCGCAGGACAGCTTCCGCGACCTGCTGCTGAAGTTCGCCGAGCAGCCCGACATCGCCATGCGCATGCTCGGCGAACTGTGGCGCGACATGGACCACGGCGGCTTCTCGCCGGCCATCGCCAGCGAGGTGCTGCGCTTCAACGGCAAGCTGTTCAAGCAGCCCGACACCCTGCCGTTGGACAAGGCGCAGCTCGCGCTGCTGATCCAGGCCGCGAAGGCGGACTGGCGGCACGTCGAGCCGGCGATCTTCGGCACTCTGCTGGAACGTGCGCTCAGCCCGAAGGATCGCCACAAGCTCGGCGCGCACTACACGCCGCGCGCCTACGTCGAACGTCTGGTGCTGCCGACGGTGATCGAGCCGCTGCGCGCGGAATGGAACGATGCCTACGGCGCCGCGATGGTGCTGGATGCCGACGACCGCCACGACGAAGCGGTCGAGACGTTGCGCCGTTTCCATCACCGGCTATGCACCGTGCGCGTGCTCGACCCGGCCTGCGGCAGCGGCAACTTCCTCTACGTCACGCTGGAGCACCTCAAGCGCCTCGAAGGCGAAGTGCTGAACGCGCTGGACGAACTGGGCGACCGCCAGACCGGCCTCGCGCTTGGCAGCGAGCGCGCCGACGCCGCCGCGGGCGAGACCGTGGACCCGCACAACCTGCTGGGCATCGAACTCAACCCGCGTGCCGCCGCCATCGCCGAAGTGGTGCTGTGGATCGGCTACCTGCAATGGCACTTCCGCACCCGCGGCGACGTGAGCCCGCCGATCCCGGTGATCCGCGACTTCCGCAACATCGAGTGCCGCGACGCCGTGCTGGCTTACGACGACGTGGAACTGGTGCCGGACGAACGCGGCGCGCCGGTGACGCGCTGGGACGGCGAGACGATGAAGCCGTCGCCCGTCACCGGCGAACCGATTCCCGACGAGACCGCGCGCAAACCGGTGGAGCGCTACGTCAATCCCCGCAAGGCCGCGTGGCCGGACGCGGATTTCGTGGTGGGGAATCCGCCGTTCATCGGCAACAAGCGGATGCGGCTCCGGCTTGGTGACGGATACGTCGAAGCGCTCCGTGGGGCGTGGCCTGATGTTCCGGATACATCCGATCTGGTGATGTATTGGTGGCAGCACGCTGCGCTGCTTGCACGTCGATGGCGTCTCGATAGGTTTGGGCTTATCTCCACCAATTCGATTCGTCAGACATTCAACAGGCAGGTCATCGAGAATTCATTTGTGGCGTCCAATGAGCCGCCGCGCGGAAGTCGGGTCTCGCTCAATCTGACACAGCCCGTCGAGAAGCGTAGAGGCGTCGTGCCGCTGAATCTTCAGTCGCAAGAAAGCGGACTTTCACTGGCTTTCGCGATTCCAGACCACCCTTGGGTGGACGCCGACGATGGTGCTGCTGTGCGCATCAGCATGACGGTTGCGGAGAGGTCTAGGGCTGGGCTTGCAGGGGTGATGCACGCTGGCGATCCTGTTTCCGGTCAAGTCGGTGGTCGGCTGGTTCGTGTTGTCAGGGAAACTGAAACCGATCACGATGAAGTGGAAGTCGAATTGGAAGAGCAGTACGGCATCATTCATGCTGATTTGACTATCGGCGCAAAGGTCGTCGGCACCAAGAGACTTTCCGCGAACGAGGGGGTTTGCTTTCAGGGAATGAATCTTGTGGGAAAGGGGTTCCGTTTGTTGCCGGAAGAGGTGGTTGCACTTGGATTTGACTTGTCTGCATTGCCCGACGTGATCAAGCCGCATTTCAATGCGAGAGACATGATGCAGGGCGGTGAATCTTGCTTCGTTATCGACTTTTTCGGATGTACGGCGGACGAGGCGCTTAGCAAGTATCCGTCGCTCTATCAGCGATTGCTGGATCGCGTAAAACCGGAGCGAGATCAAAACAATCGAGAGTCTCGGCGAAAGAATTGGTGGATTTTTGGTGAGCCTGTGGGGAGGCTTCGCAAGTCTTGGTCTGGGTTGAAAAAACTCATTGTGACGCCGGAGACATCCAAGCATCGGGTCTTTTCGTTTGTGGGTCGACCGTTTTGTCCGGATCATAAGCTCTATGCGATCTGCGTTGAGGATGGTTTTGTGTTGGGCGTTCTTTCAAGCATCGTCCATCGGATTTGGAGCCTGACGGCGGGCGGAAGACTTGGTGTTGGCAACGACCCGACATGGACGAATACGACTTGTTTCATGACGTTTGCTTTCCCCGTGTATGAGAACGAGAAAGCATCCAGCATCCGCCACCTCGCCGAACAACTCGACACCCACCGCAAACGCCAGCAAGCCGCGCATCCCGAGCTGACCCTCACCGGCATGTACAACGTGCTGGAGAAGCTGCGCAGCGGCGAGCCGCTGACGGCGAAGGAGCGCGTGATCCACGAACAGGGACTGGTGTCGGTGCTGCGCCAGATCCACGACGAACTCGATGCCGCCGTGCTCGACGCCTACGGCTGGTCCGATCTGTTGCCGCTGCTGCGCGTGGCCCACGGC
>JAEWNA010000224.1 GCA_023392975.1 Pseudomonadota bacterium | reverse complement strand
GTGCGCGGACGTGCGCAAGGCCCCGCGCAGGCACCGTCGCGTTCCCGTCCGCCCGCGGGCGCTGGCCTGCACGACCCGTTCGCCGCCCGCGAGGCCGCGCGCTACGCCGACCCGATCCCCAGCCGCGAGGCGATCCTCAAGCTGCTCGGCCAGAGCGACGGCCCGATGACCGCCGAGGTCGTGGCCGGACAGCTCGGCCTCGACACCCCCGAGCGCCGCGAGGCGCTGGGCAAGCGGCTGGCCGCGATGCTGCGCGACGGCCAGGTGCTGCAGAACCGCCGCGGGGGCTTCTTGCCCGCCGCGCGGATGGACCTCATCGCGGGCACCGTGATCGCGAACCCGGACGGCTTCGGCTTCCTGCGTCCCGATGTCGCGGCCGGGCAGGAGAAGGGCGACGACCTGTTCCTGCCGCCGCTGGAAATGCGCAAGGTGCTGCACGGCGACCGGGTGATGGCCAGCGTCACCGGCGTCGACCGTCGCGGGCGCCGCGAGGCCGCGATCGTCGAGGTGCTGGAGCGTCGCCTGAACCGCCTGATCGGCCGGTTCACGCTCGAAGCCGGCATCAGTTACGTCGTGCCCGACGACGCCCGCATCCAGCGCAACGTGCAGGTACCCGCCGATGCACGGATGGACGCCCGCAACGGGCAGCTCGTGGTCTGCGAGATCGTGCATGCGCCCGACGCGTTCCGGCCGCCGATCGGCAAGGTCATCGCGGTGCTCGGCGACAAGCTCACGCCGTCGCTGGTGGTCGAAGCCGCGATCCACGGCCACGACCTGCCGCACGAATTCCCGCCCGCGGTGCTGGCCGAAGCCACGGCGGTGCCACTGTCGGTGACCGAGGCCGACATCGCCGGCCGCGTCGACATCCGGCATCTGCCGCTGGTGACCATCGATGGCGAGGACGCCAAGGATTTCGACGATGCGGTGTGGTGCGAACCGAACCGCAACGGCTTCCGCCTGATCGTCGCGATCGCCGACGTCTCGCACTACGTCCGTCCCGGCGCGCCGCTCGACGACGAGGCGCAGCTGCGCGCGACGTCGGTGTACTTCCCCGGCTTCGTCGTGCCGATGCTGCCGGAGACGCTGTCCAACGGCATCTGCTCGCTCAATCCGAAGGTCGATCGCCTCTGCTTTGTCTGCGACATGCAGGTCGATTTCGGCGGCGAGGTGACGAAGTCGAAGTTCTACGAGGCGGTGATGCACTCGCACGCCCGCCTGACCTACACCCAGGTGTGGCAGGCGGTCGGCGCGGGCGAGGCCGACGCGGTCGCGCGCATCGGTTCGCTGCTGCCGCAGGTGCAGCGCCTGCATCAGCTGTACCAATTGCTGGCGAAGGCGCGGAAGGCACGCGGCGCGATCGAGTTCGAGAGCAGCGAAGTGCGCTTCGTCCTCGGTCCGCAGGGCGAGGTCGTGCAGGCCGGCATGCTCCAGCGCAACGACGCGCACAAGCTGATCGAGGAATGCATGATCGCGGCGAACGTCGAGGCTGCGCGCTTCCTGCTGAAGAAGAAGGTGCCGGCGCCGTATCGCATCCACGAGAAGCCGCCGGAAGGCAAGTACGCGGACCTGCTCGAATTCCTCAAGGAGTTCAAGCTGCGGATGCCGGCCTGGGCACGTGTGGAACCGCGCGATTTCACCGCGCTGCTCACCAAGATCCGTGACCGCGCCGATGCCACGCTGCTGGAGTCGGTGCTGCTGCGCACACAGTCGCTGGCGGTGTATTCGCCCGACAATGCAGGCCACTTCGGCCTCGCGCTGGAAGCCTACGCGCACTTCACCTCGCCGATCCGGCGCTATCCCGACCTGCTGGTGCATCGCGCGATCAAGCACGCGCTGAGTGGCGAGAAGCCGGCGTCGTTCCGTTACTCGCCGAACGACATGGCCGGCCTCGCGCTGCAGTGCTCGGAGCGCGAGCGTCGCGCCGACGAGGCCGAGCGCGAGGTCGACGAGCGTTACCGTGCCGCATGGATGGAGAAACACGTCGGCGGCGAATTCGACGGCACCATCAGCGGCGTCACCAGCTTCGGCCTGTTCGTCGAACTCGACGATTCCAAGGTCAACGGGCTCATCCACGTGACCCAGCTGCCGTACGACTTCTACCACTTCGACCCGATCCGCAAGACGCTCACCGGCGAACGTACCGGCCGCGCCTTCCGCCTCGGCGACCGCGTCCGCATCGTCGTCCTCAAGGCCAGCCTGGAAGATCGCAAGATCGACTTCCGCCTGGTCGAAGAGCGCGGCGTGAAACCGCTGCCGCCGCGCGGGCAGCCGGCGAAGCGGAAGAAGCGGCCGTATTGACGTAGGGCGGGCCCTGGCCCGCCATCGCAACCTTTCCAATCACGGTTGCGATGATCGAAAGCGCTTCGATCATTTGTCCATGCGATTGAGGCCGCCGCAGTGGCGGGCCATGACCCGCCCTACGACGACGTTTCGAGGTAGGTCACGGCGCCTCTACCCGCCATCAACCCGCTCGCGAAGCAGGCAGTCAGCAGGTAACCGCCAGTCGGAGCTTCCCAGTCGAGCATTTCGCCGGCGCAGAAGACGCCGGGCAGTGCCTTCAGCTGCAGTGTGTCGTCGAGCGCTTCGAGGCGCACGCCGCCGGCGGTGCTGATGGCTTCGGCAACGGGGCGCGCGGCGACGAGGCGCAGCGGCAGACGCTTGATCGTGCGGGCGAGGGCGTCGGCATCGTCGAAGACGGTGCGCGGCAGCGTCTCGAACACCAGCGCGGCCTTCGCCGCATCCAATCCCGCCTGCCGGCGCAAGTGCTCGCCGACGCTGCGCTTGCCACGCGACTTCGCGAGATCGGTTCGCAGGCGTTCGAGGTCGCGGCCGGGTGCAAGGTCCAGCCACAGCATCGCCTCGCCGTCGCGGGCGAGGGTCTCGCGCAGGTCGGCGGAGATCGCATAGATGGCGCTGCCTTCGAGGCCGGTCGCGGTGAGCACGCATTCGCCCTGCAGCGCGCGTTCGACGCCGTCGAGGTCGCGCCAGTGCAGCACGACGGGTTTGAGCGGTGCGCCGGCGTGCTTGTCGGCGAGCAGCGCGCTCCAGCCGATGTCGAATCCGCAGTTCGACGGTCGCAGCGGGGCGAGGTCGACGCCGCGGCCGGCCAGCAGCGGCACCCAGCCGCCGTCCGAGCCCAGTTCCGGCCAGCTCGCGCCACCGAGCGCGAGTACGGTCGCGTCCGCACGCACGCTGTGCTCGCCCGCGGGCGTGGCGAAGCGCAGCGCGCCGTCGTCGCTCCAGCCGGTCCAGCGGTGGTGGACGTGGAAGCGCACGCCGCGTTCGCGCAGGCGCCGCACCCAGCCGCGTAGCAGCGGTGCGGCCTTGCGATCGTTCGGGAACACGCGACCGGAGCTGCCGACGTAGGTCTCCACGCCCAGTCCACGGGCCCAGGCGCGCAGGGCTTCGCCGTCGAAGACATTGAGCCAGCGCGCGACCTGCGGCGCGCGTTCGCGGTAGCGGGCGTCGAACCCCGGCCGCGGCTCGCCGTGGGTGAGGTTGAGGCCGCCCTTGCCGGCGATCAGGAACTTGCGGCCGACCGACCCCTTGCCCTCGAACACGTCCACCTGCAGCCCGGCCGCGTTCGCGACCTCGGCCGCCATCAGCCCGGCGGGGCCGCCGCCGACGATGGCGACGCGGGTGGTGTCGGGCGTGTCGGACGACATGACGGGGCGATCGGGACGGGGCCGGGATCATAGCGCGCCGGGCAAACGCGCCGCCGTCCGGGCACAATGGCGGGATGAGCAAAACCTCCCAGTGGATCGCCGGCATCAACGCCGTGGCCGCCGCGGTCGAGCACGACGCCGACCACGTGCGCGAAGTGATGATCGAAGCCGGCGCGAAGAACCCGCGCCTGACCGAGATCGAAGAGAACGCCCGCCGCAAGGACATCGACGTGCGCCGGGTCGCGACCAACGCGCTCGACGGCGTCGCCGGCGGCCTGCGCCACCAGGGCGTGGTCGCGCGCTACGCCGCCTCGAAGACCTACACCGACGACGACCTGCCCGAGCTGGTCGAAGCCGCCGCCGGCAAGGCGCTGGTGCTGGTGCTCGACGGCGTCCAGGACCCGCACAACCTCGGCGCCTGCCTGCGCAGCGCGGCGGCCGCGGGCGTCACCGCGGTGGTCATCCCCAAGGACAAGGCCGTGCAGGTGAACGCGACCGTGCGCAAGACCTCCGCCGGTGCCGCCGACAGCATCCCGGTGGTGCGCGTGACCAATCTCGCGCGCACGCTGCGCGACCTGCAGCAGCTCGGCGTGTGGATCTACGGCCTGGCCGGCGAGGCGACCGCGTCGCTGTACGCCACCGACCTGCGCGGCAACGTCGCGCTGGTGCTGGGCGGCGAGGCCGACGGCATGCGCCGGCTCACCCGCGAGCACTGCGACGGCCTCGTCACCATCCCGATGCCCGGCCTGGTGGCTTCGCCCGGCGTGGAGAGCCTCAATGTCTCGGTCGCGACCGGCGTGGCGCTGTTCGAGGCGGTGCGACAGCGGGGCGCGGCTTGAACCTCGCGTGGTACGACGGCGTCGGTCTGTTCGGCAGCGCACTCGTCGTCGGCAGCTACTTCCTGCTGCAGAGCGGGCGGCTCTCGGGCACCGGGCTGCCGTACCAGCTGATCAACATCGCTGGCTCGAGCTGCATCCTCGTCTCGCTGGCCGGCGGCTTCAACCTTTCGGTCGCGTTGCTGCAGTGCACGTGGATCGCGATCAGCGTGTTCGGGATCGTGCGCGGCGCGATGGCGCGGCGACAGCCCTGATAATGGGCTTCCGGTAGAGCGGGCTGACCAGCCATTCGGCTGTTGAACACCAGCCCGCTGCTTCATTCAAGAACGAGATGGCAGCGGGCTGAAGCCCGCTCTACCGGGACGATCGACAATGCGATGCCAAGAGGTGCTACGCCGCCCGAGGCCACGCGTTGACGATCTTGCAGAACAGCTCCGCGGTGCGCTCGGTGTCGTAGACGGCGGAATGCGCTTCCTCGCCGTTCCATGACAGCCCGGCGGCCATCACCGCGCGGGCGAGCACGGTCTGGCCGTAGGCGACGCCGGCCAGCGTGACGGTGTCGAAGACGCTGAACGGGTGGAACGGGTTGCGCTTGTGCTGGGTGCGCGTGACCGCGGCGTTGAGGAAGTTGAGGTCGAAGTGCGCGTTGTGGCCGACCAGGATTGCGCGCTGGCACTCATGCTTGCGCACGGCCGCGCGCACGGCGGCGAACACGTGGTCCAGCGCCTCCTTCTCGGGCTTGGCGAAGCGGAACGGGTGGTCGAGGTCGATGCCGGTGATCTGCAGCGACTTCGGGTCGATCTCGGTGCCCGGCGCGGGCACGAGGTGCGCGCTGGCGATCTCGCCCGGCACCAGCCGGCCGTCCTCGTCGAGGTCGACGGGCTGGACCGCGATCTCCAGCAGCGCGTGGCGGTTCCAGTCGAAGCCGCCGGTTTCCACGTCCACGACCACGGGCAGGTAGCCGCGGAAGCGTTCGGACATCTTCGTGAAAGCCGGGACGGGGGCGGTTTCGCTCATCCCGGAAGCCTAGCAGACGGCCCGCGCAGGCCGCCGTGTCGATCGTCAGCCTTGTTCCGCCCGGTCGCTTCGGGTACCGAGGACGGTGCCCTCGGCGCGCATGCTCGCCAGCAGCGCGGACCCGTCGGCGACGAAGGCCTCGATGTCGGGCGCGCCCGCCTCGGCAGCCAGCGCGATCAGCTGTTCGCGGCCGGTGAGGTCCGGAGCCTCCTCCAGCCGCTGCAGCAGGCGGAAGGCCAGCGGGGTCAGCGCATGGAAGCTCACGGTGCCGTCGGCCTCGCGGCGCAGCATCAGCAGGGTCGGCGTCTCGGGCGCCGCATCGGGCCGGAAGTCGGGACCGATCCGGTGCACCGGCCAGGCATAGGCCAGCGGCCAGGCCAGCGGCGAGACCACAGGCCGGCCGGCCAGCAGGTCGCCGTCCGGGTCGAAGGCGATGTCCTCCGGACGCGCCTCGCTGATCTGCAGCGCCAGCTCGACCCACTCGTAGTGCGCCAGTTCGCGCAGCCAGGGCGGATCGTAGTGGCCGCCCTGCTCGGCGCGCTCGTCGAGATAGCGGATGAATTCGCGCGCCAGTTCGGTGAACAGCGGCGTGTGGCAGTCGTGGTCGCGGTAGAAGGCGCGGACCAGCGTGCGCCAGCCGTCGTCGCCGTAAATGCGGCGCAGCACCGGGAAATTGCCGGCGAGCAGGCCTTCGACGTTGTTGAAGAACAGCTCGCGATAGATCTTCAGCCGGCGCTCTTCGACGCCTGCCGGGGGCGCGACGTGGTCCGGGTCGCGGATGTGCGCGGCCAGCGCATCCTGCTGCGCGCGCAGCGTTGGGTCGCGCAGCACGTCAGGCGGCACGACGCTGGTCATGCGCGGGCGCTCCGGCGAGGCGGTGGCGGACCTGACCGAGTTCGTCCAGCAGGTCCTCGAACGGCGGCAGGTTGAAGTCGCGTTCCAGCAGCGTCGGACGCGGCCCGAACAGGCGGTAGGTCTCGTCCAGCAGATCCCACACCGCCGCGCCGACCGCGGCGCCGTGGGTGTCGATCTTCAGGTCCTCGGCCTCGTCGTAGTGGCCGGCGACGTGCAGGTAGGCGATGCGTTCGCCCGGGAGCGCGCGCAGGAAGGCGTGCGGGTCGTAGCGATGGTTGGTCGCGTTGACGACGATGTTGTTGACGTCGAGCAGCAGCAGGCAGTCGGCCTCGGCCAGCACGGCGTTGACGAAGTCGATCTCCGGCATGTCCTGGAACGGCGCGGCGTAGTACGAGATGTTCTCGATCGCGATGCGCTGGCCGAGGATGTCCTGGACCCGGCGGATGCGCGCCGCGACGTGATGCACGGACGCTTCGCTGAAGGGCAGCGGCAGCAGGTCGTAGAGGTGGCCGCGGCTGTCGCCGCAGGCGCTGAGGTGTTCGCTGTAGAGCGGACTGCGATGCGCGTCCATGAACCGGCGCAGCTTGTGCAGGAAGGTCTCGTCCAGCGGGGCCGGACCGCCGACCGACAAGGACAGGCCGTGGCAGACCACCGGCCAGCGCGCGGCGAGGTCGGCGAAACCGTCGCCCAGCGCGCCACCGACGCCGATCCAGTTCTCGGGTGCCACCTCGAGGAAGTCGAAGTCGCTGGCGGACGCGGCGCGCATGGCCGCCATCAGCGGGCGGCGCAGGCCCAGGCCGGCGGTGCGATCGGGGAGGGGGGAGGCGGTCATCGGATCATGGCGGAACGGGAGCAGGAGTCCCGGTGCGGTCGTGCGCGATCGCCCGGCCGCCCGGACGCGGCCCCCCCCCCCGGGGCGGCCGCGGCGGGGGGGCGAAC
>JAEWNA010000176.1 GCA_023392975.1 Pseudomonadota bacterium | reverse complement strand
CCGTCGCTCGACCTCGTCGGCAAGATCTGATCGGCGTGATCTGATCGACGCGATCTGATCGATGTGACCTGATCGGCATCGCCCGACCGGCGCGCGCCGGTCGACCGCAACACGAACAGGACCCCGGATGGCGCGTGCACGCCGTCCGACGGTCGCGGCGGACCTCCGCAACCGCAAGACCCTCCTGCGCGTCCCCTCGCGCAACGCTCCACCGATCGCCGGCGTCGCAGGACGCGCCGCCGGCCTCGTCTCCGGCCGCGCCGTGCGCGACCGACGCTCCGTTCGCCGCAGCGGCCCTGCTTCGACCGCATGCGCCGCGCATCGCGGACCACCCTCACCCCCGATGCGCGACCTGCAGGCCGTCGACGGCACGGCCGCTGCGGCGAACGATGCGACGTCCCTCCCCTTCTCTTCTTCCCCGCGAGGACCCGGCCATGCTCGATGCCGACATGAAGACCCAGTTGCAGGCCTACCTGCAGAAACTCGTGCGCCCGGTGGAACTGGTCGCCGCGCTCGACGACGGCGAGACGTCGCGCGAGCTGCGCGAATTGCTGGTCGAACTGACGCAACTGTCCGACAAGGTCTCGCTGCGCGAGGCGCGCGAGGCCGGCGACCGCGTGCCATCGTTCGCCATCGCCAGCCCTGATTCGACGAAGGCCGGCCACGGGATCACCGTGCGCTTCGCCGGCATCCCGATGGGCCACGAATTCACGTCGCTGGTGCTGGCGCTGCTGCAGGTCGGCGGGCATCCGTCCAAGCTGGCGCAGGACGTGATCGACCGCATCCGCGAGCTCGAAGGCAACGGCCCCGACAGCGTGATGCGTTTCGAAACGTATTTCTCCCTGAGCTGCCAGAACTGCCCGGACGTGGTCCAGGCGCTGAACCTGATGGCGGTGCTGAACCCGCGCATCGAGCACGTCGCCATCGACGGCGCGCTGTTCCAGGACGAGGTCGAGGCGCGGCAGGTCATGTCGGTGCCGACGGTCTACCTCAACGGCGAGGTGTTCGGGGCCGGCCGCATGACCGCCGAGGAGATCCTCGCGAAGCTCGACACCGGCGCGCAGGCGCGCGAGGCCGGGAAGCTGGCGGAGAAGGCGCCGTTCGACATGCTGGTCGTCGGCGGCGGCCCGGCCGGCGCGGCGGCGGCGATCTACGCCGCGCGCAAGGGCATCCGCACGGGCCTCGCCGCGGAACGCTTCGGCGGCCAGGTGCTGGACACGATGGCGATCGAGAACTTCATCTCGGTGCCCGAGACCGAAGGCCCGAAGCTGGCCGCGGCGATGGAACGGCACGTGCGCGAGTACGAGGTCGACGTGATGCACCTGCAGCGTGCCGAGCGGTTGATCCCCGCCGGCAGCGACGGCCTGATCGGCGTGCGCCTGGCCAGCGGCGCGACGCTGAAGTCGAAGACCGTGATCCTCTCCACCGGCGCACGCTGGCGGCAGATGAACGTGCCCGGCGAGCACGAGTACCGCAACAAGGGCGTGGCCTACTGCCCGCACTGCGACGGCCCGCTGTTCAAGGGCAAGCGGGTGGCGGTGATCGGCGGCGGCAATTCGGGCGTGGAAGCGGCGATCGACCTCGCCGGCATCGTCGCCCACGTCACCCTGATCGAGTTCGACGGCCAGCTGCGCGCCGACGAGGTCCTGCAGCGCAAGCTGCGCAGCCTGCCGAACGTGGACGTGATCGTCTCGGCGCAGACCACCGAGGTGCTGGGCGACGGTGGCAAGGTCACGGGTCTGGTCTATCGGGACCGCAACGGCGGCGATGCGCACCGGCTCGCGCTGGACGGCGTGTTCGTCCAGATCGGCCTGCTGCCCAACACCGAGTGGCTGAAGGACACGCTCGCGCTGTCGCCGCGCGGCGAGATCGTGATCGACGACCGCGGCCAGACCTCGCTGCCGGGCGTGTTCGCCGCCGGCGACGCCACCACGGTGCCGTACAAGCAGATCGTGATCGCCATGAGCGAAGGCGCGAAGGCGGCGCTGGGCGCGTTCGACCACCTGATCCGCACCACCGCGCCCGCAGTGGCCGAGGCGGCCGAGGCCTGACCGGACCGCCGCGCCGGGCCTGGCCCGGCCTTCGCAGGGTCTTCGCGAGACCGTTCGCGCCCGGGCGCATCCCGGGTGCACGACCGGCGCAAAGCGGTACCTGTCAGATGAGACAGGCAGCACAACATGACCGAGATGCGTCATTTCGCGTTAACGTCTCCCCCAAGCGTTTCCACGCGTGCCGCAATCGACTACCGATGTCGCCCAGGATGGCGTGTCGGGATTGCGACAGGTGTTTCCATCGGACGGACCGGGGACCCTCGACATGAACCTGCGTGACCTCAAATACCTCGTCGCACTCGCCGATCACCGGCATTTCGGGCGGGCCGCCGCGGCCTGTTTCGTCAGCCAGCCGACGCTCTCGACCCAGATCCGCAAGCTGGAGGAGGAGCTGGGCGTGGCGCTGGTGGAGCGCGCCCCGCGCCGGGTGATGCTGACGCCCGCCGGCCGCGACGCCGCCGAACGCGCGCGGCGGATCGTCGCCGACGTGGAGGAGATGCGCGAAGCCGCGCGGCGCAGCCGCAATCCCGAGGCCGGCGCCGTGCGCCTGGGCCTGTTCCCGACGCTCGGCCCCTACCTGCTGCCGCACGTGGTCCCGCGGGTGCGCGAGCGCTTCCCGGACCTGGAACTGCTGCTGGTCGAGGAAAAGACCGAAGTGATCCTGCGTCGCCTGCGCGAAGGCAGTCTCGACGCCGGCGTGCTGGCGCTGCCGCTGCACGACGACCAGCTGCACCTGGAGTTCCTGTTCGAGGAACCGTTCGTGCTCGCGGTGCCCGGCCACCATCCGATGGCATCCGCGCAACAGCTCTCGATGGAGTCGCTGGCGGACGAGAGCCTGCTGCTGCTGGAGGACGGCCACTGTCTGCGCGACCAGGCGCTGGACGTCTGCCGGATGGCCGGCGCCAGCGAGAAGGCCGGGTTCCGTGCGACCTCGCTGGAGACGCTGCGGCAGATGGTCGCGGCCAACGTCGGCATCACCCTGCTGCCCGTGCTGGCGGTGAAGCCGCCGGTCGCGCCCTCGCGCGAGGTGCGGCTGGTGCCGTTCCGCGCACCCGCGCCGTCGCGGCGGATCGCGATGGTCTGGCGCCGCAGTTCCGCGATGTCCGAATTCCTCACCCGCTTCGCGGAAGTGTTCCGCGAACTGCCGTCCGATCTGCTCGACACCGGCACATTGCCGCGCATGGGCGCCGCGGTGGCGTGAGCGCACGCCGGCCCGGCGCGATACCGCACCGCAGCATTCACGAGAACGATCGAATCGATCGCGACAATCGATCGCCCCTTGCGCTCGTTCGGGCGTATGCTCGCCGCGTACCGCGTGTCGGTGCACCTCAGCCCGACCGAGACCGCATGCGGATCGTCCAGGCGGCCCGCTCCGGGGAATCGGCCATCGTCATCGCAGCCAGACAGGAGAGGACAGCATGAGCCTGAAGGGGTCCAAGACCGAAGAGAACCTGCGCTATGCCTTCGCCGGCGAGTCGCAGGCCAACCGTCGCTACCTGTATTTCGCGCAGAAGGCGGACGTCGAGGGCTACAACGACGTCGCCGCGGTGTTCCGCTCGACCGCGGAAGGCGAAACGGGCCACGCCCACGGCCACCTCGAATACCTCGAGCAGTGCGGCGACCCGGCCACCGGGCTGCCGTTCGGCGACACCGGCAGCAACCTGAAGTCCGCGATCGCCGGCGAGACCCACGAGTACAGCGACATGTACCCGGGCATGGCCAAGACCGCACGCGACGAGGGCTTCGACGAGATCGCGGACTGGTTCGAGACGCTGGCCAAGGCCGAGCGCTCCCACGCCAACCGCTTCCAGAAGGCGTTGAACGAACTCGGCGCCTGATCGAGCCGCGGGGGGCGCCCCCCCCCCGC
>JAEWNA010000153.1 GCA_023392975.1 Pseudomonadota bacterium | reverse complement strand
GGCCGGCGACGAGCCGCGACGGGCAGGGGTCCGGACCGGAGCGGGGCTGACGGGCGTTCAGCCGGCTGAACGAATCGTCGCTCGATCGGTCGCCGTTCGAATTGACAATCATTCTCATTCGTGGCGGAATGGCCGCATCCCCAATGCCGGCCCTCCGCCATGTACGTCTGCCTCTGCAACGGCATCACCGAACGCGACATCCGCCAGGCCGCGACCGCCGGCTGCCGGTCGATGGCCGAACTGACCATGCGCACCGGCTGCGGCGCGGGCTGCGGCAGTTGCGTCGAGGTGGCGAGCGGGCTGCTGGAAGAGACGGCCGCGCAGGGCGAGGTCGCGCGGGCCGCGTGAACCCGGCATGTGAATCATGTGCGATCGGCCCGCGCGCCGCGGGCCCGATGCGATTAGAGTGCCCGAGTCCCGCGAACAGGAGCCAGCCGTGAAAGGCGACCCGAAAACCCTCGAGTTTCTCAACAAGGCGCTCTACAACGAGCTGACCGCGATCAACCAGTATTTCCTGCACGCGAAGATGCTGAAGAACTGGGGGCTCAAGGAGCTGGCCGAGCACGAGTACCACGAGTCGATCGACGAGATGAAGCATGCCGACAAGTTGTCGGAGCGCATCCTGTTCCTCGACGGCCTGCCGAACTTCCAGGCGCTGGGCAAACTGCGCATCGGCGAGAATCCCAGGGAGGTCCTCGCCTGCGACCTCGCGCTGGAAATGGAGGCGGTGCCGCTGCTGCGCGAGGCGATCGCGCATTGCGAAACGGCCGGCGACTACGTCAGCCGCCGGCTGTTCGCGGACATCCTCGATTCCGAGGAAGAGCACATCGACTGGATCGAGACCCAGCTCGCGCTGATCGCGCGCGTCGGCGAGCAGAACTACCTATCGATGAAGATCGACGGCTGATCCCGCGCGGCGGGGTCAGTTCGCCCCGCCGTCGTTGAGCATCTTCAGGTCCTGGAGCCGGCGGATGATGCGCTCGGAGGCCTTGTCGTACTCGCCGTCCAGCAGCCATTTCGCGGCGTCGCGCTTGCCCGACTGGTGCAGGGCGACTACGCTGGAGGCCTGCTGGTGGAACATTTTGTGCACCGCGCGCAGTTCGGAGAACATCGCGTACTGGCCGAGCTGCTTCTGGCCGTCGGAGTGGATCCACTTGCCGAGGTCGCAGCGGTCGTCGTGGCAGATGACCTCGGGCCGCAGGTCCTCGGTCGAGTTGCCGTCGAGGTAGACGATCAGGCGGTCCTTCCAGTTCCGGTGCGCGCCGATCGCCACATCGATGTCGAGCGAGGTCAGTGCCTTGTTGACGTCCTGCCGGGCCTTGTCGCGCTCCGCCTTCGAACCGAACGACTTGAAGAAGTCGAGGAATCCCACGTTGCCTCCGGGCTGTCTGGATGGTGGTGGGAGGCGAATGCAAGAAGCATGCCCGGCTGATCCCGCAGCGCCTTCCGTCAGGCACGGCTTCGACGCAACGAACGGGGGCATCGCCAGGGATTGACGCCGCCGATGGAACCTCGGCGTCATAATGTGACGAACGACAAGACCGGCGGCGGCGATGCTGGCCGCCCCGCGTCAACCGGCCTGGGAGGCGCTCCTGGCCATGCTGGCCCGCAGCGCCTGGCGGGCACGGGCGAATTCGTTGGCGATCAGCGCCACCGCCACGGCCGGCCGCTCCAGCGTCTGGGTCCGCGCGCCGAGTTCGACCTTCTTGGCGGCGTTCGACAGCGCCATGGCGCCGAGGTTGGCGCTGGAGGACTTCAGGGTGTGCGCAGCGTTGCGCAGCATGTCGAGGTCCTGACTGGCCGCCGCGGTCTCCAGCGCGGAAATCAGGCGCGGGCTGTCGTCCAGGAACACTTCGATCAGCCGGTCGACCTCGTTGCCCAGGATGCTCCGCAGTTCGTCCAGCACGCTTTCGTCCACGACCGGCGGCAGCGGTTCCGCCGGTGCCGGCGGGGGAGGCGGTGCGGGCGCTGGTGCAGGAGCCGCGGGTCGGGCCGTCGTCGACGGCGGCAGGAAGGGATTGGGATTCAGCACGGGGCGATTGGCGGCGGCTTCGAGCGTGGCGTCGGGTGAGGTGTGCGCGACCGTCGGGGGCGCGAAGGCAGGGGCGGGTGCCGGTGCCGGTACGGGCGCGGAGACCGGGGGCGAGGTCACGGGCGGTGGCGGCGAGACCACCGGCGCCGTCGCGACGGGGGCGGCTGCGGGGGCGGGGGCGGGCGGCGTGTCCGCGATCGGTGGCGCGCTCGCGGCCTGCTGCGCCGAGATCTGCTGCCAGTGGAACAGGCAGCGCTCCAGCTCGCCGCGGGTGACCGGCTTGGCGAGGTAGTCGTCCATGCCCGCGTCGAGGCACTTCTGCCGGTCGCCGGCCATGGCGTTGGCGGTCATCGCCACGATCGGCAGGCGCCGGCCGCCGGTGGCCGCCTCGTGTTCGCGCCAGCGGCGGGTGGCGGTGTAGCCGTCCATCACCGGCATCTGGCAATCCATCAGCACCATGTCGTAGCGCGAGGCGGACATCCGCAGCAGCGCGGCCTCGCCGTTGGTGGCGCTGTCGCAGTGGGTGCCGAGCACGCCGAGCAGGCGCTGGCCGACCATCAGGTTGACCGGGTTGTCCTCGACCAGCAGCACGCGCATCGGGCGCGCCGAGGGCATCGGCTCCTCCTGCGCCCGTGCCGGTACGGCAGGCGCCGCGGCCAGCGTCGGCATCGTCGCCTCGGCGTGAGCGGGCATGCCTGCGGGAACCGGCAGCGACGGCTCGATGTCGAGCGGCGCGCCGCTGTCGACGTACATCGGCATCGGCGCGGGGGCGTCGCCCTCGTCGTCGCGACGCCCGAGCAGCGCCGCGCGCAGGTCCGCGTCGGGCGACAGCCGCGGCAGCACGCTCGCGCTCTGCAGCAGCTCTTCCGGCACCGGCTCGTCGCCTTGCAGGCAGATGAGGCGCACCTGCCCGTAGGTGTTCTGGCGATCGAGGTTGCGCTGCAGCGCCACGGCGGTGCTGCGCACGCTGCTGAGGTCGGCCAGCACGGTGGTGTAGGCCCAGGTCGGCCCCTGGTGCAGGGCGCCGCGGATGCGCTCCAGCGCCTCCTGCGTGGTCTCGACGCTGGTCACGCGCAGGCCCCAGTTCGGCAGCAGCATGCTCAGGCGCAGGCGCAGGCGCTGGTCGCCGGTGAGCAGCAGCACGCGGCCGGTGGTGGGTTCGGCCGCCTTGGCCGCGGCGATGTCGCCCTGCACCTTGAGCAGCGGGACCTCGAACCAGAAGGTCGAGCCCTGCCCGGATTCGGATTCCACGCCGATGCGGCCGCCCATCAGGTCGATGATGCGCTTGGAGATCGCCAGGCCCAGCCCGGTGCCGCCGTACAGGCGCGTGGTGGAGGCGTCGGCTTGGCTGAAGGCCTGGAACAGCCGGTCCTGCGCCGCCGGCGAGATGCCGATGCCGGTGTCGCGGACCTCGAAGCGCAGCTGGTGCTGCGCGCTGGTCTCGCCGATCCGGCGCACGGTCACCGTGATCCCGCCGCGCTCGGTGAACTTCACCGCGTTGCTGATCAGGTTGCTCAGCACCTGGCGCAGGCGCACCGGGTCGCCGCGCACCGGCAGCCGGACCGACGGGTCGATCTGCAGGGCCAGGCGCAGGCCCTTGCTCTGCGACGGCCGCTCCATCAGCTGGATCACCGACTCCAGGGTGTCGCGCAGGTTGAAGGTGGTGGATTCGAGTTGGAGCTTCGACGCCTCCAGCTTCGAGTAGTCGAGGATGTCGTCGACGATGCGCAGCATCTGCTGCGACGACAGGAAGGCGGTGTGCACCATCTCCGCCTGGTCGGCCGGCAGGCGCGCGTGCATCAGCAGGTCGAGCATCGGCACGATGCCGTTGAGCGGGGTGCGGATCTCGTGGCTCATGGTCGCCAGGAACTCGCCCTTGGCCATCACCGCCGATTCCGCATCCTGCTTGGCCTGGCGCAACTGCTGCTCGAGGGTGCTGCGCCGCTGCAGTTCGGATTCCAGTTCAGTGCGTTCGGCGTCGCTGCGCGCGGCGATCTCCGCGGCTTCGCGCATGTGGCGCTCGTAGTCGCGCGAGGCCCAGGTCAGGTAGGCGACGATGGCGGCGGTGATGCCGGTGAGGGCGATGCCGATCGCCAGCCATGGCCCGTCGGTGGTGACGAAGTGCAGGGCCAGCACCAGCACGGCGGCGACGGCGGTCGCCAGCGCCAGCCAGCGGAGGGTCAGGAGCGAGGGCTTCGGGTCGTTCAAGGCGCGGTACCTGAGCTGTATCGACGTCGGCATCGGGCCCATCCGGGACCACGGTGCCCCCTCCGGCGCGGGCCGGAAGGCCGATGATGCCCCACAGCGCGCCGGGTTGACCAGCGCGGTCGACGGAAAGACGGCGACGCGACGGGGCTAGAGCAGCGCGGACTGGAAGTCGAAGTCCATGGCGTCCGCGGCGCGCTGGACCAGATCGCCCTGGATGTAGTCGATGCCGCTGAGCCAGAGCTTGGCCGCGGTCTGCGGGTCTTCGACGTGCTGGCCGATGACCTGCAGCCCCTGCAGGTGGGCGCGTTCGATCACCTGCCGCATTTCGTCGTGGACCGCCTGCTGGTCGATCCGCGCGGCGTAGTGCGGCGACAGGCGCAGGTAGCTCAGCGGCAGCTGGGCCATCAGCGCGTCGGCCTCGGGGTTCGACTGGAACTGGCTCAGGCACAGGCGCACGCCGGCGGTCATCATCCGCTCGCAGAACTCGCGCAGCAGCACCGAGTGCACCAGCGCATCGCCCAGGCGCACGTCCACCACCAGCAGCCGCCCCTCGATGCCGAGGTCGGCCATCGCGCCGAGCAGCCAGTCGCTGTAGCCGTCCTGGCCGAGCGAACGCGCCGCCTGCGGCACGAACAGCCGCGCCCGCTGGCTGCCGCGCAGCTGTTCGCCGAGGATGGCCATCGCCCGGGTCATCACCCGGCGATCGATCTCGTGGACCAGGCCCGCGCGCTCGGCCACCGGGACGATCTCCGCGGCCGTGTGCATCAGGCCTTCGGCGTCGCGCAGGCGGACCAGGGTCTGGTACTGCTGCTGGTCGCTGCCGACCACCGAGACGATCGGCTGGAACGCCAGCTCCAGGCGCTCGTTCGCCAGCGCGTCCTGGACCTTCGCCAGGACCTGCGCGGCCTGCTCGCTGACCGCGTCGGCGGGCGGGCGGTAGGCGGCGATGCCGGTCGATTCGGCGCGGGCCAGGCGCAGCGCCTCTTCCGCGGCGGCCAGCGCACCGCCGGCGTCGGGGAAGCCGCGGGCGAGGTCGACGTAGCCGACGCAGGCGCGCAGCCGCACCGGGTCACCGTTGATTTCGAGGGTCTGGCCGAGGAAGGCGTCGCGCAGCTGCCGCGCCCAGACCGCGTGGCGGTCAGCGGGCAGGCCGGGCCAGTAGACGACGAAGGTGTTGTCGTTGAGGCGCGATGCCGCGCGCTCGCCCGCGACCGAGGCGACCAGCTTCCCGGCCTCGGTCAGGATCGCGTCCAGCGCCGCGTAGCCGTAGTGGTCGCGCAGCGCGGAAGTGCCTTCGATCACCACGAAATGGACCGCGCCGGAGGTCTGGCCCGGGAACGCCAGCGACAGCTGCTGCAGCATGTAGTTGCGGGTGAGCAGGCCGGTGGCCGGATGCCGCCGCACTTCCTGCTCGCGCTGCTGCTTCAGCGCGCGGGCGCGGCGGACGCGGTTCTGCACCGCGGCGATGAGATGCCGCGGCCGCACCGGTTTGCTCAGGTAGTCGTCGGCGCCGCTGTCGAGCACTTCGAGGTGGCGCTCGGGATCGGTGTCGCCGGTGAGGAACACCACCGGGGTATGGGCGTAGGCGGCGTTGCGGCGGATCTGCGCCGTCAATTCGGTGCCGGTCATGCCCGGCATGTGCAGGTCCATCAGCATGAGGTCGGGCTGGAAGCGCTCCATCGCCGCCAGCGCCTCGCTGGCCAGGGCCACGACTTCGGCGTCCATGCCCGACCCCTTGAGGATGCTCTGGGCGAACAGCGCCTGGCTGCGGTCGTCCTCGACGATCAGGATCCGGTACGCCGGTTCGCCCTGTTCCTCCGGCACCACCTGCGGCGTACGCTCGATCTCGGGCTTCGCGCCGGCGCCATCGGCGGCGGCCGCTTCCGGCGGCGCGGCATCGGCGCACCAGCGGCGCCAGTAGCCCGCCGGCGGCATCTCGGCCCGCGCGCTGCCGGGGCCGCTTCCCTGGGGAGGGCCGAACGACGGACCGGGCGCGCTGGGAACGAAGGACATCGGGACTCCCGAGGGGGGCCCCCCCAAATATGGGGGGG
>JAEWNA010000117.1 GCA_023392975.1 Pseudomonadota bacterium | reverse complement strand
CCGACCGCCAGCAGTGGGATCGCGGCCATCGCGCGTTCCAGCGGCGGCAGCGTGTCGGCTTCGGCAATGGCGGCGACGTGCGCCGGCCAGTCGCCGCCTTCCAGTGCGGCGAACGGGTCGTGCTCGCCGCAGTCCCACAGCAGCCGCGCGGCGTCTTCCAGCGTCGCACCTTCGCGCACGGCGGCGATGGCGGAGCGACCGCGGTAGTACGGGCCGTCGGGGCGGATCAGCGAGATCCGCGTTTCCAGCACCGGCAGGCCGCGATCGAGGCTGTGCGCGGCGGCGGCGGCGGCGCTGCGGCCCACCTGCTTGCGCTGCGCCAGGCGCTCCACGTCCAGCCGCGGATACAGCCGCGTGCGGTGGTCGGGGCCCGGCCGGGATTCCAGCAGGCCGCGGCTGACGTAGGCGTACAGCGTGGCCTGGCTGATGCCGAGCAGGCGGCAGGTTTCGCGGGCGGTGAGCAGGTCGGGCATGGTGACAGATTGATTCGTCCGATCAAGATTGATCAACCCTCGGGATGCTGCCAGATTTGCGCCCCGACAGGCGCCGTCGCCGATCCCGCGCGACGAGGCCTGCGGCCCGGGGTGCCGCCCCGGACCCGTCGACACGAGGAGTTTCCCGATGAGCCATCTGTCCGCAGGCGCCCGCCGCTCTCCAGGGGCGATGTTCCGCGCCGCCCTCGCCGAAGAATCCCCGCTGCAGGTGATCGGCGCGATCAACGCCAACCACGCCCTGCTCGCGAAGCGCGCCGGCTACAAGGCCATCTACCTGTCGGGCGGCGGCGTCGCCGCCGGCTCGCTGGGCCTGCCGGACCTCGGCATCAACACGCTCGAAGACGTGCTGATCGACGTCCGCCGGATCACCGACGTCTGCGACCTGCCGCTGCTGGTCGACATCGACACCGGCTTCGGGCCCAGCGCGTTCAACATCGAGCGCACGGTGAAGTCGCTGATCAAGGCCGGCGCCGCGGCCTGCCACATCGAGGACCAGGTCGGTGCCAAGCGCTGCGGCCATCGTCCCGGCAAGGAGATCGTGACCACCGGCGAGATGGTCGATCGCGTGAAGGCCGCCGCCGACGCGAAGACCGACCCGGACTTCTTCCTGATCGCGCGCACCGACGCCATCCAGGTCGACGGCGTGGACGCGGCGATCGAGCGCGCCATCGCCTGCGTCGAGGCCGGCGCCGACGGCATCTTTGCCGAGGCCGCCTACGATCTCGCGACGTATCGCCGGTTCGTCGACGCGGTGAAGGTGCCGGTGCTGGCGAACATCACCGAGTTCGGCAAGACCCCGTTGTTCACCCGCGACGAGCTGGCCTCGGCCGGTGTCGCCATCCAGTTGTTCCCGCTGTCGGCGTTCCGCGCGATGAACAAGGCCGCGGAAAACGTCTACCAGGCGATCCGCCGCGATGGCCACCAGCAGGCCGTGGTCGACACGATGCAGACCCGCGAGGAACTGTACGATCGCATCGGCTATCACGCCTTCGAACAGAAGCTCGACGCGCTCTTCGCGCAGAAAAAGTGAGAGGACCCCCACCATGAGCGATTCCCAGCAAGTGCTTCCGAAAGCCAAGAAATCCGTCGCCCTCAGCGGCACCGCCGCCGGCAACACCGCGCTGTGCACCGTCGGCCGCAGCGGCAACGACCTGCATTACCGCGGCTACGACATCCATGACCTCGCGACGAAGTCGACCTTCGAGGAAGTGGCGCACCTGCTGGTGCACGGCGTGCTGCCGACCACCTCGCAGCTGAAGGCGTACAAGGCCAAGCTCAAGCGCCTGCGCGGCCTGCCGGCGATCGTGCAGGAGGCGTTGGAACTGGTGCCCGCCAACGCGCACCCGATGGACGTGATGCGTACCGGCTGCTCGGTGCTGGGCACGGTGCTGCCGGAGCGCGAAGGCCATCCGGCCAGCGAGGCGCGCGACATCGCCGATCGCCTGATCGCCAGCTTCGGTTCGATGCTGCTGTACTGGTGGCACTTCACCCGCAACGGCCGCCGCATCGACCTGGAAACCGATGACGACAGTGTCGCCGCACACTTCCTGCACCTGCTGCACGGCGAGCCGCCGTCGAAGCTGCACGCCGACTCGCTCGACAAGTCGCTGATCCTCTACGCCGAGCACGAGTTCAACGCCTCGACGTTCACGGCGCGCGTGATCGCCGGCACCGGTTCCGACCTGCATTCGTGCATCACCGGCGCGATCGGCGCGCTGCGCGGCCCGAAGCACGGTGGCGCGAACGAAGTGGCGATGGACATCATCAGCCGCTACGACTCCGCCGACGAGGCCGAGGCCGACATCCGCGCGCGCATGGAGCGCAAGGAGATCATCATCGGCTTCGGCCACCCGGTGTACACCATCGGCGATCCGCGCAACCCGATCATCAAGGAACTCTCGCGCGCCCTGTGCAAGGACGGCGGCAACCAGACGCTGTTCGACGTCAGCGAGCGCATCGAGAACCTGATGATGGACACCAAGAAGATGTTCCCGAACCTCGACTGGTACAGCGCGTCGGCCTATCACATGATGGGCATCCCGACGCCGATGTTCACGCCGCTGTTCGTGATCGCGCGCACCACCGGCTGGAGCGCGCACGTGATCGAGCAGCGCGAGGACGGCAAGATCATCCGCCCGAGCGCGAATTACGTCGGTCCCGAGGACCGCGCCTACGTGGCGATCGACCAGCGCGGCTGAGTATCCCTCGCGCGATTCCCCGCGGGGCGCCTCCGGGCGCCCCGTCGCGTTTGCGGGCGTGGTTCCGCGTGCGGCCCGTCTCGCTTACCCTAAAAGGCGTTCTCCGCGGATCCCGCCTGACCGATGGACATGTCCTGGCTCATCCCCGACGGCCAATGGGGCGTGCACGTGCTCGTCGCCTTCGCCGCGTTCTCGATCACCGGCCTGGTGGTGGTCATCCACTACGAGGGCCTGCACGCGCTGGCCCGCCGCTATTCCGGGCGCGCGCCCAGCCGTGACCGCCGGGTGATGCTCAAGATCATCTTCGCGCTGCTCGCGCTGCACATCGCCGAGATCTGGTGCTACGGCCTGACGTTCTGGGCGCTGCTGCAGGTGCCGGATACCGGCTTCGTCCACGGCGAGCACGCGCTCGACAACGTGTTCGACACCATCTATCTGTCCGCCACCACCTACACCACCCTCGGCCTCGGCGACCTCGCGCCGGTGGGCGCGATCCGGCTGCTGTCCGGCATGGAATCGCTGACCGGCTTCCTGCTGGTGACGTGGTCGGCATCGTTCACCTACCTGGAGATGTCGCGGTACTGGCGGCACGGCGAATAGTCGTCCGCGAACGCGAAGATGCCGCCGTGACCGAGCTCTACGTCAGCACCGATGTCGAGACCGACGGCCCCATCCCCGGGCCGCATTCGATGCTCAGCCTGGGCTCCGCCGCCTACACGGCCGACAAGCGGCTGGTGGCCACCTTCTCGGTCAATCTCGACACGCTGCCTGACGCCGCGCCCGACCCGCGCACCGCGGCGTGGTGGGCGACGCAGCCGCAGGCCTGGGCGGCCTGCCGCGCGGATCCCGAGCCGCCGGAGGTCGCGATGCCGCGCTATCGCGACTGGCTGAAGGCGCTGCCGGGGAAGCCCGTGTTCGTGGCGTATCCGGCCGGCTTCGATTTCACCTTCGTCTACTGGTACCTGATCCGGTTCGCCGGCGAGAGCCCGTTCGGCCATGCCGCGCTGGACATCAAGACGCTGGCGATGGCGGCGCTGGGCGGCGACTATCGCGATGCGGTGAAGCACCGCATGCCGAAGCGCTGGTTCGATCCGATGCCGCATACCCACGTCGCGCTGGACGACGCGATCGAGCAGGGCGCGATGTTCTGCAACCTCCTGCGCGAACTGCGCGGCGGCTGATCCCGGTGCCGGACACGACGAAGCCGCCCGGAGGCGGCTTCGTGGGGGCAGCGGAGTGGCGAATCAGGCCAGGCCTTCGTCCTGCAGCACGCGCTGCACCGCCGGGTCGGCCTCGAAGGCGGCGGCGAAGCGGGCGAGGTGGTCGAAGCCCGACAGGTCCACGCCGGAGCCACGCGCCCAGCGCAGCGTCACGTAGAGGTACGGATCGGCGATGCTGCGGCGGTCGCCAGCGAGCCAGTCGCGCCCGGCGAGGTGGGCATCCGCCCGCGCGTACAGGTCGCGCAGCTTCGCGCGGGCGTCGGCCTTGCTCTTGTCGATCAGCGCCGCGTCTTCCAGATAGGCGGTGCTGCCGAAGATCGGCTTGAACGCCGGGTGCACGTCGGAATTGCAGAACGCCAGCCAGCGGATCACTTCGGCGCGGCCGCGTGCGCTGCCGTCGCCGCACAGGCCGGCCTCGGGCGCGGTCTCGGCGAGATAGGTGAGGATCGCCGCGTTCTGGGTCAGCACCCAGTCGCCGTCGACCAGCGCCGGCACCGCGCCGGCGGGATTGATCGCGAGGAATTCCGGCGACCTGCGCTCCTCGCGGCCGACGCGCACGGCCTCGTAGGGCTTGCCGATCCATTCCAGGACGATGTGGTCGGCCAGCGAACAGGCGCCGGGAGAGTAGTAGAGCTTCATGCGCGACTCCGGGTGACGGGGCGTACAGCATGGGGATACCGTGGCGACGACTCAATCGCCCTCTCCGCGAGCGTGTCGTCGCCGGTCGGGACGCCACAAACGACAGGCCGCCCGAAGGCGGCCTGTCGCGTGCCATGCCATTTCGCTGGGCCGTGCCGCTGGAATCAGCCGCGATCGAGCTTGCGCTTCTGGGGCTTCAGCGATTGCACCTTGAAGAAGCTGTGGTCGCCGATCGTCGCCACCTGGTAGGCGTTGCGCCAGCTGGGCTGGGCGATGCCGAGGGCGGCGAAGTGGCTGGCGCCGGGGACGATTTCCTTGCGCTCGCCCGGCGGCAGTTCCCAGTTGCGCTCCGATTCGAGCGCGATGGTGACCGCCCGGGACCAAGCTTCGGCATTGCTCAGCTCGGTCCGCGGCGACACCAGCGCCGGGGCGAACTGCTTGCGTGCGGTGACGACTTCGCACATCGAGTCGCCCCAGAGGCCGCTGTCCTCGCGACGGAGGGCGACTTCGGCGACGGCCTGCTGGCCCCGGACCGGCTGGTCGCGGGCCTCGAGGTACAGGGTGGTGCTCAGACACAGTGAGTCGGCGGCCTGTGGCGGCAATACCGACGCGATCCAGAGGATCCATGCGAGCTTCATGTTGACTCCTTGCTCCGTTGCTTCGGGCCGAGGCTCGGCGCTGTCAGGCAGCGTGCTGCGAAACAGGACCGTTCGACGGGACGACATGGCGTACTGGGGAGGGCTGCGTGCTCTATGGCCGCTTGTAGCCCAAACGTGGATCGCATCGGGGCAGCACCCGCCTTGGGGGTGCGACATCGCCGGGCGATCGCGCGCTGGTCCCGCATCCGATGGCGGGAAAGCGGGCGTAGGGTAGTGGCCGAAACGTAACGCCCGCTGAATGCGAATTCAGAAGCGTCTGATTCGATTGGAGTTTTTGTTCAAAAGGTCGCGTAAGCCCCTGTCGCGGCTGGGCCGGGAGGGCGTGCGAAGGCATGCCAGCGGGACTGTGATCGAAGTCCGGAAGGCCCCGCGGCCGGCCGTTCCGGGCCCGGAATGCGCGTGCTCCGGGGCGGATCAGAGGGTCGCGGCAAGCCGGCTGCCCTGGGCGATCGCCCGCTTGGCGTCCAGTTCGGCGGCGACGTCGGCCCCGCCGATCAGGTGGGCCGCGACCCCGGCCGCCTGCAGGGCGTCGAACAGGTCCCGGCGCGGTTCCTGGCCGGCGCAGACCACCACCTGGTCCACCGGCAGGGTCTGCTCCTTGTCGTCGACGCGGATCCGGAAGCCGTCGTCGTCCACGCCGAGGTAGCTCACGCCGCCCAGCATCGCCACCTGCTTCGCCTTGAGCGTCGCGCGATGGATCCAGCCGGTGGTCTTGCCCAGCTTCGCGCCCGGCTTGCCGGGGCTGCGCTGCAGCAGCCACACCTCGCGCGCCGGCGGTTCGGGTTCGGGCCTGCGAAGGCCGCCGGGCGACGAGAACGTCGGGTCCACGCCCCATTCGGCCATCCAGCGCGCCGGGTCGAGCGACAGGGAATCCGGCGACGGCGACGCCGGCTCGGTGTCGCCAGACTTCGGCGCGACCTCCATCACCGAGGCGTCCACCAGCGGCTGGTGCACCAGGAATTCGGCCACGTCGAAACCGATGCCGCCGGCGCCGACGATGGCCACGCGTGCGCCCGCACGGACGCGGCCGGTGAGGATGTCGAGGTAGCTGACCACCTTCGCATGGTCCGCACCGGGGAAATCGACCTTGCGCGGCCGGATGCCGGCGGCGACGACCACTGCGTCGAAGCCCTGCAGGTCCGCCGCCGCCACGGGCGTGGACAGGCGCAACGCGACGCCGGTGTCCTCGATCCGGTGGCGGAAATAGCGCAGGGTCTCGTGGAACTCTTCCTTGCCGGGGATGCGCTTGGCGAGGTTGAACTGCCCGCCGATCTCGTCCGCCGCGTCGAACAGCGTCACCCGGTGCCCGCGTTCGGCGGCCACCGTCGCGCAGGCCAGCCCGGCGGGGCCGGCACCGACCACGGCGATGCGCTTCGGCGCGGAGGTCGGCGCGTAGACCAGTTCGGTTTCGACGCAGGCACGCGGGTTGACCAGGCAACTCGCCTGCTTCTGCGCGAACACGTGGTCCAGGCAGGCCTGGTTGCAGGCGATACACGTATTGATACGGTCTGCGCGACCCGCGCGGGCCTTGTTCGCCCAGTCCGGATCGGCCAGCAGCGGACGCGCCATCGACACCAGATCGGCGCCGCCGCCGGCGAGGATGCCCTCGGCCACGTCCGGCATGTTGATGCGGTTGGTCGCGACCAGCGGCAGCGTCACCTCCGGCCGCAGCTTCGCGGTGACGCCGGCGAACGCCGCGCGCGGCACCGACGTGGCGATGGTCGGCACCCGCGCCTCGTGCCAGCCGATGCCGGTGTTCAGGATCGTCGCGCCCGCGGCCTCGATCGCCTTCGCCTGCGCCACGATCTCGTCCCAGGACGAGCCCTCCGGCACCAGTTCCAGCATCGACAGCCGGTAGACGATGATGAAATCCGGCCCGCAGGCCTCGCGCACGCGGCGCACGATCTCCGTCGCGAACCGCATCCGCTTCTGCAGATCGCCGCCCCAGGC
Organism: Pseudomonadota bacterium; assembly: GCA_023392975.1. GTDB lineage: Bacteria > Pseudomonadota > Gammaproteobacteria > Xanthomonadales > Xanthomonadaceae > Lysobacter_I. The sequence continues at coordinate 13,934 of JAEWNA010000117.1, read as the reverse complement.
GTCGGTGCGCCGGTTGGTGCGCGCGCTGAGGAACTGATTGATCAGGTAGCCCTCGGAGCCCATGATCTCGACGCCGTCGTAGCCGCCGTCGCGGGCCAGCCTGGCGGCGTTGACGTAGGCCGAGATCGTGCGCTCCACGCCGAACCCGGTCAGCGCCCGCGGCGTGAACGGGTTGATCGGCGCCTTGATCCGCGACGGGGCCACCTGCAGCGGGTGGTAGGCGTAGCGGCCGGCGTGCAGCAACTGCAGGCAGATCTTCGCGCCATGCGCATGCACCGCGGCGGTGACCTGCCGGTGCTTGCGCGACTCCCACGGCCAGCTGAGCTTGCTGCCGAACGGCGCCAGCCAGCCCATCATGTTCGGCGAGAAGCCGCCGGTGACGATCAGCCCGACGCCGCCGGCCGCGCGTTCGGCGAAGTAGGCCGCGAGCTTCGGGAAATCGCCCGCGCGATCCTCCAGCCCGGTGTGCATCGAGCCCATCAGGATGCGATTGCGCAGGGTCGTGAAACCGAGGTCGAGCGGCGAGAACAGATGCGGATAAGCTGGGGGCGTGGTCATCGGGCCGGTGCGCGGTCGGCATACGTGAACGTATGGAAGCGCGCACCTTGCCGGGAAAGCGTCCGCGCCTCAAGAGGCGGGCGGGACCCGGCGGGAGGCACGCTCCGCGGGTTGCGCCGGTCAGGCCGGGGACATCCGGCCTTTTGCACGCCCCGCGGCGTGTTCCGCACGAATGAATCGGTTCAGCTAGGAGCGCCGATCATAGCCGGCAGGGTGGGACAGCAATCCGGATTCGGGGGTTCCCCGGAAACCTGAACTGTGCTTGGATTCCCCAAACTGTTATGCTAGTGTTAACAACTGCGACGCGGCCGAACGATGAGCGGAAGGCCCGAGTGTGCCGTCCCGCCACCGATCTACCGAAGTTCCCTGTCAATTCCTCCAAGGAGCATTGAGTCAATGAACAAGAAACTCCTCTGTGCCGCACTGCTGAGTGGGCTGGCTGTGGCCCAGGCCGCCTCCGCGCAGGATTTCGATAACCGCTGGTACCTGACCACGTCCGCTGGTTTCAACCACCAGGACGGCGATCGCGGTACCCACAACGCCCCGTTCGGCACCATCGGCTTCGGCAAGTTCATCAGCGACAAGTGGTCGCTCGATGGCGAGTTCAACTACCAGAACCCGCGCTTCATCCAGAACACGCTCCCGCAGACGCCTCTCGTGAGCAAGAACAACCTGAACTGGAGCCAGTACGGCGTGTCGGTCGACCTGCGTCGCCACTTCATCGCCGAAGGCCGCAACTGGAACCCGTACCTGCTGGCCGGCCTCGGCTACCAGCGTTCGGAAGAAGAGTTCGACGCCTTCCCGAACCCGAACTCCCCCGGTCAGCGCACCGACGGCAACCTCGCCGCGAAGGTCGGTGGCGGTCTGCAGGGTGACCTGGGCCGCGTCGGCGTCCGCGCCGAAGTCGCCTACCGCGCCGATTTCGACGACAGCAGCGTGAACGCCGCCGGCGAAGACTGGTTCGGTGACGTGCTGGCCTCGGTCGGCTTCATCATCCCGCTGGGTCCGGAGCCGAGCGAGCCGGTCGTCGAAGCCCCGACGCCGCCGCCCGCCCCGAACTGCGCCGACAAGGACAGCGACGGTGACGGCGTGAACGACTGCAACGACCAGTGCCCGAACTCGATGGCCGGTGAGACCATCGGTCCCGACGGCTGCAAGGTCAAGATCTCGATCGACCTGAAGGGCGTGAACTTCAACTTCGACAAGGCCACCCTGCGTCCGGACGCCGTTGCGATCCTGAACGAGGCCGTCGAGATCCTGAAGCGCTATCCCGACATCCGCGTCGAAGTGGCCGGCCACACCGACCTCTGCGGCAACGATGCCTACAACCAGGCCCTGTCGCAGCGCCGCGCCCAGACCGTGTACGACTACCTGACCAGCAACGGCATCGACGCCGGCCGCCTGGCGGGTCCGAACGGCTACGGCGAGAGCCGTCCGCTGGTCCAGACTCCGCAGACCCTGCCGGAGTGCAAGAACGAGACCAACCGTCGCACCGAGCTCAACGTCCAGTAATCCAGGACGCGCGACACGCAACTCCCGAAGCCCGGCCTCGTGCCGGGCTTCGGCGTTTCCGGGGGACGTTCGCCGCCGCGGCCCACGGCATCCCCATGGCATTTCCGGTGACCGGTCACGCTCTGCATGCCATGCGCCGATGCCGGGTTGTCCGTGACCGGCGCGGCGACCTACACTCGCCGGATCGATCCACGGGAGAGTCCACCATGCGTTTCCCTGCGGCTGCGCGCGCACTGCGCGCGTTCCCGGCCCGCGGCCTGTTCGGCCTGTCGGTCCTGTGTTGCCTCTCCTTTTCTGCCCAGGCCTCGGTCGATTGCGCCACGCTGAAGCCGCAGGCGCCGGTCGCGCCGGGCAACGCGCTGCAGGGTTTGCCGCTCGCCAGCGAACTGGCCGCGCCCGACGCGCAGGTCGGCAGCGGCGTGGGCTTCGCCCAGCTGTTCGCCGAGGGCATGACGGTGGAACTGGTGCTCGCCCGGGCCAAGCACAGCGAATGCCTGGCGACGGCGATGGCGACGCAGCCGCTGTCCGGCGCCTACCAGCCGGCATCGAACGATCCGCAGGCCTGGCGCTTCAACATGACCCAGAACGGCAAGCGGATGACGGCGGACGAGTTCGACGCCTGGATGAAGGCCCGCGGCGTGCGCGTCGTGCAGGGCCCGAAGCCTGCGGCCCCGCCGCCGCCGCCGCCGCCGCCGGAACCGCCGAAGAAGAAAAAGCGCTGATCGGGCCGGGGGCGGCGTCGCGTGCGGGACGGGTGAGCCGTGACGCCGACGCAGACAGGGGGACGAGTCGTGCTCTACGCGTTCTTCGCGCTGTTCCTCGCCGTCGGCCTGGGGATCCTCGGGTTCGGCGTGCGCTCGCTGCTGAAATCGCGGCAGGTCGAGCAATGGCCGACCACCTGGGGCACGCTGGAGCGCCGCGAACTGGTCGAAAGCAGCGACTCCGACGGTTCCACCTGGCGGGTCGAGGTGCTGTACCGCTATCGCGTCGCCGGCGTCGAGCATGTTTCCGAGCGGCTCGCGTTCGGCTATGCCGGCAGCAGCGCCCGGCAGATGCACCAGGCGATCCTCGACAAGCTGATGCGCGGGGACACGGTGCTGGTGCGCTACGACCGCGACGACCCCGCCGAGGCCGCATTGGTCTACGGACTGCACCAGTCGACGGTCTTCATGCTGATCTTCGGCGGCGTGTGGACGATGTTCACGCTGGGCCTGTTCTCGCTGTTCTTCCTCTCCGGCCGGCCGGACACGGCCCTGCTGGAGCGCCTGATCGTGCAATGACCGGATCCGGCGCGGGACGTGCTCGCGGCGATCGGGCGCCTCGTTACGGCCTGGCCCGCGTGCTGTCGAAGCGCGGCCTGTGCTCGCGCACGCAGGCGGCCGCGTGGGTGCGCGAGGGGCGCGTGCGCGTGGGCGGGCGCGTCGTGCGCGACCCGGAGTCGCCGACCGCCCTTGATCGCGACGACATCGTCGTCGACGGCATCGCGGCGGCCGATGCGGCGCCGGTGCACCTGATGCTCAACAAGCCGCGCGGGCTGGTCACCACCGCACGTGATGAACGCGGGCGCGACACGGTCTATCGCTGCTTCGAGGGCGCCATGCTCGACGGCGCGCCGCTGCCGTGGATCGCGCCCGTCGGGCGGCTGGACCAGGCCAGCGAGGGGTTGCTGCTGTTCTCCAACGACCCGGCGTGGGCGGGACGGATCACCGATCCCGACACCGGCCCGACCAAGACCTACCGCGTGCAGATCGATCGCCTGCCCGACGAGGCGCTGCTCGTCGCGCTGCGCACGGGTGTCGTCGATGCCGGCGAGCGGCTGTCCGCGGTCTCTGCGAGCGTGGTTCGCAGCGGTCAGCGCAATGCCTGGCTCGAACTCGTGCTCGACGAGGGCCGCAACCGGCATATCCGCCGGCTGTTGTCGGCGTTCGACATCGCAACCCTGCGCCTGATCCGCGTGGCGATCGGCGATCTTGCGCTCGGCGAACTGCCCAAGGGCGCCTGGCGCGTGCTGGGCGAAGACGATCTGCGCAGACTCGGTGCCTGATCGCACGAACCGTGCGGCTGGTCACTGGCGCATTCATGCACTGTCGGCGCGCAATCACTAGACTGCCCGCGGGGGTTCCGGGTCGTACAGTCGGGGTCCCCTCCATGCGTATCGTCGTCGCGGCCGCATTCGCCGCAATGTTCCTGTCCGGTTGCGCCGGACATTCGTCGCCCGCCGCCACGAAGGCCGCGCCTCCACCCGCTCCGATGCCGGTCGCCACGCATGGCGCCAATCGTTTCGACATGACCCAGCACGGCCGGCAGATGACCGCCGACGATTTCGACGCCTGGATGAAGTCGCGCGGCATCCGCATCGCCAAGGGGCCGCAGACTGCTGCGACCGGCAAGCCGCCGGCCAAGCACGCGCCGAAACCGGCCGCGAAGCCCGCCCCCAAGTCGGAAGCGAAGGCGGAACCGGCGCGCGGCGCGGCCGCAGCGAAACGTCGCTGACCGGTCAGTCGGTCTCGGGCGCGCGCCAGCGCACGAGCCGGCGCTGCAGCAGCTGCGACACGACTTCGAGCGCGCGCGGATCGGCCGGGCCGCGCGCGTCGTGCGACATGCCCTTGCCGTGGTTGCAGCCGGCGCAGGCGACAGCGAGGTTGCGGGCGTCGTCCGCGTCGTCGCCGACCTGCACGGTGAGCAGGGCCGCGGCGCGCTTGCCGAACCAGGCCTGCGGCACCACGTGCTCCAGCGTCGCGTGGCCCAGCGCCTCGCCGTCGACGCGCACCTGCAGCCGGCGCCGACAGTGCAGGCAGCGGGTTTCCCACACGCCGTCGTGCAGCGTGGCCGCGCCGTCGGTCGACAGCGCGCGGAGGAACAGGCGGCGCAGGGCGGGGCGCAATGCAGTGCCGGGTCAGGCCTTGATCACGCCCAGTTCGCGACCGATGCGGGTGAAGGCATCGATCGCGCGGTCGAGGTGCTCGCGGGTGTGCGCGGCGCTCATCTGCGTGCGGATGCGCGCCTGGCCCTTCGGCACCACCGGGAAGAAGAAGCCGATCGCGTAGATGCCTTCCTCCAGCAGCCGCTCGGCGAATTTCTGCGCCAGCGGCGCGTCGTACAGCATCACCGGGCTGATCGGATGCACGCCCGGCCGGATGTCGAAGCCGGCGGCGGTCATCTTCTCGCGGAAATAGCGGGTGTTGTCGGCCAGGCGTTCGCGCAGGTCGCCGGCGGCGGACAGCATCTCGAACGCCTTGATGCCCGCGGCGGCCACGTGCGGCGGCAGCGAGTTGGAGAACAGGTACGGCCGCGAGCGCTGGCGCAGCATCTCGATGACTTCGCGCCGTGCGGTGGTGAAGCCGCCGAGCGCGCCGCCCATGGCCTTGCCGAGCGTGCCGGTGAAGATGTCGATGCGGTCCATCACGCCTTTCACTTCCGCCGAGCCGCGGCCGGTGGCGCCGAGGAAGCCGGTGGCGTGGCATTCGTCGATGTGCACCAGCGCGCCGTACTTCGCGGCGAGCGCGGTGATCTCGTCGAGCGGCGCGATGAAGCCGTCCATCGAGAACACGCCGTCGGAGGTGATCAGGATCGTGCGCGCGCCGTCGGCCTTCGCCTGCTGCAGCTGCTTCTCGAGGTCGGCCATGTCGCAGTTCGCGTAGCGGTAGCGCTTCGCCTTGCACAGGCGCACGCCGTCGATGATCGAGGCGTGGTTGAGCGCGTCGGAGATGATCGCGTCCTGCTCGTCCAGCAGCGGCTCGAACAGGCCGCCGTTGGCGTCGAAGCAGGCGGCGTAGAGGATGGTGTCCTCGGTGCCGAAGAAGTCGGCGATGGTCTTTTCCAGCCGCTTGTGCAGGTCCTGGGTGCCGCAGATGAAGCGCACGCTGGCCATGCCGAAGCCATGCGTGTCCAGCGCGTCCTTGGCCGCGGCGATGATGTCCGGATGGTCGGCGAGGCCGAGGTAGTTGTTCGCGCAGAAGTTCAGCACCTTGCGGCCGTCGGCGAGCGCGATCTCGGCCGACTGCGGGCTGGTGATGATGCGTTCGGACTTGAACAGCCCCTGTTCGCGGATCCGGTCGAGTTCGTCGGCGTAGCGGGCGGTGAGGCGTTGGTCGGTCATGGCGGCGCGTGGCGGGAACGGGCCCGCGATTGGACGTGGCCCGCTAGTGTACGCGGCGCCCGGCGCCGGGGCCGGGCGCCGGCGTATCCCGCGACCCGGCGGCCGCGCCTCAGCCGGAGACGGGTTCGACGGGCCTCGCGGTGGCCTGCGTGGCGATCAGGTCGCGAATGAGGCCCACCAGCGCGTCTTCGGCGAACGGCTTGCCCAGCAGCCGGGTCACGCCCGCCTGTTCGGCCATCGCGCGGTGCCTGTCGGTGGCGCGCGAGGTGATCATCACCACCGGCAGGTCGCGGGTCGCGGCCTGGTTGCGCAGCGTGCGCACGACTTCCAGCCCGTTCATGCGCGGCATTTCCAGATCGACCAGCAGCGCGGCGGTCGGTTTCTCGTTCACGGCGGCCAGCGCCTCGAACCCGTCGCGGGCGGTGCCAACCTCGAAGCCGGCGTCCTGCATCAGCTGTTCGAGCGCGCGGCGCACGCTCAGCGAGTCGTCGGCGACGACCACGCGCACCGCGGGCGCGGCGGCGCGCGCGAGCGAGGCGACATCGAACCGGCGTTCGCCGGCGGCGCGCAGCAGCACGTCGAGGTCGATCACCGGGGCGAGGCCGCCGTCGCCGAGCTGGGTGATGCCGCGCACGGCGGGGATCGGCGGCAGGTAGGCGGCGAGCGGTTTCACCACGACGCTGCGCACTTCCTCGATGCCGCGCACCAGCACGACGTGGGCGAAGCCGTCGGCGTCGCGCAGCAGCAGGCCGGTGCCGCCGCCGGCCCACAGCGCGGGATCGGCAGTCTCGTCGTAGAACGCTTCGATCGGCAGCGCCGGCAGCGACTCGCCGTCGACGACCGCGACCAGACGCCCGGCGTCCTCGCGGCATTCGCCGGCGCCGAAGCCGACCACGCGCTCGATCGAGCCGGCGACCACCGCGCTGGCCTGGCGCTGGCCGCGGGCGACGATGACGTTGGCGAGGGTCTGGGTGACCGGCAGGCGCAACTGCACGCGGGTGCCCTGGCCGGGTTCGGACGCGAGGCTGAGCGTGCCGCGCAGCGCGGCGACGCGGCGCTCCACCACGTCCATGCCGATGCCGCGGCCGGAGGTTTCGGTGGCGGTGGCGCGGGTGGAGAAGCCGGGCAGGAGGATCAGGCGCGCCAGCATGCGCTGGTCGACCAGCTGGTCGGCGTCGATCAGCCCGGCCTCGATGCCGCGGCGGCGGATCGCGACGTAGTCGAGCCCGGCGCCGTCGTCCTGCACGTCGATGAGCGCGGCGTCGCCCTGCAGGCCGACGCGCAGGGTGAGCCGCCCGGTTTCCGGCTTGCCCGCGGCGATGCGGGCATCCGGGGGCTCGATGCCATGGTCGACCGCGTTGCGCAGGATGTGCGCCAGCGGTTCGACGACGCGTTCGAGCAGTTCGGCGTCGACCGGGATGTCCTCGCCGACAATCTCCAGTTCCACCGGCTTCGACACCTGCTTGGCGGTCTGGCGCACGATGCGCTGCAGGCGCGCGGACACCTGCCCGAACGGCACCGTGCGCGTGCGCTGGATGGTGCGCTGCAGGTCGCGGCCCAGTTGCTCCTGTTCGCTGCGCAGGTCGCCGAGCGCGTTCATGATGCGGTCGATGCGGCGCACGAATTCGGCGCTGTCGGCATGCGACTCCAGCAACTGCCGCGAGATCACGTGCAGTTCGTTGTACTGGTCGATCTCCAGCGGGTCGAGTTCGGCGCCGCCCTTCTGCGCGGTCGACTGCAGCGCCGCGCCGCGCAGAGCCACGAGGTCGTCGAGGCGCGACATCAGGTCCTGGGTGCCGCGCACCCACTGGCGCTGGTCGCGGTGGATCGTGCCGAGGCCTTCGAGCTGGCGGTCGATCTGGCGCGCGGTGACCAGGCTTTCGCCGGAGAGGCGCTGCAGTTCGTCGAGCAGCGCGCTCGGCACGTTGAGGCTCTGGATGCCGGTGGCCGCCATGCCGGCGGGATCGGACGTGTCCGCGACCATCACGACCATCTCGACCGTCGCAGGCGCCGGGGCGACGATGCGGTCCGCGGCGACGGGCGCGCGGTCCGCGATGTCCTCCGCGGGCGCCGTGACGTTGCCGTCGGCGAGCGCATTCGCGGCATCGAGCACCCGCTGGTAGACCGCGACGAGGTCGCCCGGCGCCGGGCCGCGGCCGAGCAGGTGGTCGGCGATTTCCTCGACCGCATCGCTGGCGGTGGTCAGCAGGTCGGCGCAGTCGTCGTCCAGCAGTTCCGGGCGTTTGGCGAGCACCAGCAACACGTCTTCCAGCGCGTGGGTGAGGTGGGCCAGGCCGCGGATGCCCACGGTGTTGGCGTCGCCCTTGAGCGTGTGGGCGACGCGACGCGCTTCGTCGATGGGCTCCGGCGAGCGGGTGGCGACCAGCGCGCGCACGGACGCACCGAAGCGCGCGGCGTTGTCCGGCAGTTCGCGGAACATGCCCTCGAGCACGCTTGGCACCACGTCGTCGGCGGGCGCGAGGTCGGTGTCCTCGACGGTCGCCAGCGTCTTGCGCTGGGCGAGCAGGGCGGGGTCGATGCCGATCGCGATGCGTTCGAGTTCGTCGCCAAGCGCCGCCGCCCATGCGGCATCGAAGCCCGGCAGGTCCTCGGAGACCATCGCCAGCAGTTCGCCCGCGTCGCGCCCGGGGGTTTCGAAGACGCCGAGGAGCGCGCTGCACCAGGCGGCGAGGGCTTCCGGGCCGAAGGCCGGGTCGCGCCGCTCCAGGCCCGCGTTCACGCACAGCATCCCGCGTTCGAGCGTGCGGGTGCCGATCAGCTCCATGACGTTCGCGATGAGCCGGGTCTGGTAGGCCAGCTCCTCGACGATCCCGTCGCGGGTCGCCGCCTCGTCCGATGCCGCGACCTCCGACCAGGCCTGCGCCAGCGGCAGCACCTGTTCGGCGATCGCCTGGCGGGTGAGGTCGAGTTCTTCGCGGCCGATCCAGAGGATGCCGTCGTCGGGCGGGGCATCTTGATCGACGGCGATCGGGGCGAGGGTCGCTCCCGTATCGAGGCGCGTCCCGGCGCTGGCGTCGCGGTCATGGGGGGCATCGGCTACGACATCGTCGCGCGCGTCGCCGATGTGGACAGACGATGCGGCGGGCACCGGCGTGTCGATGTCGTCGCTCGCGAAGGCGAAGGCGGCATTCGTGTCGGTCGCCGTGGGTGCGTCGTGCTCGACGACTGATGCATCGTAGGCCAGTGCATCGAAGACTTCTGCCTCGAAGGTCGGCATGCTCGCGGCTGGCGCGTCGAACGCCGGCGGCTCGAACGCGAGTGCGGCGGCGGCCGGCGCGTCTTGCGGCGTCGCGTCGAGCGCTTCGCCTTCGGCCGACGGCGCGGCGAGCATCAGCCGCCGGGCGATGGCATGCACGAAACCGGGCGAGAGCCTGGGCAGCCAGCGGATGCCGTCGGGCAACTCCGCCAGCATCCGGCAGCCGTCGTGGTCGAGACGCCCTGCCAGGTATTCCTGCAGGCCGGCGAACCACAGGTTCATCCGCACGAGGTCGTGCTCGTCCGGCGCTCCGCCGGCGCGGGCCAGGTCGCCCAGCGCGGCATGCCAACTGCGCAGCAGTTCGGCGACGCCGGGCAGTGGCATCGTCGACGCATCGCGCTGCAGCCCTTCCAGCATCTGTTCCAGCAGCACCGCATCGGCCATCGCCGGCGAGGCGTTGGCCGCGCGCAGCAGCGACAGCAGGGTGTCGAGCCGCGCGCGGGTGGCCGCCAGCATGGGATGGCGGTCGGCGGCGCCGTGCGACGAGGACATGGTGGGTTCCATCGGCGTCGTGACCGGTGCGGGTCAGAGGTTAGCGGGCAGCTTGAATCCGCCGACGGTCTTCACCAGCGCCGTCGCCGAGGCGTTGAGCGATTCGGTGTCGCCGCGCTGCTCCTCGATTTCCTCCAGCGTGCGTTGCGACGCCTCGATCAACTGGTTCGCGCGCACCAGGAGGCGCTGCGAGGTCTCTGCCTGCGCCCGGGTGGCCAGGGAAATGCTGCGCACCGAGTTCACCAGCGCTTCCGTCGCCGCGCGGGTGTCGCCCATCTGCGTACCGGCCTGGTCGGCGAGCCGGGTGATGTCCACGACCTGCGCGATCGTGCCGTTCATCGCCTGCAGGGTTTCGGTGGTGTCCGACTGGATCGCGCCGACGAGGCCGGCGATCTGCTGGGTCGCCTCGCGGGCGTTCTCGGCGAGGCGCTTCACTTCGTCCGCCACCACCGCGAAACCGCGGCCCGCCTCGCCGGCGGCGACCGCCTGCATGGACGCGTTCAGCGCCAGCACCGAGGTGCGTTCCGCGATCTGGCCGATGATGGTCACCGCCGAGGAGATTTCCTGCGAGCGTTCGGCCAGGCGCTTCACCCGCTTTTCCGTCTCGCGGATCTGGTCGCGCGAACTGGTGATGCCGTCCACCGTGGCGCGCACCACCGACATCGCCTCGGCGGTCGCGGTGAGTGCGCGCTCGGCTTCGCGGCCGGCGTCCTGCGCCTGGTCGCCGATCTGGCGCAGCGCGTCCGCGGTGTTGCCCAGCTCGGCCGAAGCCGCGCTGGCCTGGTCGCTGGCTTCGCCGGCGAGCCTGAGCACCGAGTCGGCGCGCTCCTTGACGCGCACCGAGCTGTCCGACACCTGCGCGGAAATCGTGTTGACCTCGCGCAGCGCACGCGCGGTGGAGTTCGACATCATGTTGATGGCGTCCGACACCGCGCCGGTCACGTCCTCGGACACCGGCACCTTGACGTCGAGGTCGCGCTGCGCGAGCTGCGCCACCGACATCATGATCTCGATCACCGAGTTGTTGAGCTGGTCGTTTTCCTTCTGCGCGCGGGCCAGTTCGGCCACCTTCTCGTCGAGCAGGGTGTCGAAGGCGCCCGCGAGCTGGCCGATCTCGTCCTGGCTGCGCAAGCCGGTGCGCGCGTCGAGGTCGCCGGCGCCGACCTTCTGCACCGTGTCCTGCACCAGCGCGAGCGGCTCGCTGATCGAACGCGCCAGGCGCAGGCCCGCCAGCAGCGCGATCAGGCCCACCAGCAGCACGCCGGCGAGTCCCGCGAGCGCGATGCCGCGACGCAGCGCGACGATCGGCGCCTTCGATTCGGCGTCGTCGATTTCCGACAGCAGCGCCCAGCGCAGGCCGAGCACGTCGATCGGCGCGTATGCGCCCAGCACCGGGATGCCGCGGTAATCCGGGTACACCGCCGTGCCGGTCTGCCCGGCCAGCGCGTTGCGCACGCCGAGCGTGTCCACGGGCATGAGGCCCACGTTGGAATCGCGCGAATCCATCGCCGCGAGCTTCGCCTGCGCCAGGCCGGTGGCGCGCATCGTGTTCACGAAGGTGCTGGCGTCCTGCTGCATGAAGCGCGAGATCGAGCGCGGCGTCTTGTCGGGGCCGACCAGGTAGGTCTCGCCAGAATCGCCCAGGCCGACCGCCTTCCACTTGCCGTCGAAGGTCATGATCTGGTTGACGCGGTCGATGGGCAGCTGCACCACGAACACGCCGACGGTGTCGCCCTGTTCGACGATCGGGATGCTGACGAACGAGGCCTGGTCGTCGTAGGACGGACGGTAGGGCGCGTAGTCGGTGATCGAGACTTCGCCGGGGGTCTTCGCGGCCATCGCCTTCGCGAACGCCTGGCCCAGGCCGGTGGCGGCCCACGGGCCGTCGCGCAGGCTGGTGCCGTAGTCGAGTTCCTTGAAGTAGGTGTAGACCACGAAGCCGGTCTTCGCGTCGACCAGGAAGAAGTCGTACAGGCCGTAGTCCTGCACGACCTTGCGCGCGAACGGATGGAAGCGCGCGTGCGTCTCGTTGTAGGCGGCCGCGTCCGGCGCGCGCGGCAGTTCGTTCTTCTTGCCCAGCGGATTCGGATTGGCGGCGATGTAGGTGTACTGCGCGGCGACCGTCTGCGCCGGCAGCGCGGCGACGATCCCGGAGATGTCGGCGCGCTGGCCCGGGTTGCGCGTCGCGTACTGGCGGCCGAAATCGTTGCGGTAGTACGCGGTCAGCGCGGCGCGGGCCTTGTCGAGGTCGAGCCCGCTCGCCAGCATTGGCTGCTGTTCGGCGCCCTCGCGCAGGGTCTGGCGCACCTCGTCGGTGCCGGCCACGGTGCGCATCAGGTTGGCGACGTTGTCGAAGTAGGCGCGGATTTCCTCCTGCTTGCCGGCGCGGATCGAGGCCATCTGGTCGGACGCGCGCTGGTCGAGCGAGGTCGCCGACTGCCGATTCGCGTACCAGCCCAGCGCGGCGGCGAGCAGCAGCAGCGGGATCAGCGCCAGTGCGGCCGTGCCGAGCACCAGGCGTCCGCGGATGCTGCCGAGAAACGAGGTCGTGGAACGGGCCATTGCGACTTTCCTTCGAAGCGGATTGCGTACCGGATGGAAGAGTGGGGGAGCGTCGGCCCGGTCAGGTCGCCGCGCCGCCGGTGAGGTTCGATGCCGCCGTCGCGAGCCAGCGCGCCACGTCGAATTCGTGCGCCATCCCCTGCGAGGTGGCGTAGGCGGGACCGAGGAACGGCGAGAGCGCGCCCTCGGTCTCGACGCTGTCGGTCTCGCCGATGATCGAGATGAGCGACGGTGCGATGCCGCAGACCACCGCGCAGGCCGGGGCGCCTTGCCCGACCGAGACGATCTGCGGCCGTTCCATGCCGGTGTCGTCGAGGCCGGCCCAGCGGGCCAGGTCGAACACCGGCAGCAGGTTGCCGCGCTGGCTGACCACGCCGCGGAACCAGGCCGGCGTGTTGGGCACGCGCACGGGGGCCGCTTCGATCAGGACCTGCAGCGGCACGCCCGGCGCGGCCAGCAGCCACGGCAATTGCAGGTGCGGGCGGAACCCGATGCGCGGTGCCGCCTGCGAGGCGCCGCCGGCGTCGTCCGTGCGGGCGTCGGTCGCCGACATGCTCAGCCGTAGGCCTTGAGCGTGTCGAGGATCTGGTCGGCGGAGTAGGGCTTGCCGATCAGGGCCTTGCCGCCCTGCATCTTGGCCCAGATCTGGTCGGCCTTCTGGTTCTTGCTGGAGACGAACACCACCGGGATGCCCTTGGTGTCGCCGTTGGACTGCAGCTGGCGGCAGGCCTCGTAGCCGTCCATGTCCGGCATGATGATGTCGAGGAAGATCAGCGCCGGCTTCTCGGCGGTGGCCTTCTGCACGGCCTCGGCGCCGTTGCTGGCGGTGACCGAATGCCAGCCGGCGTCGGTGAGGATGTTGCGGAGGTTCGCGAGTTCGGCGGCGGAGTCGTCGCAGATCAGGGCCTTGGGCATGGCGCGGGGATCCTTTCGGGGAGTGCTGGAGCGGAGGGGCGCAGGGATCAGAGGCGGTAGCCGCGGGCGATCATCTGCGCGCGGTCGTTGCGGAAGTGCTTGAGCAGCGCCTTGTCGACCGCCTGGCTGAAGATGTCCCAGGTGATCGGCTTGACGAGGTAGCTGTCGCAGCCGGACAGCGCGCCGCGGGCGCGGTCGAACGGCGAGGAGCGGCTGGTCAGCATCAGCACCGGCATGCCGCGCAGGTAGTTGTTGTGCTTGATCTTGCGGCACAGCTCGTAGCCGTCGGTGCCGGGCATGACCACGTCGAGGAACGCGAGGTCGTAGGTGCCGTGTTCGAGCCGGCGCATCGCGGCTTCGGCGCTGTCGGCCTGGTCGCTGGCGATGCCCAGGCGCTGAAGGGCCTGGCGCATCTGCTCGCGCACTGTGAGGCTGTCGTCGACCACCAGCGCGCGCAGCGGCGGCGGTGCGCCGGCCCGGCCGGCGACGAACGCCGCTTCGGTGGCGTCGCCGCCGGAC
>JAEWNA010000104.1 GCA_023392975.1 Pseudomonadota bacterium | reverse complement strand
CCCGGCCCGACCAGGTGGCGATGCGCTGCCCCGGCCGCGACGGGCGCTACGACATCGCGCTGACCTATGCCGACCTCGACCGCCGCAGTGACGCCATCGCCGCCGGCCTCGCCACCCGCGGCATCGTCCGCGGCACCCGCACGGTGGTGATGGTGCGGCCCACGCCCGAGTTCTTCCTGCTGATGTTCGCGCTGTTCAAGGCCGGCGCGGTGCCGGTGCTGGTCGATCCCGGCATCGATCGGCGCGCGTTGCGGCAGTGCCTGGACGAGGCGAAGCCGGAGGCGTTCATCGGCATCCCGCTGGCGCAGCTCGCGCGCGTGCTGCTGCGCTGGGCACGCAGCGCGAAGGTGCGCGTGACCACCGGCGCGCGCGCTTTCCTCGCCGACGCCACGCTGGCCGATCTCGAACGCGCCGGCGCGGGCGCAGGACCGCAGCTCGCCGACACCGCGCCGGACGACGTCGCCGCGCTGCTGTTCACCAGCGGCTCGACCGGCATTCCCAAGGGCGTGGTCTACCGTCATCGCCATTTCGTCGGCCAGATCTCGCTGCTGGGGCAGGCGTTCGGCATCGCGCCGGGCGGCACCAACCTGCCGACGTTCCCGCCGTTCGCGCTGTTCGATCCCGCGCTGGGCACGACCTCGATCATTCCCAACATGGACCCGACGCGGCCGGCGCAGGCCGATCCGCGCAAGCTGCACGCGGCGATCGCGCGGTTCGGCGTCGACCAGCTGTTCGGTTCGCCGGCGCTGATGCGCGTGCTGGCTGACCACGGCCAGCCGCTGACCGGCGTGAAGACGGTGATGTCGGCCGGCGCGCCGGTGCCGGCGGACGTGGTCGCGAAGATTCGTTCGCTGCTGCTGCCGGACGCGAATTTCTGGACGCCCTACGGTGCCACCGAATGCCTGCCGGTCGCGATCATCGAAGGCCGCGAACTGCTGACCCTGCGCACCCGCAACGAACAGGGTGCCGGGACCTGCGTCGGCCGCCCGGTGCCGCCGAACGAGGTGCGCGTGATCCGCGTCGACGATGCGGCGATCGAGCGCTGGTCGGACGATCTGGTGGTGAAGGGCGGCCTGGTCGGCGAGATCACCGTCGCCGGCCCCACCGCCACCGACGAATATTTCGGCCGCGAAGTGCAGACGCGGCTGGCGAAGATCCGCGAGACGCTGCCCGACGGCAACGAGCGCATCGTCCACCGCATGGGCGACCTCGGCTATTTCGACGCCGAAGGCCGGCTGTGGTTTTGCGGCCGGAAGACGCAGCGCGTGGTCACATCGGAGACGACGCTGTGCACCGAGCAGGTCGAGCCGGTGTTCAACACCCACCGCGACGTGCGCCGCACCGCTCTGGTCGGTCTCGGAAGTTTCGGCGCGCAGGTGCCGGTGCTGTGTGTGGAATTGCGCGAGGGCGTCCCGGCGTCGGAATGGCCGCGCATCGAAGACGAACTGCGCCGGCTCGGCGAAGGCTTCGTCCACACCGCGAAGGTGACGACCTTCCTCCGCTATCCGAAGCCGTTCCCGGTCGACATCCGCCACAACGCCAAGATCGGGCGGGAGAAGCTGACGGTGTGGGCCGCGACGCGCATTCGCTGAGGTCGAACGAGAAACGGGCCCGGCATGCGCCGGGCCCGTCGTGTCGCGGTGATGCGCGAAGGCCGGCTTACGGGCCGAAGTACGACGAGATGCTGGAATACACGTCGGCGAAGCGCGAGTAGTAATCCGGCGAGGTCGTGGCCGAGCACGAGGCGTAGCCGCCGTACAGGCCGCCGGTGAGCTGGTAGGTGCCGTCGGTCGCGATCTTGAACAGCGCCGAGCCCGACGAACCGCCTTCGGTGGTGCCGGTGGTCCACTTCACCTGGTACAGCGGCGATTTGCCGCTGAGCGAACTCGACAGTGCGGTCACGCTGCCCAGCGAGTACATCTTGGCGTCGCCCGCCGGATGGTGGATGCCTTCGATCGCGGTGCCGGTGGCGGCGATGGCGGCGCTGGTCCAGCCGGCGTACACGGCACCGGCCGGCGGCGCGGTCTTCAGTTCCAGCAGGAGGGTGTCGCGGGTGCTGTTCGAGTAGCGCAGATAGGCGCCGCCGGTCAGGGTCACCGCGCCCGCGGCCTGGGTGGTGCCGCCGCAGGTGGTCGCCTTGTAGAACCAGTAGGTCTGCAGCGTGTTGGCGACGGTCTGGGTGCTGATGCAGTGCGCCGCGCTCCAGAACAGGTGGCGCTTGGTCGCGTTGCTGTTGTTGAGCAGCGTGCCGGTGCAGAGGTACGAGCTGCCGCCCTTGGTGAACAGCATCCGCGCCACGGCCTTCTCCGCGGCGAGGAAGCCGGCGGTCGGGCTGGTGCGGCAGACGATGTCGCGGTTGCAGCTGCCGCTCTCGCCGATCTTCGCGAACGCGGCGATCTGCGCGTCCTCGGCCAGCGGACTCATGTCGAGGTGCGAGATCTGCGGCATCGTCAGGACGAACTGCTGCGGGCGCAGGCCCTTTGCCAGCACGACCTCGACGCTGGACGTCGCGCCCATCGTCACCGGCGACCAGCCGGCCTGCTTGCCGGCGAACTCGCGGCCGTTCATCTCGAACACGCGGCCGTCGCCGCCGCCGAAGCGGAAGGTCACCCCGGTCGGACTCGCGCCGCGGCCGAGGGCCTTCAGCGAGAACGCGGCGCGCATCGCCACGGCGTCGGCCGAACCGATCTCGAAACGGGTGGCGTAGCGGCCGTCGGACAGCTTCTGCCAGCCGAGGCGGGCCAGTGCGATGTGCGGATTGGGCACGTCGCGGGCGAAGCCGATCTCGAACGGCTGACCCTGCTTGGTCTGCGTCTGGCGGCGGCTCTTGAGGGCGCGTGCGTCGCCGACCGACGGGGAGGACAGGGCGACGAGGGTCGGGCCGCGCGAGGCGACGGCGAATTCGGCGGCGCCCAGCGCCTTGGCCGACGGCGCCGTGGCGACGATGTCAGACGTCATTTCCACGGGAGCGGCGTGCGCGAGCGGGGCGAGGGACAGCGCGGCGAGGAGCGCGGCGTGCAGCGAGGTATTGCGAACCATGACGATGCTTCCTTGTGTCGTTGGGTACGGAAAAGCCGTCGACCGATGCGCGGCTGTGCCGCGCTTCCGGTGGCCGGCGGCGGTGGTCTGCGCAGGGCGAACGTCGCGCAGCCCGACGATCCTAGCGACGGGCCGTCTCGCGGAATGCGATGGCGGTCGGTGTTCGGCGCAGCATGCAGCGCACCCGGGCGTACCCGGCGCCGGCGTATCGCGATCGGTTCAACGCCGGCGTCGCGCAGCGCGCAACGCCGTGGCCGCGGTCACTTGAAGACGCGGCGCAGCAGGTCGCTGGTGCGCGCGAGCGGGTTCTGGCGGATCTGCCGTTCCTGGTCGGCGATGACGTGGAACAGGCCGTCGATGGTCCGTCGGGTGACGTAGTCGTCGAGGTCCGCGCCGTTCATCGGCTGGCCGCTGCCGCCGCCGAGCAGCGCGCCGGCCAGGGCGTTGCCGCCGGCCTTCTTCGAGAAATCCTTGTACTTGCGGGTCACGCCGACCGCGGCCGTCTGCTTCTGCACGATCGGCAGGAAGGAATCGTAGAGCTTCCGCTCGCTCGTGCGCCGGAAGAAATCGGTGGCCGACGTGTCGCCGCCGCGGACGAGGCCGATCGCGTCCTGCAGCGTCATCTGCCGCACCGAGTCGGCGAGGATGTTCGCGGCCATCGGCACCGCCTTCTCTGCGGCGCGATTCATCGACAGCTCGAAGGCGTCGACCTGCTTGCCCGCGCCGAGCTTGCGCGCGAGGTCCGCGGCCTTGCGCAGGCGCTCGGGCACGAGGATCTTCACCGCCTGGTCACGGAAGAAACCATCGGGGGTGCCGAGCTGGCGCACCGCGCGATCCACGCCCTGCGCCAGCGCTTCCTTGATCCCGCCGGCGGCGTCCTGCTCGCTGAGCCCGGCGGTGCTCGTGCTGCTGCCCTTGCCGCCGAGCAGGCGATCCTTGAGCTGCTGTTCCAGCGACTGTGCACCGGCGGCAGTGGCGAAGACCAGGCAGGCGGTGAGGACGAGCACGGACGGACGGCGCATGGCGGGCTCCTCGCAGGTGGATCGGATCGGCCCAGCATACGCCATGCCGCCGCGAGGTTTTCCGACACACGACGGAGGGAATTCCCGGCCTCCGGGCGAGGCGTCTACCGGCATCGCGCTCGTTTCGGACAAGAGACGCTGGACGCGAGTTCTCGTTTGTCTCCCTCCCTTTCGCCGAAGGCGAAGGGGAGGGCCGGGGAGGGGTCGAACGACAGGAGGTTCCATGACGGCACTGCGACGCCGTGCCCGCCGCTTGCGCAACGAGGCCACCGACGCGGAGCGCTGGTTATGGCAGGCGCTCCGACAGCGCCGGATCGAAGGATTCCGCTTCCGGCGTCAGGTGCCCGTGGAGGGATTCATCGTCGACTTCCTTTGCCCTCAGGCGCGGCTGGTGATCGAAGTGGATGGCGACCAGCATGCGAGCGCCATCGAATACGACGAAGCGCGCACGGCGAGGCTGGTCCATGCGGGGTATCGCGTTCTGCGGTACGCGAATCGCGACGTCCTATTGCGACGGGCCGATGTGGTGGACGACATATACCGGCACCTGACGCGCGATTTTACCCCTCCCCAACCCTCCCCTTCGCCTGCAGCGAAAGGGAGGGCGTGACTGCGGCCGCGTTCCGTCTGGCCATCATCCTGGGCTTGGGGCCGCGTACCATGTGCGCCGACATCGGGAGCACACATGAAGATTCTGGTCACCGGCGGCGGCGGTTTCCTCGGGCATGCGCTGTGCAGGGGGCTGGTCGAGCGCGGGCACGAGGTCGCGAGCTACAACCGCGGCCATTACGCCGATCTCGATCCGCTCGGCGTGCGCCAGATCCGCGGCGACCTGGCCGATCGCGACGCCGTGCTCGCCGCCTGTGCCGGCGTGGACGCGATCTTCCACAACGCCGCCAAGGCCGGCGCCTGGGGCAGCTACGACAGCTACCACCAGGCGAACGTGATCGGCACCGACAACGTGCTCGCCGCCTGCCGCGCGCACGGCATCGGCAAACTGGTCTATACGTCGACGCCCAGCGTGACCCATCGCGCGACGCATCCGGTCGAGGGCGGCACCGCCGACACCGTGCCCTACGGCGAAGGCTTCAAGGCGCCGTACGCGACCACCAAGACCATCGCCGAGAAGGCGGTGCTGGCGGCGAACGATGCGAACCTCGCGACCGTCGCGCTGCGGCCGCGGCTGATCTGGGGCCCGGGCGACCAGCAGCTGGTGCCGCGGCTGGCCGATCGCGCACGCGCCGGCCGGCTGCGCTTCGTCGGCGGTGGCCACAACCGCATCGACACCACCTACATCGACAATGCCGCGCAAGCGCATTTCGATGCGTTCGAGCATCTTGCCCCGGGCGCCGCCTGCGCCGGCAAGGCCTACTTCATCAGCAACGGCGAGCCCAAGCCGGTGCGCGAGATCGTCAACGCGCTGCTGCGTGCGGTCGGTGCGCCGGAGGTCGACAAGTCGCTGCCGTTCGGCGCCGCCTACGTCATCGGTGCGGTCTGCGAAGGCCTGTGGACCGTGCTGCCGCTGAAGGGCGAGCCGCCGCTGACGCGCTTCCTCGCCGAGCAGCTGAGCACCACGCACTGGTATTCGATGGCCCCCGCGACCCGCGACTTCGGCTACGTGCCGAAGGTGACGATCGAGGAAGGGCTGGTGCGGCTGGCGGCCGCGTCGCGCTGACGCGCGTCGGCCTGCTCCCCTCTCCCCAACCCCTCTCCCGCGAGGGGAGCGGGGCTTGATGCGCGAGGCCGATCCAGACGAGGGAAATGCGTCCAGACGAAGGAAAGTGCCTCGCACGGCGGAGGCGGGACGTTGGCTGAGCATTTCCCGGCATGCGGAACGCCCGGCGGCCGTGTCGGCGGCGCCCCCGGCTAGAATGCCCGGCATGACTGCCTCTCCCCTCGACTGGAAGCCGCTGGCCGGCCGCGCGCTGGAATCGGCGCTCAACCGCGCCATCGCCCTCGATCCCGACACCCGCGAGGCGCTGCCGCCGCTGGATGGCCGCAGCGTGGTGCTGGCGCTGGCGGGCGGCGACGGTTCCGATGCGCCGCCGCTGGCGCTGCGCA
>JAEWNA010000041.1 GCA_023392975.1 Pseudomonadota bacterium | reverse complement strand
AGGCACGGGCGATCCGCGGCGCATCCGCGGCCTCGCGCGTGCGGCCGGCGGCGCGCAGCAGCGCGAGGACCAGCGGATCGTCCGGCAGCGCCATGGCACTGGCGTCGCCGGCGCCCGCGGCGGCAATCGCGCGCTGCACCGGCAGCCCCATCGCCGCCAGCAGTTCGCACTGCAGCGGGTCCCAGAGGGCTGCGCGCTCAAGGGTCGCGTTCACGCACCCTCCGCGGCGACGCCGCGACGCGCCATGCGCCGGGCGATCAGCGGGCCGAACAGCGCGAACGTCGCGAACACGCCCAGCAGCACCTTCGGCGGATCGATCACCAGGCCGATGATCGCGACGATCACCAGCAGCGGCACGACGAACGGCACGCGGTCGGCCTGCGGGCCCTTGCCGCCCTTGAAGCTCGGGTAGCGGAAGCGGCTGACCATCAGCAGCCCGGCGAACACCGTCACCGCCAGCGCCGGATAGCGCAACTGCTCGCCGGTCCAGCCGAGGTCGTGCAGGGTCCAGACGAAACTCGCCATCAGGCCCGCGGCGGACGGCGACGGCAGGCCGATGAACCAGCGCTTGTCGACCGTGCCGACCTGGCTGTTGAAGCGCGCCAGCCGCAGCGCGGCGCAGGCGGCGTAAAGGAAAGCGCCCAGCCAGCCGATCTTGCCGGCGGTGGCGCCGTCGAGCTTCAGCGACTCCAGCGCCCAGTGGTACATCACCAGCGACGGCGCCATGCCGAAGCTGATCAGGTCGGCCAGCGAGTCGTACTGCACCCCGAACTCGGTCTGGGTGTTGGTCATCCGCGCGACCCGGCCGTCGAGGCCGTCCAGCACCGCGGAGATGAAGATCGCGACGCAGGCCGCGCCGAACCGGCCCTGCGACGCGGCGATGATCGCGAAGAACCCGGAAAACAGCGCGCCGGTGGTGAACAGGTTCGGCAGCAGGTAGATGCCGCGGTTGCGGCGCGGCGCGGCGGGGACGGCGGGGTCTGGCTGGCTCATGCCGGGCAGTGTACCGGAGCGTATCGACCGCACGCCCGCCTGAGCCGCCCCCGAACCCGCCGCCCGGCCGCGCTTGCGCCGGTCGCCCCGGGGTGTTGCAATCCCGCCATCGCAGGGGGCCCCGTCCGCCATTTCCGCAGGTAACGCCATGATCCGCGCGCTCAGCACCGCCCTCCTCGCCGTTTCGGTCCTCGCCGCCCCGGCCGCCTTCGCCGGCGAGGTCTACCAGTGGAAGGACGCCAGCGGCGTGACCCACTATTCGCAGACGCCGCCGTCCCAGGGCAAGTTCCAGCAGCGGACGATCACCCAGCGCGTGAGCACGGCGCCCACCCAGTCCGCCGAGCGGCCGGTCTCGCCCCAGTGCGCCACCGCCCAGCGCAACATCGAGCTGCTGCAGGGCGGCAGCCAGCTGCAGGTCGACAGCAACGGCGACGGCCAGCCCGACGGCGACCTCGACGATGCCGATCGCCAGAAGCAGCTGGAGATCGCCCAGACCGTGGCCCGCGTGAACTGCGCCGAGCGCTGAGCCGGCCCCCGGCGCAGCGGACACCGGCGACATCGGGCAAAATGCGGGGTTCGACCCCCCGCGAGCCCGTCCGATGCGCCTGTCGCAGTTCCACCTCCGCACCGAAAAGGAAACTCCCGCCGACGCCGAAGTCGTCAGCCACCAGCTGATGCTCCGCGCGGGCATGCTGCGCAAGCTCGCCGCCGGCCTCTACACCTGGAGCCCGCTGGGCCTGCGCGTGCTGCGCAAGGTCGAGGCCGTGGTCCGCGAGGAAATGGACCGCGCCGGCGCGATCGAGCTGCTGATGCCGACCATCCAGCCGCGCGAGCTGTGGGAGGAGACCGGCCGCTGGCAGAAGTTCGGCGGCCAGCTGCTGAAGATCAAGGACCGCAAGGAGGCCGAATACTGCTACGGCCCGACCGCCGAGGAAGTGATCACCGATTTCGCCCGCCAGGAAATCAGCAGCTACAGGCAGCTGCCGGTGAACTTCTACAACATCCAGACCAAGTTCCGCGACGAGATCCGCCCGCGCTTCGGCGTGATGCGCGCCCGCGAGTTCCTGATGAAGGACGCGTATTCGTTCCACATCGACGACGACTCGCTCAAGGCCGGCTACCAGACGATGTACGACGCCTACGGCCGCATATTCACGCGGCTGGGGTTGAAGTTCCGCGCGGTGTTCGCCGACACCGGCGCGATCGGCGGCAGCGCCTCGCACGAATTCCAGGTACTGGCCGACTCCGGCGAGGACGCGATCGCGTTCTCCGACGGTTCGGACTACGCCGCGAACATCGAACTGGCTGAAGCCGTGTCGCCGGGCGAACGCGGCGCCGCCACCGAAACGCTGCGCAAGGTCGAGACGCCGACGCAGAAGACCTGCGAGGACGTCGCCGCGCTACTCGACATCCCGCTGCAGCGCACGGTGAAATCGGTGGCGATCATGGGCACCGATGCCGACGGCGCGCCGCAGTTCGTGCTGGCGCTGGTGCGCGGCGACCACGTCGTCAACGAAATCAAGCTGGCGAAACTGCCCGGCCTCGCCGAATACCGCCTCGCCACCGAAGCGGAAATCCTCGATCACCTCGGCAGCGAGCCCGGCTTCCTCGGCCCGATCGCGCCGAAGAAGGCCATCCGCGTGGTCGCCGACCGCACCGTCGCGGCGATGCACGATTTCGTGGTCGGCGCGAACGAGGCCGGTTTCCACATCGCCGGCGTGAACTGGGGCCGCGACGTGCCGGAACCCGACCACGTCGCCGACATCCGCAACATCGTCGCCGGCGATCCTTCGCCCGACGGCAAGGGCACGCTGGCCATCGCGCGCGGCATCGAGGTCGGCCACGTGTTCGCGCTGGGCCGCCGGTATTCCGAAGCGATGGGCATGACCGTGCTCGACGCCAATGGCAAGACCGCGATTCCCGCGATGGGCTGCTACGGCATTGGCGTGAGCCGCATCGTCGCGGCCGCGATCGAGCAGAGCCACGACGATGCCGGCATCGTCTGGCCCGAGCCGATGGCGCCGTGGCAGGTCGCGATCTGCATGATCAATCCGAAGAACGACCCGGCCGTCGCCGCGGCCGCGCAGGCGCTGTACGACGAATTGAACGCCGCCGGCGTGGAGACGCTGCTCGACGATCGCGGCCTGCGCCCGGGCCCGATGTTCGCCGACATCGAACTGATCGGCATCCCGCATCGCGTGGTGGTGTCCGAGCGCGGCCTCGCCGCCGGCACGTTCGAATATCGCAGCCGCCGCGCGGGCGAGGCGGAATCGCTCGATCGCGAAGCGCTGCTCGGCAGATTGCTGCCGAAGCGCGATTGATCGGACGAAGCAGGAAGCGGAACCGGCCTGTTTCTGCGACCGGATTCCGCTTTCGATTTTCTTATTGCAGCCTGAATCCCATTTTCATCGAATATGCCCGATTTTGAGGGCGCATCGAAAATCGATTACCATCCGACCGCTCCTCGCGGTCTCGTTGCCGCCCGGAGATCCCATCGTCATCCGGAGTCACAATGGCATTCGATCTGAAAGGGTACTCGCAGAAAGACCTGGACGCGCTCATCAACCAGGCCCAGAAACAGAAGACCGCGATGAACAAGCGCAAGCCGATCGCCGGCGTCCGCAAGAAGCTGGTCGCGCTGGCCAAGGCCGAGGGCTACACCATCGCCGAGCTGTTCGGTGGCGCGAAGGCCGCTGCGGGCGGCAAGACCGCGAAGGCGTCGAAGACGGCCGGTCGCAAGGTGCCGCCGAAGTACCGCAATCCGGCCAACGCGAAGGAGACCTGGACCGGCCGCGGCAAGCAGCCGCGCTGGCTCGCCGAGCAGGTCAAGAAGGGCAAGAAGGTCGAGGATTTCCTGATCAAGAAGTGAGTCGTCCTGCGTTCGCAGGCACGTGCACCGGCAAGGCGGCCCTCGGGCCGCCTTTGCTTTTTCCGGGATCCCGCGAGCCGGTTTTCGGCGGGGAATCGTCGCTCGGGTCGCTTCGTCGCGGAATCAGGGTTCCCGATGCGAGGCGCGTCAGAGATTGCGCCGCGTCGGGATCAGGATGTTGCCGAACAGCAGGCCCGCGACCAGCGCGAGCAGGATGTTGAGCGCGGCCAGCATCGCCGCCTGTCCCGCTTCCATGCTCTGCCCCTGCACCAGCGCGAGCAGCCCGCGCAGGCTGGCGCTGCCGGGCACCAGCATGATGAGGCCCGGCAGGCGCACCAGCGCACCGGGACGGTTGAACCAGCGGGCATAGGCGTTGCCGGCCGCGGTCGTCGCCAGCGCGGCGACGAACACGCCGACGATGCTGCCCCACTCGCCACCGACGAAACGCGAGATGAGGTAGCCGGCCGCGGCCGACAGCATCACCAGCGGATAGTCGCGTCGACCGGCGCGGAACAGCATGGCGAAGGCGTAGGTGCCGAGCACCAGCGCCAGCCCTTCGACCCAGCCCGGCTGCGGCCGCAGCGCGCGTACCTCGGGATGCAGGCCGATCATCTCCGCACCGTTCAACGCCACGAGCATGCCGATGGCGAGCTTGAGGATGGTGGTCATCGCGCCGGCGAAGCGCGCGGTGCCGGAGACGAGGTTCTGGTTGGTGAGTTCGTTGACCGCGTTGGTCAGCGACATGCCGGGCATCAGCACGATCAGCGACGAGATGATGACGGTGTTGAGGTTGAGCGGACCGACGAAGCTCGACACCAGCACCGCCACCGAGCCCGCGGCCATCGCGGCCAGGGCATCGCTGGCCTCCTTGAGCCGCGGCCGGGTCTGCGTCGCCCATTCCAGCAGGCCGATCAGCAGGCCGGTGACGCCGGCCACGGCGATGTCCAGCCACGGCAACCGCCACAGGCCCGCGACGGCCGCCGCCGACAGGCCGAAGGCCAGCACGGCGATCGTCCGCCCACGCCAGCCGCCGGGACGCTCCAGCGCGCGCAGCGCGGCATGGCCGGCTTCCAGCTCCAGCGCGCCGGTGGTCACCTGCTCGGCGATGCGGTCGGCCTCGCACAGCTTGTAGAGGTCGGTTTCGCCCGGCGGCATGCGGACCACGCGGACGGTATCGCGACGACCGCGCCCGGCCTCGCCGAACGACAGGATCATGCCGGTCGGGTTCGACCACACGCCGCATTCCAGCCCGAGCTGTGTCGACACCGCCATCACCGCGCCTTCCAGGCGATGGGCGGTGGTGCCGTAGGCATGCAGGCGACCGGCCAGTTCCACCACGAAATCGACCCGCGCGGCGTGGTCGTGGCGCTCCAGGGCGGCGTTCATGGCGGGGCGGACATCGCGGTGTGGCCCCGGCGGGGCGGCAAGGCCGGCATGGTACCCGATCGCATCGCCGGTCCCGTCGGCACGCTCACGGCGGTGGTTCAGGTGCCGTCAACCGTCGGCGCAACGCCGCGACGAAACGATCGGCCGAGCCCGGCGCGTGGTCGAAGAACAGCGCGGGTTCGGCCAGTTCCAGCTCCAGCAGCCGCGGCGTGCCCGCGGCGTCGCGGATCAGGTCGACGCGGGCATACGCCAGCGGCCCGCCCGTGCGCGCGTGCAGCGCGGCGAGCGCGGCTTCGCCGGCCCGGCGTTCGTCGGCATCCGGCGCGTACGCGACGATCGCGTCCGGCAACGCGGTGTGGTCCAGCCCGGCCCCGTCCGACGGCAGCAATCCCGCCTTGCGGATGGCATGGCTGAGTTCGCCGTCGAAATACAGCAGCGCGATTTCGCCGTGACGGTCGACGGTGTCCAGGTACGGCTGCAGCATCACGTCGCGGCCGGCGTCGAGCAGCGTACCGACGTGGTTCGCGGCGGCGAGGCCCTGGTCGCGCCGATAGCGCTGGGTGTCGCGCGAACCGACGCTGACGGTCGGCTTCACCACGATCTCGGCGGCTGCCGGGAACGCCGCGAAGGCCTCGTCCACCGCCGGCAGCGGCTCGGCGTCGGGCGCGACGAACCGCGTCGGCACCACCGGGACGCCCGCGGCCTCCAGATCGGCCAGGTAGCGCTTGTCGGTGTTCCAGCGGATCACCTCGGGCGGATTCAGCAGGCACGTCGCGCCCGCCACCCGCTCGCACCAGCGCAGGAACGCCTCGTGCCGGAGGGGGTAGTCCCAGGGCGAGCGCAGCACCGCGGCGGCGTAACGGGCCCAGGAAACCGTGAAATCGTCCCAGGCGCGGACCTCGGCGACGAGCCCGGCGCGCTCGCACGCCGCCAGCAACGGTGGCATGTCCTCGTCGGGCGCTGCGGGGGCGATGGCGGTGACGAAGACGATGCGGGTCATCCGCACAGTCTAGCCAGCCGACGGCCCCGGTCCATGTGCCGACCCTGCCCCAAAGTACGGTGTGTCGTGCCGGAAACGGAAGGTACACTTTGGCCCCCACCGGTCGCCCCGCGCGACCCGATCACCGAGGAATCACGATGACCCTCCCGCAACACGCGCGCCCGCGCCGGGTGCCGGCATGAGCAAGAGCAAAGTCTTCGCGTCCGCCGATGACGCCCTGCGCGGCCTGGTCGCCGACGGCCAGACCCTCGCGGTCGGCGGCTTCGGCCTCTGCGGCATCCCCGAGGCGCTGATCGCGGCCCTGCGCGATTCCGGCGCCAAGGACCTGACCGCCATCTCCAACAACGCCGGCGTCGACGGCTTCGGCCTGGGCCAGCTGCTGGCGACCCGGCAGATCAGCAAGATGATTTCGTCGTACGTCGGCGAGAACAAGGAATTCGAGCGCCAGTTCCTCGCCGGCGAACTCGAACTGGAATTCAACCCGCAGGGCACGCTGGCCGAGCGCCTGCGCGCCGGTGGCGCCGGCATCCCGGCGTTCTTCACCCGCACCGGCTACGGCACCGTCGTCGCCGCGGGCAAGGAAACCCGCCAGTTCCCCGACGGCCACTGGTACGTGCTGGAAACGGCGCTGAAGGCCGACGTCTCGCTGGTCAAGGCGTGGAAGGCCGACAAGGCCGGCAACCTGGTGTTCCGCAAGACCGCGCGCAACTTCAACCCGGCCTGCGCGATGGCCGGCAAGGTCTGCGTGGCCGAGGTCGAGCAGCTGGTCGAGATCGGCGACATCGATCCGGACCACGTGCACCTGCCCGGCATCTACGTCGACCGCATCGTGGTCAACGCCACACCCGAGAAGCGCATCGAGCAGCGCACCGTGCGAGGAGCGAACTGATGGCCTGGACCCGCGATGAAATGGCCGCGCGCGCCGCGCAGGAGCTCAGCGACGGCATGTACGTCAACCTCGGCATCGGCCTGCCCACGATGGTGGCCAACCACATCCCCGACGGCATGGACGTGTGGCTGCAGAGCGAGAACGGCCTGCTCGGCATCGGCCCGTTCCCGACCGAGGACGAGGTCGACGCCGACCTCATCAACGCCGGCAAGCAGACCGTCACCGCCCGCCCGGGCGCCAGCTACTTCGGCAGCCAGGACTCGTTCGCGATGATCCGCGGCGGCCACATCGACCTCGCCATCCTCGGCGCCATGCAGGTCACCCACCAGGGCGACCTCGCCAACTGGATGGTGCCCGGCAAGATGGTCAAGGGCATGGGCGGCGCGATGGACCTGGTCGCCGGCGTGCGCCGCGTGGTGGTGCTGATGGAGCACACGGCGAAGAACGGCGAGCACAAGATCCTGCCGCAGTGCACGCTGCCGCTGACCGGCGTGGGCGTGGTCGACCGGATCATCACCGACCTCGCCGTGTTCGACGTCACCGCCGACGGCCTGAAGCTGCTGGAAGCGGCGCCGGGCGTCACCGTCGACGAACTGCGCGAGAAGACCGGCGTGCCGTTCGCGGCCTGACCGATCTGCCCTCCGAGATTCACCCGGAAGCCGGCCCCGTGCCGGCTTCCGTCGTTTCCGGGGGCGGATCGAGGCGGCGAAGCGGCGGCGTCCCGTACAATGGCCGCATGCTGCCCGAGACGACCGCCCTGGCCAATCAGTTGCTGATCGCCGTGCCTTCGCTGGCCGATCCGAACTTCTCCCGCACCGTCGCCCTGATCTGCCAGCACGACGCGGACGGCGCGATGGGCCTGATCCTCAACCGGCCCTCCGAATACACCCTCGGCGACGTGCTTGAACAGATGGGCATCGCCGGCGGCGACCCCGTCCTGCTCGGCGAACGCGTGCTGTCCGGCGGCCCGGTGCATCCCGAGCGCGGCTTCGTCCTGCACGACGGCGAGCCGCGCTGGGATTCAACCCTGCAGGTCACTGACGGCCTCTACGTCACCACCTCCCGCGACGTGCTCGAAGCCCTCGCCCGCGGCGAAGGCCCGGGCCGCGTGACCGTGGTGCTGGGCTGCGCCGGCTGGGGTGCGGGCCAGCTCGAACAGGAGCTGGCCGACAACAGCTGGATCACCGCCGACCACGACGACGACCTGCTGTTCTCGCTGCCGCTGGACGACCGCTGGGAGGCCGCCGCCGGCCGCATCGGCGTCGACATGCGGCGGATGACCGACTACAGCGGCCATGCCTGAGCCGCTCCGGGCCGACGCCACCGTCCTCGGCTTCGATGTCGGCGCGCGGCGCATCGGCGTCGCGGTCGGCACCGGCTTCGGCCTCGGCGCGCGCGCGCTGGCCGTGGTCGACGTCCACGACGAGCAGATCGACTGGAAGGCGGTCGAGAAGCTGCATCGCGAGTGGCGCCCGGCCGGTTTCATCGTCGGCGACCCCATGACCCTGGACGGCGGCGACCAGCCGATCCGCCAGCGCGCCCGCGCGTTCGCGCGCGAGTTGCTGGCGCGCTTCCGCCTGCCCGTCGCGATGATGGACGAACGCAACAGTTCGCAGGAGGCTGCCCGGCGCTTCGCTGCCGAGCGTGCCGACGGCAGGCGCAAGCGCCGCGACGCCGATCTCCTCGACGCGGTGGCCGCCGCGGTGATCGTCGAACGCTGGCTGGCTGCGCCGCAGGACGCCATCCCGATCGAGGAGTGATGCCCGATGACCCCGAACAGCCCGACTTCCAGCCACCTGTTCCCCAACACGCTCGGCTACAAATCCGAGCTGCAGACCGACGCCGAAGGCGTGCTGCACCACCTCCTGACCCTCGACGGGATGAGCCGGGCGACGCTCTCGCGCCTGCTCGACCGCGCGCAGGAATTCGCCGAGGGCCAGGCCGCACCCGAGGCCCTGCGCGGGACGGCGGTCTGCACGCTGTTCTTCGAGCCGTCGACCCGCACCCGGCTGAGCTTCCAGCGCGCGGCGCAGCGGCTCGGCGCCGACGTGCTGAACTTCGACGCCGCCACCTCGTCGACCACCAAGGGCGAGACCGCGCGCGACACGCTGAAGAACATCGAGGCGATGGGCGTGCGCGGCTTCGTCATCCGCCACCACGAGGACGGCGTGCTCAACGAGCTGGCGCGCCACATCGATCCGGACACCCGCCTGATCAACGCCGGCGACGGCCGCAGCGCGCATCCCACCCAGGGCCTGCTCGACATGCTGACCCTGCGCCAAGCCTGCGGCGAGGACTTCTCGAAGCTCAAGGTCACGATCGTCGGCGACGTGCTGCACTCCCGCGTCGCGCGCTCGGACCTGCATGCGCTGCGCACGATGGGCGTCCGCGACATCCGCATCTGCGGCCCGGCCGCGCTTCTGCCGCCGGTGGACGACAACGGCGGCATGCTCCACGGCTGCACCGTCACCCACGATTTCGACGAAGCGCTGGAAGGCGTCGACGTGCTGATGATGCTGCGCCTGCAGCGCGAGCGCATGGAACAGGGCCTGGTGAGTTCGCTCGACGCCTACCACCGCGCCTACTGCCTGACCGAAGCCCGCCTCAAGCGCGCCGCGCCCGGCGCCCTGGTCATGCATCCCGGCCCGATCAACCGCGGCGTGGAGATCGACGATGCCGTCGCCGACGGCCCGCAATCGCTGATCCTGCGCCAGGTCGCCAACGGCGTGTTCGTGCGCATGGCGGTGCTGGAAGCGCTGCTGTTCAAGCCGAAGACCGACGCGGCCTGACCGCCGCACCGGCGGCGCGCGCGGATCAGCCCGGCGCGCCTTCCAGGCGGCGTGCGACGCGCACCGCCGGCCGGCTCGGCAAGGAATGGCGCAGGATCCGCCAGATCACCTGCCCGAACTGCTTCGGCAGCGAGCCGGTGTTGTAGTGCTGGCCGTAGCGCGCGCAGATCTCGCGCACCTCGACCGCCATCGCCGCGTAGCGGTTGGCCGGCACGTCGGGATAGAAATGGTGCTCGATC
Organism: Pseudomonadota bacterium; assembly: GCA_023392975.1. Lineage (GTDB taxonomy): Bacteria > Pseudomonadota > Gammaproteobacteria > Xanthomonadales > Xanthomonadaceae > Lysobacter_I. The sequence goes on along the minus strand of JAEWNA010000041.1, from coordinate 25,698 downwards.
TGGTGGCTGAGGTTGCCCGACATCAGGTCCATCCAGCGCCCGCCGGTGAGGTTCGACGAGCCGCGCAGCTGCCGCAGGTACCAGTGGCCGCGCGTCTCGTTCACCACCGACTGCTTGGAGAACGTCTCCACGTCCGCGGTGAAGTGGCCGCAGAAGATGATCACGTACGTCCACACGTTGCGGATGACGTTGGCGACGACGTTGCCCAGCAGCACCGGCAGGAAGAACGGGCCGGCCAAGAGCGGGTAGAACACGTAGTCCTTGAGGATCTGCCGCGCCATCTTGCGGCCCACCGGACGGAACTGCGCGCGCAGCTTCGCGAACGAGGTCTTGCCGGCGAGCCAGCGGCCGATGCGCAGGTCCTGGATGGCCACGCCCCACTCGAACAGCAGCGCGAAGATCACCGCGACCAGCGGCTGCATGAGGTGGAACGGCTTCCAGCGCTGCTCGGGAAAGATGCGCAGCAGGCCGTAGCCGATGTCGTCGTCCATGCCGCGGACGTTGGTCCAGGTGTGATGGCGGTAGTTGTGGGTCTTGCGCCAGTTGTCGCCGGTGCCGGCGATGTCCCACTCGTAGGTCCTGCCGTCGAGGTTCGGGTCGCGCATCCAGTCGTACTGGCCGTGGATGACGTTGTGGCCCAGCTCCATGTTCTCGAGGATCTTCGACAGCCCCAGCAGGAGCGTGCCAACGATGCTGGCCACGAGCGGGCCCGGCAGCGTGAAGCCACCGAGCAGGCCGCCGGCGATCGCGCCGCCCCACAGCGACAGGCGCCCGAGCAGGCCGGTCCAGCGCACCGCGGCGTAGATGCGGCGGATGTAGTCGGCGTCGCGCTGGCCCAGCGTGGCGACGGTGCGCGCGCGCAGGGCATCGAGTTCCTGGCCGAAGCGTTCGAGTTCCTCGGCACCGAGGCGGCGGTTGGACACGGTCATGGCAGGGTCACAGGTCGAGGCGTCAAAGATCAAGGGTGAGGTCCGTGCGCGCGCTGTGCGTGCACAGGCGCAGCGCGGAGACCGGCTCGTGTTCGACGTCGCCGGTATGCAGGTGGCGGGTGACGCCCGCCTGCTTGCCGCAGGCGCAGGTGTTGCAGATGCCCATGCGGCAGCCCGAGGCGGGCTTCAGCCCGGCGTCTTCCAGCGCGGAGAGCAGCGACACGCCGCGCGGCACGTCGAGCGTGCACCCGCTGCGCGCGAGGGTGAGCGTGACCAGGCCGACGTCCTCGACTTCGGCAGCGATGCGCGCCGGCGGCGTGAACGCTTCGGCATGGAATGCCTCGGCCCGCGCATCGACCAGGGCCCGTGCCGCGGCGACGAAGCCGTCGGGCCCGCAGGCGAAGACGCGGCGCGCACCGAGATCGGGGCAGATCGCGTCGAGCAGCGCGGCGTTGATGCGCGCGCGGTGCGCGTCGTCGTCGTTGCCTGCGTCGCCGGCATCGCGGGTGAGCACCGGTGCGAAGGTGAAGTTGGGATGCCGCGCGGCCAGCGCGCGCAGTTCGCCGACGAAGCACTGCTCGTCGCGGCTGCGAGCCCAGTACGCCAGCGTGATCGGCACCGGCATGCCCGCGGCGGCCTGCGCGCGCAGCATCGCCATGAACGGGGTGATGCCGCTGCCCGCGGCGAGGAACAGCCACGCCCCATCGGGCTTCGCCGGTAGCGTCATCTCGCCGAACGCCGGCCCGAGGTCGAGCACGTCGCCCACGCGGGCCGTTTCGCACAGGTGCCGACCGAGCTTGCCTCCGGGGATCGCCTTCACTGTGATCGCGATGCGGCCGTCTGCGCGGGGCGCGTCGCTGAGGCTATAGCTGCGGGTGACGCGGGTGCCGTCGATCTCGGCGGAGACGTTCAGGTGCTGGCCCGGCAAGAACCCGCGCCAGTGGCGGTTCGGCTGGAGCACCAGCGTGCAGGCGTCGCGCGACTCGGCGCGGCGCTCGACGATCCGCGCCAGCGGGCGCGACCACGACCAGGTCGGATGCAGGCGCGAGGCCCAGAAATCGATGGCCTCGGGGGCCAGGACGACATTCGCCAGCCGGCCGAACAGGCGCGGGCGGGGCGGAGAGGCGGGGAGCAGGACGGCGGCCATGCCCTCCACTATACAGATAAGAATACAGTTGTCTATACATTTGTATATTCGGCGGCCGGCTATGATGCGGGCTCGCCCGCCCCGCCGCCGCCCGTGACCCGATCCCCGACCGCAGTACCGACCGATGCCGACGCCTCCACCGGGCGCAAGGCGTCCATCTCGCGCGACGACCTGCTCGCGGCGGCCCTGCGCCTGATCGGTCCCCACCGCAGCGTCTCCAGCCTGAGCCTGCGCGAGGTCGCCCGCGAGGCCGGCATCGCCCCGAACAGCTTCTACCGCCAGTTCCGCGACATGGACGAGCTGACGGTGGCCCTGATCGACCTCTCCGGTCGCTCGCTGCGGACGATCATCGGCTCGGCGCGGCATCGCGTGGCGACCCAGCGCGGCATCGTGCGCACCTCGGTCGAGACCTTCATGCAGCAGTTGCGTGCCGACGACAAGCTGCTGCACGTGCTGCTGCGCGAAGGCATGGTCGGCTCGGATGCGTTCAAGCAGGCCGTGGACCGCGAACTGACGTTCTTCGAGGAAGAACTGCGCCACGACCTCGTGCGGCTGGCCGCGCTCGAAGGCGCCGAACTGCACGAACCCGCCCTGGTGTCGAAGGCGATCACCCGGCTGGTGTTCGCGATGGGCGCGACCGCGATGGACCTGCCGCCCGAACGCGATCCCGAGCTGCTCGACCAGATCAGCACGATGGTGACGATGATCATCTCGGGGTCGCGCGCGATCGCGGCGAAGTCCGGATCAGCCGCCGGCTGACGACCCGCGGCGGCGACGCAACGTCCGGCGCCCTACTTCCGCTTCTGCGCGAACAACCACGGCCACAGTTCCGGGGTGCCCGAATACGCCGGGTCCCAGCTGTTGTGGTTGGCGTCGGGGAATTCGGTGTAGCGCACGTCGCCGCCGGCGGCACGGAATGCGGCGTCGATCAGGCGATCCTCGCGCGGCGGCACCAGATCGTCCTTCGCACCGTGGAAGATCCACACCGGCACGTGCTGCAGGCGCTGCGCCAGCACGGCGGGCGGATCGCGCTCGCCGTGCAGCGGAGTGACGTAGAGGTCGCGCTCGTCGCGCGGCGCGGTCAATGCGCCGCACACGGGCACCAGCGCCGCGAACCGCGTCGGTTGCATCAACGCCAGTTCCCAGGTGCCGTACCCGCCCATCGACAGGCCGGTGAGGTAGGTCCGCTGCGGGTCGCCATGGAACTCGCGCATCGACGCATCGAGCGCGGCGAAGGCGATGTCGGCGGCGACACCCTTCCAGTCGTGGTCGTCAGGCGCCTGCGGGAACACGACGACGGCCGGGAAGTCGTTCGCGTGCGCGCGCAGGTACGGGCCCACGCCCACGCGCGTGGGCTTGTCGCCGTCGCTGCCGCGTTCGCCGGTGCCGTGCAGGAACATCACCACCGGCACGCGGCCGTGGCGGAAGCGCGCGGCAGGGACGAAGACCTGGTAGCGCCGGTCGGCGCCGTCGACATGCACGGTGCGTTCGACGAACGCACCGCCGGCATCCGGCGTCGGCGTCACGGTGGCGCAGCCCACCAGCGTCGCCAGGGTCGCGACGGCGATCAGGGCGAGGCCGCGGCGGGCGATGCGATGCGATGCACGTAGACGCGATAGGCCCATGGCGCCAGCTCCAGCGAGGTCGAGGCATCGAGTGTCGCCGATCGTCCGCTGAAATGCTCGATGTAATCGCCGTGGAACAATGCCTGCTCGAAACGCACCGTCTGCGGCTGCGCGGACCGGGCGCAGGTGCGACCGAGTCGCTGCCGCATCGCGGCGACACCGGGTCACGCCGCCGACCAGCGCTCCGGCAGCGACAGTCCGGCGCGGGCGTCGTCCCAGGTCAGCGACGCGATGCGCCAACCGTCGGGCGTCGCCACGCACTGCAGGCTCTTCACGCCGCGCACGTCGAAGGCGACGCCGGTCTTCGTGCCGACCTTGCGGTACAGGCTCCAGCGATGCACGACGTGGCCGTGCCGTTCGCTGCGTGCGTCGAGTTCCCATTCGTCGAAGTCGACGAGATCGCCGTCGGCGAGGATGGCGCGCCGGGTCTCGATGAAGCGGGTCACGTCGAACACCTCGGGCATCGGTCCCACCGCCTTCACGATCACGGCCTCGGGCAGGAACACCTCGCGCAGCGTGTCCACCGGCGGCAACGCGCCGCCACGCGTGCGGAAGGCCGCGTACAGGCGCGCGACGAGGGCGTCGATGTCAGCGTCGTCGGTGTCGCTCGTGTCCATGAAGCAATGCAGCGGGATCACTTCAACAAGATCACTTCAACAGGATCAGCGTCGCGAGGCCGAGGAAGGACAGGAAGCCCATCACGTCGGTCACGGTGGTCAGGATCACGCCGCCGGCCAGCGCGGGATCGAAGCCCAGCCGCTTCACCGTCACCGGCACGAACACGCCACCCAGCGCGGCCGCGGTGAAGTTGATCGTGAGCGCCAGGCCGATGACCAGCGAGAGCCTCCAGTCGCCGAACCACACCAGCACGATCAGCGCCAGCAGCAGGCCGATGCCGACGCCGTTGATGATCGCGATGCGCACTTCCTTCCACACCAGCACGCCGACGTTGGTCGCGCCGATCTGTCCCAGCGCGAGGCCGCGCACCATCAGCGCCAGCACCTGCGTGCCGGCATTGCCGCCCATGCCGGCGACGATCGGCATCAGCACCGCCAGCGAGACGAGCTGCGCGATCGTGCCCTGGAACTGGTTCACCACCGACGAGGCGAGGAACGCGGTCGCGAGGTTGATCGTCAGCCACAGCATGCGCCGGCGGAACGCGCGTCGCACCGGCGAGAACAGGTCTTCCTCTTCGTTCAGGCCGGCCGCGGACATCACCTGGTGCTCGGCCTGGTAGCGGATGATGTCGACCACGTCGTCGATGGTGATGCGGCCGAGCAGCACGTTGTTGTCGTCGACCACCGGCGCGCTGATCCAGTCGTGGTCGGAGAACATCCGCGCGACCTCGTCCGCGGTCTCGTCCACGCCGATCGCCGGCTGCTCGTCGTCGACCAGCTGGTTCACCGGCGTGTTGGCGTCGCGGGTCAGCAGCGACTGCAGCGCGATGCGGCCGAGGTACTGGTGGCGGCGGCTGACCACGTACAGGTGGTCGGTGTGCTCGGGCAGTTCGCCGCGCAGGCGCAGGTAGCGCAGGACGACATCCACGGTGGTGTCGGCGCGCACCGTCACCACGTCGGGATTCATCAGGCGGCCCGCGGTGTCCTCGTCGTAGGACAGCACCTGCTCCAGGCGCTCGCGGTTCTCGCGGTCCATCGACTTCAGGACCTCGTCGATCACCGTGTCCGGCAGGTCCTCGACCAGGTCCGCGAGGTCGTCGATGTCGAGGTCCTCGACCGCCGCGACCAGTTCGTCCGGGTCCATCTCCGCGATCAGGCCCTCGCGGACCTCCTCGCCGACGTGGACCAGCACCTCGCCGTCGTCCTCGGGGTCGACGAGGCCCCAGACGACTTCGCGCTTGCCCGGCGGCAGCGATTCGAGGAGGTTGCCGATCTCGGCCGGCGACAGCGTGTTGACCAGCCGCTTCACCGGGCCCAGGCGCCCGCTGTCCAGCGCGTCCGAGAGCAGACGCAGCTGGCGCGCGGTCTTGTCGTGGCGGATGGTCTCGGCCATTCGATGCTTCCGGTGGTGGCGGCATCGCACCACGAAGGCGCGACAGGGTCAGGTGTACATGCGCGGATTATCGCCGGTCGCGACGGGCAAACAAAGGGGTTCGAACGAAGGCGGTCGGACTCGCTGCGAGAAGCGGATCCGACCCCGGCCCGGTCGCGCATGCGGCCAGCGCGTAATGCCGTGCAATTAGCCCGAGCAGAGAAGGCAAGGGAATGAGATACGCTTCGAGAGAAGCCAAGCCTGGCGCATTCGCTTCGTTCGCCCGTGATGAGCGAGACCAGAATGAGTCGAACAAGTCCAGACGAATGGGTGTAGTGTCTGTCTTCCGACACCATCCAGATCAATGGAAAGCCAAACCTCCAGTCGGATTCTAGCTGCTTTGGCGGTCCGGACTCGCAACGGAACAGGCGAGGGCGGAACTGCGACCGGCGTGGTCGCGATTTGCGAGGACATCGGTGCGGCGCTCACGCCCATCATCGGTTCGCGCGGTGTGGCCGCGCTGTACAAGCGCAGTCTTTATCTCACCGCTCAAGCCCATCCCGCGCTGCTCGGTCTGCAGGAACAGGTCCTGGCCGAGATGGATCCCTCGCCATTGATGACGGCACTGACGCCGTTGAGCGACGCCGAAGCGGCCCGGGTCGGCGGCGCGCTTCTCATCGCGTTCTACGAATTGATCGGCAGCTTGATAGGACCTTCGCTCACGGAGCGATTATTGCGTTCTCTATGGGACCGCCCGTTGAGCGACCCGCCAGCATCGGAACCGACCCCATGAAAGACAAAGTCGTCATCCATCGATTGTCGACCGGCGTTCCGGGGCTGGACGAAGTCCTGGGCGGCGGTCTGCCCGAATTCTCGTTCAATCTGATCGCCGGCCCCCCGGGCTGCGGCAAGACCACGCTCGCCCACCAGATGATGTTCTCGATGGCCAGCCCGCAGCGGCGGGCGCTGTATTTCACCGTACTCGGCGAGCCTCCGCTGAAGATGTTGAGGTATCAGCAGCAATTCGATTTCTTCGAAAGCGATGCGATCGGTCCTGCCGTCCGCTTCGTCAATCTTTCCGAGGACACCCTGGCGGGCGACCTGGATCGCGTACTCAAACGCATCCTCGAAGAAGTGGAAGCCTTCAATCCGGCGTTCGTTTTCGTCGATTCGTTCCGCTCCGTCGTGCTCGCCAACAAGTCGAACGAAAGCGCGCACAACACGCTCCAGCAGTTCGTCCAGGCGCTGGGCATGGCCATGACCAGCTGGCAGGCGACGACCTTCCTGATCGGGGAATACTTCACCGAAACCGATGCGAATCCGGTGTTCACCGTGTCGGACGGATTGATCTGGCTGCGGCAGAGCGTGGTCCGCAACTCGATGGTCCGCAAGATCGAGATCATGAAGATGCGTGGCCAACCCACCCTGCCCGGCCTGCACACCTTCCGGATCGACGCCGCCGGCATCGAAGTGTTCGCGCCCGCGCGCGGCATCGTCCACCTGGCACCGCAGGAAGGCGCGGGCGACGCACGGCTGCGCATGGGCGTGCCGAGACTCGACGACATGCTCGGCGGCGGGCTGCCGCGCGGTTATTCCCTGCTGGTGGCCGGGCCGTCCGGCTCGGGCAAGAGCATCCTCGCCGCCGCGTTTCTCGCAGAAGGCGCCCGCCTGGGCGAAACCGGCGTCATCGCCGCGTTCGAGCAACACCCGACGCAGTCGCGCTCGTCGGCGGTCGCAAGGCTGATCGAAAGCGGCAGTGTCGGCCTGGTGGACACCCGCGCACCGGATCTCTCGCTCGACGAAACCCTGCGACTCCTGCTCGGCGAGATCCGCAGGCTCGGCGCCACGCGCGTGGTCATCGATTCGTTGTCGGGCTTCGAACTGGCGTTGGCGCCGACGTTCCGCGAGGATTTCCGCGAAAACCTGTCGCGCATGGTCGCCGCACTGGCCGCATCCGGCGTGACCGTCCTGATGACGTCCGAACTGGAGGATCGATACACCGACCTGCGGTTCAGTCCTTACGGCACGGCCTTCATGACCGACGCGATCATCGTCCAGCGCTGCATCGAACTGGACAGCCGCCTGCTGCGCGTCATGGCGGTGGTGAAAGTGCGCGCCAGCGCGCATTCCAACGAGCTTCGCTCGTTCACCATCGACGATTCCGGGCTCCGCATCGGCGACCGGCTGGATGCGCAGGAAGGCCTGCTGGGCGGCCGGCCTACCGGAAAAAAGCCGCAGAACGCCGCTGCCGACGACGCCGGGACACCCTCGGTGGTTCCAGAACCGCGGACATGACGACCCCGCCGCCCTCGTCTTCGCTCAAAGCGCAGACCGCCCAGGCAACAAGCGAGCTGGAAGCGCTCAAGGCCCAGGGCGATCAAGCCAGAGCCGATCTGAGCGAGGCGCGCACCGATCTGAAATCGCTGCACAAAGCGGTCGAGGCGGCGGAACAGCGCCTGGACACCGTCGATGCCGAATATCTGCGGGAAGCCAACGAGAAGCTGGTCCTGTCGAACCTGCGCGCGCAGGCCGATGCGGAGGTCTGCGCGAGGACGCTGGAGACGGTGTCCCGGTCCGCCGGAGTGGACGTGCTCACCGGGCTGCCGAATCGCGCGCTGTTTCTGGGCCGATTCACGCAGGCGATGGCGAATGCCAAGCGCCACGGCGATCGATTGGCGCTGCTGTTCGTCGACATGAACAATTTCAAGGCCGTCAACGACACGCTGGGACATTCCGTCGGCGATCGCGTTCTCAAGCAGGCGGCGTGCAGCATCGCATCGGTGCTGCGCGACGTCGACACCGCCAGCCGGCACGGCGGCGATGAATTCCTCGTCCTCGTGACCGGTATCGCGCACGCGTCCGACGCCATGCGGGTCGCGGAAAAAGTGGCGGCCGCGCTGGGAATGCCGCTGCGCATCGGAGATCACCTGATCCGGATGACCGCGAGCATCGGCATCTGCGTGTATCCGGAAGACGGCGATACGCCTGAACTGCTGATCGATCGCGCCGACGCCGCCATGTACCGGGCGAAGCAATTGCCGAAGGCATGCTTCTCGTTCCATGAGGACAGCGCCGAAAGCGATGCCCGCGCCGCGCCAACGGCTTCGGCGGCGCCGCGGTCTCCGGTGGTCATCCAGTACGACGTCGCGGTCGCCGAACATGAACGCCGCATCGGCGAGCTGCGCGAAGCCAACGAGCAGTTGGTGCTGGCCGCATTGAGCGCCCAGGAGCTTCAGGCTGCGGCGGAACGGTCGCAGGCGCGCCAGAAAGAGGTGCTGGCGCTGATCGCGCACGAGTTGCGCAATCCCTTGACGCCGCTGGGCATCGCCGCATCGATGCTGCACAGTTCCGACGCGAGGGACCTGACGCGCATGCAACAGATCATCGAGCAGCAGGTGACCCATATGGCGCGACTGGTCAGCGACCTGCTGGACCTGTCGCGCTCGCATACCGGCAAGCTGCGGCTGCATCTCCGCAGCGTGCCGCTGGCCGCCGTGGTCGACGAGGCGGTGAGCGCATCGCGCCCGACCATGGACACGCGCTTGCAGCATTTCCGGCTGCAATTGCCATCGCAACCGATCGTCCTGGAGGCAGATCCGATCCGGCTGGTGCAGATCCTGTGCAATCTTCTCGACAATGCGTCGAAATACACTCCCGGCGGAGGCGAGATCAGCCTCGCGGCCAGCATCGAGGAGGAGACGGTGGTGATCCGGATCGCCGACAACGGCATCGGGATCAGTGCCGAAGCGCTGGGCAGCGTCTTCGAACTGTTCGCGCAGGACACCCACGCGACCGGATTCAACAGTCAGGGACTCGGCATCGGCCTGACCGTCGTCAAGGAACTGGTGGAAAGCCATGGTGGAACGGTGACCGTCGACAGCGCCGGGGTGGGCCTCGGAAGCGAGTTCGTGATCGGCCTGCCGCTGCGCCGGACACGGCGCCTGGACGACGCGTAGCCAAGCCGCCGGGGTGCTTCGTGGTTAAACCGCGTCCCCACCCCGCCCCGGACACCCCCAGTTGAGGATTTGCGTCCCGGGCGGCAATACGCGGCGGAACATCGCCACGCGCTGCGGCTTCGGGTTGACGACGACCGGCTGCTTCGCGGCCTGCAGCAGCGGCAGGTCGGCGCTGCTGTCGGAGTAGGCGGCGGCGACGGGCGCGGTGTAGCCGGCGTCGCGCAGCATCGTCATCTTCATGCGGTAGTGGCAGTGGCGCAGCGCGCCGATCGCGCCGAACTTCGGGCCGACGATCGTGCCGATGACCGGCAGGTCCTCGTGCGCGACGAAGGCGAGGATCGCGCGGGCCAGCTCCGGCGGCGCGCCGGTGGCGACGACGACGCGGTCGCCGGCCTCGCGATGCAGGCGCAGCACTTCCAGCGCGATCGGCAACAACCGAGCGCGGATCGCCTCGGTGTGGGTGGCGACGTAGCGGTCGGTCGCCGCATTGAAGTCGGCGAGCGTGCGCATGCCCAGCGTGCCCACCCACACGAACGCGGAAATGCCGCGTCGGCGCGTGGGCATCCACGCGACCATCGGCCCGGCGATCGGCGCGATCAGGAGCGCGAGGGCCTTGCGCCACCAGTCGCGTTCGATCAGCCATTTGAACAGATGGCTGCCGGAATCGCCGTCGTACAGCGTGTGGTCGAAGTCGAAGACCACCAGCGGCGCGTCGGCCGCGGGCGCGGGATAAGGCAAGGTCGTCATGCGGGGAAGAACAGCCGTTGCAGTGCCGCGCCGGGATCGGGCTCGCGCATGAACGATTCACCGACGAGGAAGGTGTCGACGCCCGCGGCGAGCATCCCGTCGACATCGGCACGGGTGGCGATGCCGCTCTCGGTGACGAGGATGCGATCGGCGGGCACCGCAGACTTCAGCGCCAGCGTGGTCGCCAGCGACACCTCGAACGTCCGCAGGTTGCGGTTGTTGACGCCGATCAGCGGCAGGCGGCCGCGGAGCGCGGGCAGGCGCAGCGCGCGCTGCAGTTCGTCGGCATCGTGCACTTCGACCAGTACGTCGAGACCGATCGCCATCGCCTCGCGATACAGCAGCGTCATCGTGTCGTCGTCCAGCGCCGCGACGATCAGCAGGATGCAGTCGGCGCCGAGCACGCGCGCCTCGACGACCTGGTACGGATCGACCGTGAAATCCTTGCGCAGCACCGGCAGCGCACAGGCGGCGCGGGCCTGCTGCAGGTAGGCGTCCGCACCCTGGAAGAAGTCGATGTCGGTCAGCACCGACAGGCAGGCGGCACCGCCGGCGTCGTAGCTGGCGGCGATCGCGGCCGGGTCGAAGTCGGCGCGGATCACGCCCTTCGACGGGCTGGCCTTCTTCACCTCGGCGATGACCGCGGGCAGGCCGGCGTCACGTTTCGCGGCGATCGCGGCCACGAAACCGCGCGCGGGGGGCGCGTCGGCCAGGCGCGCGCGCAGCGCGTCGAGCGGCACGCGTGCGCGACGCTCCGCGACTTCCTCCGCCTTGCGGTCGAGGATGCGTTGCAGGATGTCCGCACGTCCGGCGGCGGGGGCGTCGTTGCTCATGGCGTTGTCTTCGCGAACCAGTCGTAGGCGCGCTCGACCTTCGCGACGCGCGTGATGTAGCGGGTGTACCAGTCGCGGCGGCCGCGATTGCGGGTCGCCGCGTGCTCGGCCTGGTGCTTCCAGGCGAGGATGTCGTTCTCGCTGCGCCAGTAGCTGATCGTGATGCCGATGCCGTCGGCGCCGCGCACCGATTCCACGCCGAGATAGCCCGGCTGCTGCGCGGCGAGTTCGAGCATGCGTTCCGCCGCCTCGGCGTAGCCTTCGGCGTCGGCGCCGTTGCGCAGCGAGGTGAACATCACCGCGTAGTACGGCGGTTCGGGCGTGTTCGCGAACGGAGGCGATGACATGGCGAGGTCTCAGGCCGCGGCCAGCGTCTGGGTGGTGGCGACGAAGTGTTCGAGCTTCGCCCGGGCGTCGCCGCTGGCGATGGCCGCGCGCGCGGCATCGATGCCGTGGGCGATGCTGTCGGCGACGCCGGCCACGAACAGCGCGGCGCCGGCGTTGAGGCTGACGATGTCGCGCGGCAGTCCCGGCTTGTTGTTCAACGCTTCCAGCAGCATCGCCTTCGACTCGATCGCGTCCTCGACGCGCAGGTTGCGGCTGGCGGCCATCGCGATGCCGTAGTCCTCGGGATGCACTTCGTATTCGCGGACGACACCGTCGCGCAGTTCGCCGACCAGCGTGGCCGCCCCCAGCGACAGTTCGTCCATGCCGTCGCGGCCCCACACCACCAGCGCGCGCTTCGCGCCGAGTTCCTGCAGCACGCGCGCCTGGATGCCGACGAGGTCGGGGTGGAACACGCCCATCAGGATGTTCGGCGCACCGGCGGGATTGGTCAGCGGGCCGAGGATGTTGAAGATCGTGCGCACGCCCATCTCGCGACGCACCGGCGCGACGACCTTCATCGCCGGGTGGTGCACCGGCGCGAACATGAAGCCGATGCCGGTGGTCTCGATGCAGGCGGCGACCTGCGCCGGCTGCAGTTCGATGTTCGCGCCGAGCGCTTCGAGCACGTCGGCGCTGCCGGACTTCGACGACACGCTGCGGTTGCCGTGCTTGGCGACCTTCGCGCCCGCGGCGGCGACCACGAACATGCTGGCGGTGGAGATGTTGAACGTGTGCGCGCCGTCGCCGCCGGTGCCGACGATGTCGACCAGCCGGTCGCGATCGCGCACGTCGACGTGGTTGGAGAATTCGCGCAGCACCGACGCCGCGGCGGCGATCTCGCCCACCGTCTCCTTCTTCACGCGCAGGCCGGTGAGGATCGCCGAGACCATCGCGGGCGAGACTTCGCCGCGCATGATCTGGCGCATGAGATCGACCATCTCGTCGTGGAAGATCTCGCGGTGCTCGATGGTCCGCTGCAGGGCGTGCTGGGGGGTGATGGACATGACGATTCGCCTGGACGATGGGGCCGACGCCTCGCGGAAACGGCTCAGGCCGCGCGATCGAGGAAGTTCTTCAGCAGCGCGTGGCCGTGCTCGGTGAGGATGGACTCGGGATGGAACTGCACGCCCTCGACCGGATGGTCGCGATGGCGCAGGCCCATGATCTCCTCGACGCTGCCGTCGTCGTTCTCGGTCCAGGCGGTGACTTCCAGCGCGTCGGGCAGGTTGCCGCGATCGACCACCAGCGAGTGGTAGCGCGTCGCCTCGTAGCCGTCGGGCAATCCGGCGAACACGCCCTTGCCGGCGTGGCGGATGCGCGAGGTCTTGCCGTGCATGATCCGGCCGGCGCGGACCACGTCGCCGCCGTAGGCCTGGCCGATGCTCTGGTGGCCGAGGCAGACGCCGAGGATCGGGATGCGGTCGCCGAGGCGGCGGATCACGTCCACCGACACGCCGGCCTCGTTCGGCGTGCAGGGGCCGGGCGAGATCACGATGCCCGCGGGATGCAGCGCCTCGATCTCGTCGACGGTGAGTTCGTCGTTGCGGATCACCTTCACGTCGGCACCCAGCGACTGGAAATACTGGACGAGGTTCCAGGTGAAGCTGTCGTAGTTGTCGATCATCAGCAGCACGACAGCGGTCTCGCGGTCGAGGGGGGACGACAATGTAGCAGGCGGCCGCCCGGGAGGGCAGATCGCCTCGGGCCGCGACGCAGCGCCGGGAAGCCCCCCGCCGAGCTCAGCGCCGGTCGGCGGCGTCGCGCAGGCGCGGCCGGTGCGCGGGCACGGCGCCGGCGTCCACCGGCACGGGCGCCTGGGTCGTCGGCACCTTGCGCGGCGGCCGGCGCACGGACACCACGAATCCCTCGGTGGTGGCCGCATCGACGGTCACGCGGAAGGCGAAATCCGGTGAGGTCCACATCTCGCCGACCTTGAACATGCTGCCCTCGTTGTTGGCGCGGTTCGCCGGCGGCGTGTCGGCGTCCATGCTCCAGGCCGGCTCCTTGCGCGAAGTGTCGACCTCGTGGACGATCACCGCGTCGCCGGCCAGCTTGTTCTCGTAGTTGCCGCCGCGCTTGCGCACCTCGACGACGTAGTATCGGGTGCTCTGGTCGGGATAGTTCAGCACCAGCATCTGCGCCCTGGACGACCCGGCGAGGCTGGCGCGGTCCATCGCCAGCGAGACCGTGCCGCTGCCGGCCGTGATCGTCTGCTTGCGCGCGGCGGCGACCCAGCCCAGCCGGTTCCGCGAATACTGGCCGATGTGCTTGGGCAGCGTGCCGTAGGTCGCGTTGGACACGGCGTTGTTCCAGGCATCGCTCATCACGTCCCACGGATCGTCGTAGGGATCGCTGTCGCCGTCGGAATTGTTGGCGTGCGGCAGGCCGTAGCCGTGGCCCATCTCGTGGCACAGCGGTGCGAGGTTGCCGAACGACCACGGCGGGTTCCAGGTCGTGCTCCAGCACTTGTTGACGCCGTCGAGCGTGGCGCAACGGCCGCCGCCCCAGGCGTAGCCGTCGAGGTCGCCGTTGAACATCATGTTGACGCCCTGCACGCCGCCGTTCACCGCGAAGTTCACGTCGGGATCGTGCGCGGCCACGCAGTCGGTGAACAGCTTGCCGAGGTCGGCCTTGTCCTTGCCGTCGGCGTCCTTGGTGACGTAATAGCTGCGCGGCTGCGGCAGCGTGGCCCAGCCATAGGCGTCGCTGCCGGTGAGGTTGATCTGGTTGTAGGACACTTCCTGCCAGTAGTTGCCGAGCTGGCCCACCGCGGTGCCGTACTGGCCCTGGAAGAAGGCGCGGGTCTTCTGTTCGGTGGCGATGTCGCTGAACTTGCACATCAGCGTGACCCACACCGTGGTGCCGGTGATCTTGGACGGGAATTCCGCCGCCTTCGCCGGCGAGAGGTCGCCCACCGGCACGATCGCATCGATGACGTCTGCATCGATGACCTGCCCGGCCACGCCGCGCTTGGCCGACGCCGGCGCCATCGACACCGCGATGCGCTTGCCGAACAGGGCATGCAGGTCGCCGGCCGCGCGCAGGGCCTGGTCGGGATCCAGCACATGGCGCACGCCGGCGTCGTCGACCAGCGTCGCCCGGAACTGCGGCGCGACGCCCGCGGCCTTCGGGGCCGGGTCGGCATCGCCCCACTGCAGTTCGAGCCGGCCGACCAGCAGTGCCGGCGCAGCCGCCGTGCGGTCGACGGTACCCCGTCCGCCGAACGCCGCGCCGCGCGGGCCGGCCGTGGCCTGGACCCCGCAGAACAGCGCGAGTGCGAGCGGGAAAGCGAAGGCCGCAAGGGCGAGCGAACGGGGCATGGCGGGCACCTCGACGGCGAGTCGCGGGGGAGCGTAGCACCGGGGGTCCGCGCGAACCGCGACCGGTGCCGCGCTGCCCGCTCCGGTAAGCTGTCCGGAACCGCCGTTCGTCGATTCCCGTCCCCATGCCCCATCTGGAACTCACCCTGCGCTGCCGCGAGGCGGACCAGCCGCGCTACGAGCACGCGCTCGAAGACGTCGGCGCACTGGCCGTGACCCTGCTCGACGCCGAGGCCGAGACCCCGAACGAGCGCGCGATCCTCGAGCCGGGCGTCGGCGAGATGCCGATCTGGGGCGAGGTCGCGCTGTCGGCGCTGTTCGAGGTCGACACCGACCCGCTGATCCTGCTGGCGGCGCTGGAGGCCTTCGACCCGGGGCTGGACTGGGCCGGCGCTGCGTTCCGCAAGGTCGAGGACCAGGACTGGGAGCGGGCGTGGATGGACCAGTACGTGCCGCTGCGCTTCGGCGCGCGGACCTGGATCGTGCCCTGGAACCACGACCTGCCCGAAGGCGCCGACGCCCCCGATGCGGCGGTGGTCCGGCTCGACCCCGGGCTGGCCTTCGGCTCCGGCACCCACCCGACCACCGCCCTGTGCCTGCGCTGGCTGGACGCGCTGGCCGCCGAAGGCGCGCTGCAGGGCCGCACCGTGCTGGATTTCGGCTGCGGCAGCGGCATCCTGGCGCTGGCCGGGCTGAAACTGGGCGCGGCGCAGGCGGTCGGCGTCGACAACGACCCGCAGGCCATCCTCGCCACCGCCGACAACGCGGCGCGCAATGGCGTCGGCGACCGTCTCACGGTGCATCTGCCGCAGGACGAACCGGCGGCGACCTATCCGGTCGTCGTCGCCAACATCCTCGCCACCGCCCTCGATGCGCTGGCCGACACCCTCGCCGCCCGGGTCGCGCCCGGCGGCCGGATCGCGCTCTCCGGCATCCTCGATGGCCAGCAGGAGGCCTTGCTGGAACGCTACGCCGCGTGGTTCGACGCGCTGACCGTGGCGCGCGAGGACGACTGGGTCCGCATCGACGGCCGCCGCCGCGCCGACGCCTGACCCCGCGACGCATGCTTCAATAGCCCGATGTTCATCAACTGCCCGTACTGCAAGGCGCTGGTGTCCACCGATCCGGTGACGGATCTGCCGCCCGTGCGCTGCCCGCACTGCGACAGCATGCTGCGGCGCGATCCCGGGGCCATCGACGAGGACGAGGCGCAGCCGCTGGATGTCGCCGCGCTCCTGCGCGCGCCGTACGAAGCCGCACCGCCGAACGATGCGCCGGCGCCCGCGGTGCCGGAGGCGGTGATCGACCCGAGCGACGATCGCGGCGACGACGCAACGCCGTCCGGACCACTGCCTGTCGTCGCGAGCATCTCCGAACCCGCGCGGCCGCGTCGTACGCGCGGCATGCCCAGCTTCGTGCACGGGCAGGCGCGTGCGACCGTCCCGCGCGAGCGCTGGCTGCCGATCGCGGTGGGCGCACTCGGCGTGCTGCTCGCGCTGCAGCTGCTGCTGGCCGACCGTGCGCGCCTCGCTAGCGATGCGCACTGGCGCCCGCTGCTGGAGGCGGTGTGCGGTACGCTGCGCTGCGACCTGCCGCCGTGGCACGAGCCGGGCGCGTTCACGCTGGTGCAGCGCGACGTGCGCCAGCATCCGTCGCTGCCCGGCGTGCTGCGGGTCACCGCCACGTTCCGCAACGACGCGCGCTGGGCGCAGCCGTGGCCGCGGCTGCGGCTCACGCTGACCGACGGCAACGGCCGCCCGGCGGGGGAACGCAGCTTCGACGCACGCGAATACCTCGGCGGCGCGCCGAGCCAGCCGCTGCTCGCCGGTGGCGAAAGCGCGGCCGTGGCGATGGACATCCTCGAACCGGCGTCCGACATCGTTGGTTACGATTTCACGTTCCGCTGACGCAAACGCAACACCGGGCGTTCGACGCGCGATCCCGACGCGATTCCGCAACGATCCCGCCTGCGCGCGGCGTCAACGCGAAAAACCGCGATAGTCGGACACGGTCGGCGCGACGCGCCATTCATCGGGAAACCCCGCATGAAATCGCCCGATCGGCCGCATTCACCATGGCAGCGACGGGGCCACCACGCTAGACTCTCCGCCCCGCCGACCCCGGCCGGGACGGCCAGGGACGGGGCCGCGCTGCACACACTCTCCGCGGGGACCTCGTTCTTGAACGCCGAACGCCACGACGCCGCCTCCCGTTCCGCTCCGCGCGTGCCGCTGCGCGAACACGTCGCGCATTCGGTGCGCCGCTACATCGGCGACCTCGATGGCGCGGAGACCTCGAACCTGTACGAGGTCGCGCTGCGCGAACTCGAGATCCCGCTGTTCGCCGAAGTGCTGCGCCACTGCGACGGCAACCAGAGCCGCGCCGCGGCGATGCTCGGGATCCATCGCGGCACGCTGCGCAAGAAGCTCAAGGATTACGGCCTGGCCTGAGTCGGCCCCGAGCCGCGTGCCGGTGGACGTGCCGGTATAATCACGGCCTCCCCGCCGCAGTTCCCCGCCCCATGACCAGCCCGCTTTCCGGCGCCCCGGTGACGATCCGCCGCGCGCTGCTGTCCGTGTCCGACAAGACCGGACTGCTCGACCTCGCCCGCGCCCTCGCTGCCCATGGCGTCGAACTGATCTCCACTGGCGGCACCGCGAAGACGATCCGCGAGGCGGGCCTGCCGGTGCGCGATGTCAGCGACGTCACCGGCTTCCCGGAAATGATGGACGGCCGGGTGAAGACGCTGCATCCGCTGGTGCACGGCGGCCTGCTCGGTCGCGCGGGCGTCGACGACGCCGTGATGGCCGAACACGGCATCGGCGCGATCGACCTGCTGGTGCTGAACCTGTATCCGTTCGCCGCGGTGTCGGCGAATCCGGACAGCAGTTTCGAGGACGTGATCGAAAACATCGACATCGGCGGCCCGGCGATGCTGCGCAGCGCGGCCAAGAATTTCGCCCGCGTCGCGGTCGCGACCGATCCCTCGCAATACCCCGGTCTCGTCGCCGAACTCGACGCCAACGACGGCGCGCTTTCCGGCAGGACGCGGTTCCAGCTCGCGGTCGCCGCGTTCAACAACGTCGCCTTCTACGACGCCTGCATCAGCAACCACCTGTCGTCGCTGGACGACGACGGCACGCGGCAATTGTTCCCGGCGCAGAACAACAGCAACTTCGTGAAGGTCATGGACCTGCGCTACGGCGAGAACCCGCACCAGCAGGCCACGTTCTATCGTGATTTGTGGCCTGTGCCGGGCACGCTGGCGACGTTCGCGCAGCTGCAGGGCAAGGAGCTGAGCTACAACAACCTCGCCGACGCCGACGCCGCCTGGGAATGCGTGCGCCAGTTCGGCACCACGACGCCGGCCTGCGTCATCGTGAAGCACGCGAACCCCTGCGGCGTCGCGGTCGCGGCCAGCGCGCTCGACGCGTACGAGCGCGCCTACGCCACCGACCCGACCTCGGCCTTCGGCGGCATCCTCGCCTTCAACGTGCCGGTCGACGGCGCGACGATGAAGACGATCCTCGATCGCCAGTTCGTCGAAGTGCTGATCGCGCCCGACTACGCCGACGAGGCGCTGGCCTACGCGAAGAAGAAGGCCAACGTGCGCGTGCTGCGCATCCCGCACGGCGACGGCCGCAACAACATGGACGTCAAGCGCGTCGGTTCCGGCCTGCTGATGCAGACCGCCGACATCCGCGAAGTGACCGCCGGCGAACTCAAGGTGGTGACCAAACGCGCGCCGACCGAAACGCAGCTCGCCGACCTCCTGTTCGCCTGGCAGGTGGCGAAGTTCGTGAAGTCGAACGCCATCGTCTATGCGAAGGACCTGCAGACGATCGGCGTCGGCGCCGGTCAGATGAGCCGCGTGTATTCCGCGCGCATCGCCGGGATCAAGGCCGCCGACGCAGGCCTCGTCGTCGAAGGCTCTGTGATGGCCAGCGACGCCTTCTTCCCGTTCCGCGACGGCATCGACGCCGCCGCGCAGGCCGGCATCGCCGCGGTGATCCAGCCCGGCGGCTCGATGCGCGACCAGGAAGTGATCGACGCCGCCGACGAACACGGCCTCGCGATGGTGTTCACCGGCGTGCGGCATTTCCGGCATTGACCGGCGACGATCACGACACGTCCGGGACGCCATGATCCTCGCGTTGTTCTTCATCGCCGGCCTCGTCCTGCTGCTCCTGGGCGCGGATCTGCTCGTGCGCGGGGCGTCGCGGCTGGCGCTGGCATTGGGCATGGCGCCGATCGTCGTGGGCCTGACGGTGGTCTCGCTCGGCACCAGCGCGCCGGAGCTGGCGATCAGCCTCGGCAGCGCGCTGCACGGCACGCCGGACCTCGCGCTGGGCAACGTGGTCGGCAGCAACATCGCCAACGTGCTGCTGATCCTCGGCCTGGTCGCGCTGTTCGTGCCGCTGGTCGTGCATCGGCAGCTGGTGTGGCTGGACGTGCCGCTGATGATCGTCGCCTCGCTGCTGTGCTACGGCATGGCGCTCGACGGCCGCATCGCGCGCTGGGAAGGCGCGCTGCTCGTGCTCGGCGCGATCGCCTACACCGGTTTCCTGCTGCGCATGGCGCGCCGCGACCCGCAGGCGGTGCCGACCGATCCCGCGCTCGATGCGCAGGCGCGTCCCGGCATCGCGAAGCAACTCCTGTTCATGGCCGTAGGCCTCGGCCTGCTGATCGGCGGCGCCAACCTGCTGGTGCATGCGGCGACGCAGCTGGCGACCGCGCTGGGCCTCAGCGACCTGGTAATCGGCCTGACCGTGGTCGCGATCGGCACCTCGTTGCCGGAAATCGCCACCTCGCTGCTGTCGGCGCTGCGCGGGCAGCGCGACCTCGCCGTCGGCAACATCGTCGGCAGCAATCTGTTCAACCTGCTGCTGGTGCTTGGGGCGACCGCGCTGGTCTCGCCCGCCGGCGTGCCCGTGCCGGATTCGGCGCTGCACTTCGACCTGCCGGTGATGGTCGCGGTCTCCGCGGCCTGCCTGCCGATCTTCTTCAACGGCCACCGCATCGCGCGCTGGGAAGGCGCGCTGTTCCTCGGCTACTACATCGCCTACACCGCCTGGCTGCTGCTCGCCGCCGCGAAGCACGCGGCGCTCGACGACGTCCGCTTCGCGATGCAGGCCGTCGTGATCCCGCTCACCCTCGTCACGCTCGCGGTGGTGACGTGGCGGAACCTGATGGCGCATCGACGCAGCGCCTCTCCCGGAGACTCTTGATGCCCCGCACGACGCTCGCATTCGCCCTGCCCCTGCTTGCCGCCAGCCTGCTCGGCATCGCCCTGCCCGCCGCGGCGCTCACGCCGCCGGCACCCGGCCACGTCACCGACGCCGAAGCCCTGCGCCTGCTGCGCGGCGTCTACGGCGAGCCCGTTTCGCTCACCGAAGCATGGAAGGCGAAGCCCGAACGCCGACAGGACGACGCACGCGCGCCGTCCGCACGCCAGGTGTGCGCGGATACGGGCGCATCCGCGTGGGGCCCGCGGCAGATCGCCGTTTGTTCCAGCCTCGACGACGCCGGCCATGCCGAGTCCGGCGAGGTGGACCTGTTCCTGCTCCTCGACCCGCGCGGCGCGGACACACGGGCGCGCATCGGCGCGCAGGAGCGAGGCCTGCAGAGCGGCAGCTGGGGCACGCCCGGCGAGGTGGGACTCGTGGAGATCGGCAGCCATCGCACCGCGTTTGCGCTGCACAGCGGCTACAGTCAGATGGGCTGGTCGACGGAGCACGTGCAGCTGTACCAGGCCGACGACGATCGCTTCGTCGAGCGGCTGTCGTTCGCGACGCACCTCGACAACAGCGGCGCCTGCGACCCGGACGAGGATCGCGGATGCCGCGCCAAGTCCGTGTCGCTCGACTGCACGCTGCATGTCGATCCCGCGAAGGCCGACCGCGGCTTCTACGCGCTCGGCATCGACGTGGCCGGCGAACGCGGCGGCCGCAAGGTCGCGCGCAGCATCCCGGCGCCATTCGATGGCGAGCGTTACGTGCCGGACCCGAAGGTGCTGGCGCGGGACGGGTGCGACGAGGGGTTCTGAGGCGCTCCAGCGCTGCAGACCGCGCCAACCCGCACCGCCATCCGACCAGACCACACACCATTGCATCATCCGCTTCCGGAGCACCCGCGCATGAAACTCCTCGTCATCGGTTCCGGCGGCCGTGAACACGCCCTCGCCTGGAAGCTCGCACAGTCGCCGCGGGTGGACGAAGTCCTGGTCGCGCCAGGCAACGCCGGCACGGCGACCGAGGCGAAATGCCGCAACGTCGCGGTGAAGGCGACGGACATCGACGGCCTGGTCGCGCTGGTGCGCGCCGAAGGCGTGGCGGTGACCGTGGTCGGGCCGGAGGCGCCGCTGGTCGCTGGCGTGGTCGACCGCTTCCGCGCCGAAGGCCTGCGCGTGTTCGGGCCGACCGCCGCTGCGGCGCAGCTCGAAGGCAGCAAGGCGTTCGCGAAGGATTTCCTCGCGCGCCACGGCATCCCGACCGCGTACTACGCGGTGCACACCGACGTCGATGCCGCGCTCGCCTACATCAAGGAGAAGGGCGCGCCGATCGTGGTCAAGGCCGACGGCCTGGCCGCGGGCAAGGGCGTGATCGTGGCGATGACGCAGGACGAAGCCGAGGCCGCGGTGCGCGACATGCTGTCGGGCAACGCCTTCGGCGCCGCCGGGGCGCGGGTGGTGATCGAGGAATTCCTCGACGGCGAGGAAGCGAGCTTCATCTCGATGGTCGACGGCGTCACCGCGCTGCCGATGGCGACCTCGCAGGACCACAAGCGCGTGGGCGACGGCGACACCGGCCCCAACACCGGCGGCATGGGCGCGTACTCGCCCGCGCCGGTGGTCACGCCCGAGGTGCATGCGCGGGTGATGCGCGAGGTGGTCGAACCGACCGTGCGCGGCATGGCCGCCGACGGCGTGCCGTTCACCGGCTTCCTCTACGCAGGGCTGATGATCGACGCGGCCGGCGCCCCGAAAGTGATCGAATTCAACGTGCGCTTCGGCGACCCGGAAACGCAGCCGGTGATGCTGCGGCTCGACAGCGACCTGCTGGAACTGGTCGAGGCCGCGATCGACGGCCGCCTGCACGCCGTCGAGGCGCGCTGGAATCCGCAACCCTCTTTGGGCGTGGTGATGGCCGCCTCGCCCTACCCTGACACGCCGCACACCGGCGACGTCATCCACGGCCTGGACGCGCCGCAGCCGGCGCACGCCAAGGTCTTCCACGCCGGCACCGCGCTGGACGATGCCGGCCGCGTCGTCACCGCCGGCGGCCGCGTGCTGTGCGTCTGCGCCCGCGGCGACACCGTGGCCGACGCCCAGCGCGAGGCCTACGCCGCGCTGGCGAAGATCGGCTGGGACGGCGAATTCCACCGCAGCGACATCGGCTGGCGGGCGGTGGCGCGGGAAAGGGATTGAGGCTCAGCTGTCGACGGTCTTCATGAACTGGCTCTGGTCTTGATCTGCCGGGGCCCCTGGTCGCGATGGGCTTCGCGGATCAGGCCCCCAGGGCGCGCGGCAGGAGCCGCGCGTTTTTCGACCAGCACACGGATGTGCTGTCGAAAAACCCCGCGAAGCCCGTGCACCCGGCGCAACGCGCCGGGCGCGACTGATGGGGGCAAAGACGCCCGCTTGCGCGCCAATGGCGCGCGGGCGGCTGAGCGCCCATGCGCCATGCGCATGGGCCGGAAATGCTTTCTTTTGGTGATCCTTTCTTGACTCGCGCCTGCGGCGCTCGCCCTCCGGGCCGGCTTCGCCGTTCGCGCAGCAAGCGGCGCAGTGCACAAGCAAAGAAAGGTGACTCGCTCGCGGCAGCGAGCGCAGCAAGAGAACCACCGCAAAGCCTTGAAAGCTGGACCCTGCGTTCTCCGGGATGACACAGTGCGGGGTTTGCCGGGAAGAAGCAGGTCCCTCGCCTAAAGCTCGGGATGACAGCAGGAGGTCGGGCCGAAAGCGTGCCCTCAGCGCTTCTTCGCCGCCTTCGCCGGTGCGTGCTGCTTCGCGAGCTCCTCGATCAGGCCGCGGACCAGCTTGCGCTGCGACGCCGGGAGCTTGAGGAACGTCTCGATCGCGAGCTGGTCGTGCGGATTCATCCGCCACTCGCCGCGGGTCTCGCGCACGTGCTTGTCGTTGCCGAACTGCAGCTGCTGCGGTTCCATCGACAGCATCCGGGCCAGCGCGCGCATGTTGCCCTGTCGCGGCATGGCGCGGCCGTTGAGCCAGCCGGAGATGGCTTGCTGGGACACGGGCTCGCCGCCGAAACGGGCAAGCAGCCGCACGAGTTCGGCCGGGCTTTCGCTCATGCCCGCCTGGCGCAGGGCGGCGCGCAGGCGTTCGCTGAAGGCGTCTTGTTCGGTCTTCATGCGCCGACCTTAGGCCGGCGCGGCGCCCGGTGTGAAAAACGCGCTTGGCGATCAAATCCACAATATGTTGACGCGGCAACGCCCGCTGCGCCCGGGCCGGACCCGGACGCAGGGCAGGCCCGTCCGGCTCAGGGCTTGCGGGCCCCGCCGGAACGGACGAATTCGTCGATGACCTGGCGCAGCAGACGGCGCTGGGCCGGCGGCAATTGCAGGTAGGCTTCGATGGCCAGCCGGTCGCGCGGGTCGAGGCCGCCCACGCCCCGCCCTTCCCGTCCGCGCTTGCCGTCGTCGCCGTACTGCAGCTGCTGCGGCTCGACCGCCAGCATCTTCGCCAGCGCCCTGAGATTGGCCTGCCTTGGCATCGCGCGACCCCTCAACCAGCCGGAAACGGCTTGCTGCGACACCGGCTCGCCACCGAAGCGCGCGAGCAGGCGCACCAGTTCGACCGGACTCTCACCGAGGCCCGCCCGTTGCAGGGCTGCGCGCAGCCTTTCGCTGAACGCGATCTGTTCATTGTTCATCACCTGACGTCGGGCCGGTGCACGCCGGCATTGGAAAGATGTGATTTGTACCTTATCAAACTTTTTGTTAGCGTGCGCCACCACCGACGGCAGGGAGGGCTTGGGGATGTCGAGCATGCGGATCGACCGATCGCGGCACCGGCGGCTGGGCGAAGCGGCTCCGCCGCCCGCCGTCGCCGGGACGACGATCACGTCTCCCGTGGCGGCGCCACCGCTGGCGCTCGCCCTGGAATACGCGGCGCGCGGGCTGCTCGCCGAACTGGAAACGCCCGCCACGAGTCGCGCGACCGGACGCGCATCGACGCCGCTGCTGCCGCGGCTGTCGCCGGCCGGTGCCGAGCTGCTGCGCTGGTGGTGCACCGAGCGCGTGTGCCGGACCCGGGTCGGCAACTTCAACGCGGCGCAGCGGCAGGCGCTGGTCCACCTGCTGCTGGCGCACGAGGCGTTCCGCAGCGACGATGCCGACACGCTGCATCGCCGCGCCTGCGGGTCGCCGGCGTTGCGCGAACTTCCCGGCATCCCGGATCGCGCCCACCACGCGCTGCGGCTCGCACCGGGGACAGGCCTGCGCTGGGTGCTGCAGGCGTTGATCGTCTGGCGCTGGGCGCAAGCCGCCGGCGATTCCGCGGGGCGTTGGCGGATGACCGTGATCGCGGCGACCCCCGGCATCGCGGCGCGGGTGCGCGACGCACTGTCGACCCGCGACACCGCAAGCCTGCAGCGCCACCTCCGGTTGTTCCTGCCGCCGGGTCGGCGCGCCGCGTTCTCCGCCTGGCTGGGCACGGCGTTCGCCGGACCGTCGCCGGCGCTGCGCGTGATCGACGCCACTGCCGCCGGCCCCGTGCCCGCAGGGCCGCTGACCCTGATCGCCGAGCGTCGCGTCGGTGGCGCGACGTCCGCGCGCCTGCGCGTGGACCTGCGCACGCATACGAGCGAGACCGGCCCCGAACCGCTGACCAGCTTCGATGCCGCACGCGCGATCCGCCGCGGCGCCGGCAAGCTGCCGACGCTGGTGCCGATCGACGGCGCCTGCGCGCCGCTGCCCGCGATCCCGCCCCGACGCGCCGGATTGCGGCCCTGCCTGAGCCGCGTCCATCGTGCGCAGCTGGACGCCGGCCTGCGCGAACTGCAGGCCCGCGACGCCGCCTTCGTCGCGCTCGATCCCGCGCGTCGTCCGCGGATGGCCCTGCTCTGCGATGCGCCGGCCACGCTGCGGGCGGTGCGACACTGGCTGCGCGACGCCGGCTTCGCCGCCGACGCGGTGGCATCGGCGCAGGACGCCGTGCCGGCACCGGCGGTCCGCGTGGTGCTGGACACCCTGCCGCCGCAGGCGAGCGTGGCCGATGCGCGGGTCTGCGTCGTGGTCGCGCTGCGCAGCCATCGCGCACCGGACACCGCCGCGGCGACCGCCGAGGCGATCCTGTCCGCCGGCGCGGCCCTGCTGTGGCCGGAGCCGGAGTTCGCCGAGCTGCGCGCCGAGACGCTGGAGCGCGCGGGCCTCGGCCGGCCACCTCGCCACCGGCTGGACGTGCTGGCGGTGATCGACGATCCGCGCTGCCGGTCGGATTACGACGGGTTGCCGCATGCGCCGCCGGCCGGCGACGACACCCCGGCGACGGACGACGTCTTCCTGCCGGGGCCGCAGGCCGGCGCCGCGGCATACGACCTGGCCCTCCCGCCGGACTGCACCGCCCCCGCGGGGACGCCTGCGGAGCGGCTGTCCGATGCGCCGCCCCGCATGCTCCGTCGGGGCCGGTCGCTGCCGGTGCGCAAATCGGTGACGACCCATGCCCCCTGCGACGATCGCGACGGTGGCCTGCGCGCCGCGTTCCTGGCCGCCGCCGAGGCCGATCCCGCGATCGAGACCTACGCGC